>NZ_JBFAOX010000007.1:203897-412240 GCF_040675435.1 Actinoplanes sp. NPDC049598 | reverse complement strand
ACCTCGCCCGTCAGCTCTATCGGACCCTCGAAAGGCTCCACACCGAGCCGGACGCTTGCCCGCAGGCTGCTTGACAGACATAGAAGAGTCCACCGGCACCACTCCGCCATCGGCGGCCCACCCGCCCACCGCGTTCCCAACCTCTCTGGGCAGAACACCTAGGGTGAGCCGTGTGAAGATCATCGGGTGGGGGCTGGTGGTGCCGGGGCTGGTCTGGGCGGTGGTCCGGGTCAGCGGGTGGACGCCGGGGCCCGCGGTGATCGTGCTGCCCTTCACGCCGTACGCGCTGGTCTGGACCCTGGTTCCGCTCGGGCTGGCGCTCGGCTTCAAACAGTGGCGGGCGGCGGCCGTGGCGGGGCTGACCACGCTGGTGCTGCTCGGGTGTGTCGGGCCGCGGATGGTGGCGGACCGGGACCGGGGGCCGCGCGACGGGATCGCGTTGACGGTGCTCACCGCCAACATGCTCACCGGGCTGGGCGATCCGGACACGATCGTGCGCAAGGTGCGCAGTGAGGATGTCGGTGTGCTGGCCCTGCAGGAGTTCACGGCGGCGGGGCAGGCCGCGCTCAAGTCGGCCGGGCTCGAGGAGCTGCTGCCGTACTCGTCGATCGCCGGGCAGCGGCCGCGGGATCCGTACGGCACCACGGGGTCGGCCGTGTATTCGCGCTATCCGTTGAGTGACAAAGGGTTCCGGCTCAACAACGGCGGGTTCCAGCAGGCGTACGGAACGATTCAGGTGCCGGGCGCCCGGCCGGTCGTCGTCGAGTCGGCGCACCCGGCGTCGCCGTATTCGCTGTCGGTGCTGGGGATCTGGCGGCGGGATCAGGCCGAGCAGCCCGCGCCCGACCCCGACGGCCCGGCGCGGATCCTCCTCGGCGACTTCAACTCGACCCTCGACCATGCCCAACTGCGCACGCTGATCGGCCGCGGCTACCGCGACGCGGCGGCCACGCTCGGCCGGGGCCTGGTTCCGAGCTGGGGCTGGTACGGCAACCGCAGGCTCCCACCCATCACCATCGACCACGTCCTGGTCGACCGCCGCCTCGGCATCAGCGACTACGCCGCCTACGACCTGCCGGGCAGCGACCACCGCATGGTCCTGGCCACGGTGACGCTGCCCGGAGGCGACTGAGACGGGCTGCGGTCAGGCCGGTTCGATCCAGATGTTGCGGTAGCGGACGTTGGCGCCCGGGTCGCCGTGGTCCTGGAGGCGGATGGGCTGGGCGGAGGGGCCTTCGGCGGCCCCGTTGCCGGTGGGGCCGTCGATCTCGATGTTGTTGTGGACGGTTACGCCGTTCCAGACGACGGTTGCGCGGGCGTTCTCGGTCTTCGTGGTGCCGTTCCAGCGGGCGGCGCGGAAGGTGATGTCGTAGGACTGCCAGGTTTCCGGGGCCGTGCCGGCGTTCGAGGAAGCGGCCCGTTTCTGGTAGATGGCGGCGCTGTCGTCGTTGGCCAGGACCGCTTTGCCGTACGTGTCCAGGACCTGCACCTCGTATCGGTCCTGCAGGTAGATGCCGCTGTTGGCGCGCTGCTGGCCGGTCACGTCGGCGGGCAGGTTGGGGAGCCAGAACTCGACGTGGAGCTTGAAGTCGCCGTACGTCTGCTTGGTCCTCAGGTCTCCGCCGAGCACCTCGGCCGAGCCGCCGGAGACCGGCCACGTCGGCGCGCTGCCGTCGGCGTTCCGGAAGGCGCCGAGGGTCCCGCCGTTGAAGAGCGTGACCCGGCTCGGGTTGTTGTGCGTCCAGCGTTGCTGGGCCACGTCGGCCCACTCCCACAGCTGCACCGCCGTGCCGTCCGCGCTCGCGCCGCCGGCCGCGTCGAGCACCTTGCCCGACTGCGGGTTGAGCAGCGACCCGTTGGCCTGGGCCTGCCACACCTGGGCGGCGCTGTTGTTGCACGTCCACAACTGCACCTTCGTGCCGTTGGCGGTGCCGGCGTTGTCGACGTCGAGGCACTTGCCGAGCGCGCGCAAGCTGTCACCCTCGCGGGTCCAGCTCTGCGCGGAGGAGCTGTTGCACGTCCAGAGCTGCACCTTGGCGCCGTCGGTGATGGTCGCGTTGTCCACGTCGAGGCACTTGCCGGCGATGCCGGTGATGGTTCCGGTGCGGGTGCCCGGCGCGGCGGTGGAGCCGACGGTCAGGCTGTCCAGGTTGACGTGCCCGCTGTCCCCGGTGTCGACGCGGTAGGAGACGGTGTTGCCGCCGGCCCGCAACGTCACCGAGTCGGCCACGGTGGCCCACGTGTCCCAGTTGCCGGTGTCGGCCAGGCTGACCTGCTTCACCCGCGTCCCGTTGACGTACAGGCTGATCGTCTTGGTGCCGGCGGCCGGGTTCGGCCCGTTGCTGTAGCGCAGCGAGATCGGGTACGCCCCGGCCGACGGCACGTTGACGGTGAACGTCGTCGCCGCGCCGGCCGCGCTGTGCCCGGCCGAGAAGCCGGATCCCGTGTATCCGGTGTGGTCCGTGGCGACCGACGCGTTGCCGCTGAGCCCCGACCACTCCGCCTCGACCCCGTCCGACTTGAGCGTCGTCCCGTCGGCCAGGCTGTTCAGCGTGTACCAGGCCTCGGTGCTCCACAGCGACTGCCCGGCGGTCGAGGTGAACGGCCGCGGGGAGCGCACGTGCACGACCCGCCCCGGCTTGAGCCCGGAGAGCTTCAGCGTCACCTTGAGCCGGTCGGCCGAGAGCGTGGCCGAGGTGACCGGCAGCGCCTCCTCGTCCACCTTCGGGCCGCCGTAGTCCGGCGTCGGCACGTACCGCCACTGCTCGGCCTTGTAGCGGGCGGCCAGCTGGGCCGCGGTCGCCTCGGAGACCGGTTGCGTGTATTCGAGCTCGAATCCGTCGGCCACGGCGCGCATCGCTTTGATGTCGAAGACGCTGCTTCCGTTGGGCGTGAGCTTCTGCAACCCGTATGTCAGCTTGCCCTCCTGGCCCCAGTTGCCCCCGGCGCCGAGCCCGCCGACGTAGAGCGCCCCGTCCGGGCCCTGGCTCAGCCGCAGCACGCCCATCTCCAGGCCCTGGGTGAGCCGGAAGACCGCGCCCTGGTACTGGCCGTTGACCTTCTCCAGGTACGCCCGCTGCAGACCGCCGTACGTCACGTCGCCGAACAGCATCTGCCCCGAGAACGGCCCCGAGTTGAGCATGACCGGGGTGCTCGGCGAGTTGGCGATCTCGTTCTGCGGCAGCCACAGCACGGGCTGGCTGACCGGCTGCAGGTCGAACGGGCCGTCCGGGTTGGTGTAGTGGCCGAAGAACCGGTCCTGCTTGATCTGCACCAGCTTCGACGCGGGCAGCCAGCCGCCCTGGTTGTCCAGCACGAAGATGTCGCCCTCGGGCCCGAAGTTGAGGCCGTCGGGGGTGCGCAGCCCGCCCGCGATGTACTGCACGGCCCCGGTCGAGCGGTTGATCTTCAGGGTGGTGCCGCGGTTGGGCGAGCCCTGCGGGTCGGTCGTCGCGCCGCCCAGGTTGATCGAGACGGACAGGTTCAGGTAGAAGAACCCGTCCTGGTAGAGCAGGCCGAACGCGAACTCGTGGAAGTTCCCGTCGAACGGCCACGTGGCGACCCGGCGGTACTGGTCGATCGTGCCGTCGCCGTTGGTGTCGTTGAGCTCGGTCAGCTCGTGCTTCTGGGACACGTAGATCTTGCCGTCGACGATCTTCAGACCCATCGGCTCGCGCAGCCCGGTCGCGATCTTCTTGTACGTGACCTGGCTCGGCGACGTGGTGCCGGTGACTCCACTGAGGACGTAGACCTCGCCGGCCACCGTGTCGCTGCCACCCCAGGTGGCGATGGCCAGCCGCCCGTCCGGGAACCAGTCCATCGCGCTCACCTGCGGCTGGAAGCCCGACGGGCGCAGATTCGTCAGCGTGTACCCGGGATGCACGCCGGTCAGCGGCAGCCCGTCACCCGGACTGTCCCCGGCGCCCTCGCACTCCTTGCGGCCGGGCGCGGTCACCCGCACGACCCCGGCGTCCGTGCTCAAGACACTATTCGGGACCAGGCTGTACGCGGTGACGCCCGGCGGCCGCCATTCCAGGGTGAGCTGCTGACCGCCGTCGCGTTCGAAGTAGTCGATGTGCAGCGCGTGGTAGCCCGTCGTCAGGCTGACGCTGCCCTCCTTGGCGGTCGCCCCGTGCGCGCCGTCGTGGTTGATGACGGTCGCCCCGTCGATCAGCAGGCGCGACCCGTCGTCGCTGGTCAGCCGGAACCCGTACGTCCCGGCCGTGGTGATGTTGACGTTGCCGATGACCTCGGACTGGAACCGGTCCTCGAGGCCGAAGTCGGCCGCGGTCGTCCAGTTGACCGTCGTCATCTTCTTGTCGACGTTCGGGGTCTGGCCGGTCTTGAGCGTGCAGATCGTGTCCCGCGACGTCTGCAGGTCGTACGTGCGCAGAGTGACGCCCGGTTCCTGCGGCGGGACGGCCGCGGAGGCGGGCATGGCGGGCAGCAGGCCCGCGAGAGTGGCGACGGCGAGCAGGGCTAATGGTGTCTTTTTCATCGGACCGCCAGACCTCGATGAGCATCGATTTCCGGTCACCGTAGGCCCACTTCTGTCGCCGCGTCCATAACTTTGGCACGTTTATCGAAAAGTCTTGTTTCCTTTTTCGTAATAGGCAGGTGACCTTACGGAAATAGATCGCCGGCGCCATCCTCGAGCGGTGCGCGTCCGCTTGATGACGACAGCGGTGCGGGTGGTTCGGTGACTTCCGCGGCGACGACGGCACGGCCGTCCGCCGGGACATGGAGCTGGCCGGCGGGCTGCCACCAGGGGCCGAGGTGGGCGACACGGTCCCCGCCCGCGACACCGGCAGCCTGACCCAGATCTACCAGCCGGCCGACACCCGGTCCGGGCACAACCCGGCCGGCTTCCTGGCCGGGTTCACCGCCGCCCTCCTGGCCGGCAGCGTCTTCCCGCTCGGCACGAGGCCCCGGTGGCGAAGGCCACGACAGGAGCGGTTTCTTCGCCGCGACGGTGGGCAGTGCAGACTGGGCACCGAAAGGTGTTGATCAAGACGGCAGGAGAACAGAGATGGCTCTGACACAGGACGGGCGGGCCCGGGTGCTCGCCGACGGCACCGAGATCCCGCTGCTCGCGCTGGGTGTGTGGCAGGTGCCGGACGGGCCCGAGTGCGAGCAGGCCGTGCGGTGGGCGCTCGAGGCCGGTTACCGCCACATCGACACCGCGCAGGCGTACGGCAACGAGGCCAGCGTCGGGCGGGCGCTGCGCGACAGCGGGATCGCCCGGGAGGACGTCTACATCACGACGAAGTTCTACCCGGGATCCAAGGACCCGGAGGCCGAGGCGCAGCGCAGCCTCGAGCGGCTCGGGATCGACTCGGTCGACCTCTACATCGTGCACTGGCCGCAGGGCGGGCCGACCTGGGCCTGGGACGGCATGCAGCGGGCCAAGGAGCAGGGCTACGCCCGGTCGATCGGGGTCTCCAACTTCAGCGTGGCCGAGATCGACGAGCTGCTCAAGGTGGCCGACGAGCAGCCGGTCGTCAACCAGGTGCAGTTCAGTCCGTTCGAGTTCCGGCGTGACCTGCTGGAGGGCTGCGAGCAGCGCGGGGTGGCGCTGGAGGCGTACAGCCCGTTGGGCACCGGCAAGCACCTCGGGGACCCGCAGGTGGCCGCGATCGCCGAGCGGCTCGACCGCACCCCGGCCCAGGTGCTGATCCGCTGGGCCGTGCAGCGCGGCCTCATCGTGCTGCCCAAGTCGACCCACCGCGAGCGCATCGAGCAGAACGCGCGGGTCTTCGACTTCGAGCTGACCGAGGGCGACGTGGCCACCCTGGACGGGCTGGACAACACCGGCGGTACGGACGAGGCCCGCGAGCAGCGCTGGTGGTGAGCCGGGCCGGACGCTGACGGGTCGTAGTGTTCAGTTCATGGCACAACGACTCGTCAGCGTCTGGCAACCCTTCTTCCTCGCCTCGGAGAGCCCGCAGGCCGCTCTCGACGCCGCGGCCGAGCTGGAAGGGCTCGGCTACTCGCGGATCTGGTTCTCGGCCGGGTTCGAGAAGACCCTCCCGGCGCGCTTCCGGGAGCTGCTGGACGGCACTTCCCGCATCGGGGTGGCCACCGGCATCGCCACCATCTGGCACACGACGCCGGCCGAGGTGGCCGCCTTCACCGAGGACGCCGAACGGGACCACCCCGGGCGCTTCCTGCTCGGCCTGGGCGCCAGTCACGCCGTACTGGTCGAGGGTGACGGCACCGAATACCGCAAGCCGTACTCCAAGATGGTCGGCTACCTGGACGACCTCGACGCCGCCGGGCTCGCCCCCGAGCGCCGGGTCCTGGCCGCCCTCGGCCCGAAGATGATGGGGCTCGCCCGCGACCGTTCGGCCGGCGCCCACCCGTACTTCACCACCGCCGAGCACACCGCCGAGGCCCGCGCCGCCCTGGGGCCCGGCAAGCTGCTCGCGCCCGAGGTGGCGGTGGTGCTCGAGCCGGACGCCGAGGCCGCACGCGCCATCGCCCGGCAGTACACCAGCGGCTACCTGACGCTGCCGAACTACACCAACAACCTGCGCCGCTTCGGCTGGACCGACGAGGATCTGGCCGGCGGCGGCAGCGACCGCCTGGTCGACGCGGTCATCCCGTGGGGTACGGCATCCCAGGTGGCCGAAGGCCTGGAGAAGCACTACCGCGCCGGCGCCGACGAGGTAGCCATCCAGGTCCTCAACGGCGGCGACACCAAGACCTTCCCGGCCGGGGCCTTCCGCGCCCTCGCCGCCGAACTGATCTGACAACCTCGCCGGCGGCCCGGCGCCGCTCCCCACGCTTACGGGGTGGGGAGCGGCGCCGGGCTGATGCCGGTGATGGTGAGGTGCAGGAGGCGGGTGGCTTCGGGGGCCGGGGTGGGGTGGTGCTCGGTGGCCAGGGCGATGCCGGTGACCAGGTTGAGCAGGTCGGTGATGGTGACGCCGGGGGTCAGGGCGGGGGCGGCCCGGGTGACCAGCGGGGCGCCGGCGGCGGTGAGGCGGGCGGTGGCGCAATGGTCGTGCGGCTCGGACGGGTCGGCGGTGGGGTCGCGGTTGAGGGCCTCGGCCAGGCCGCGCACCGTCGAGGCGAAGGATGTCACGGCGGCCAGCCACTCCAGCAGGGCGGCGCGCGGGTCGGGGTGGCCGGCCAGCTCCTCGGCCCGGGCCGTGAGGGTGTCGATCTGGCCGGTGAAGACGGCCTCGAGCAGGGCGTGCCGGGTGGGGAAGTGCCGCCGCGCGGTGCCCGATCCGACGCCGGCGGTGCGGGCGATCTGTTCCAGGGAGGCGTCGGCGCCCTCGGCCGCGATGGCCTCGGTGGCCACGGACAGCAAGCGGGCGTAGTTGCGGCGGGCGTCGGCGCGCACGGGCCTGACCTCCTCGTTTGCTAAGCGGCGGGGACCGCCATATGTTACTCCCCACGGAAGCGGCGCACCCCGCCGCTTCAAGGGAGGAGCACTATGTCGGTCTTAGTGGTCGGCGCGACCGGGCAGCAGGGCGGCGCGGTCATGCGCGCTCTGAAGGCAAAGGGCTTGGCGGTACGCGCGTTGGTGCGCAAGCCGATCGAGGGCGACCACGTGATCGCGGACCTCAACGACCGCGACTCGCTGGCCGAGGCGGTCCGGGGCGTCACCGCCGTCTTCTCGATGCAGATGCCCTCGTTCAAGGACGGCGCGTTCGACTTCGCCGGCGAGCTCCAGCAGGCCGTCAACCTCATCGAGGCCGCCCGCGCGGCGAACGTCGAGCACTTCGTGCACTCCTCCGTCTCGGGTTCGCGCCGGCTCCCGCCCGACGAGCGCTGGGCGCCGCTGCGGCCGTACTACGCGAGCAAGGCCGGCATCGAGGACCGGGTGCGCGACGGCCGTCGCGACCGCCATCGTCGACCCCGGCCGGTTCACCGAGCTGGAACTGGCCGGCGACTACCTGTCGATGACCGAGATCGCCGCGATCCTGCGGATGACCGCCCCCGACATGACCGCGCAGGAGGCCGTCGCGGCGGGCATGCCCCCGTACGCCGTCCTGTCGATGCAGCTGATGAACGAGGTCGCCCAGCCGGCCCGCCCCGAGTTCGCCCGTGACCTGTGGGCATCCCGCTCACCTCGTTCGAGCAGTGGGTGTCGGCCAAGATCTATGGGAATACCACCGTGACCTTGTAGGTTGGCCCGGTCGTGCGACAGGTGACGGTGGTGGTCATCGGGGGTGGTCAGGCCGGGCTGTCGGCCGCCTACCACCTCAAGCGGCGCGGCGTCGATTTCGTCGTGCTCGACGCGGGGTCGGCGCCGGGTGGGGCGTGGCGGCACCGGTGGGAGTCGCTGCGCATCGCCACCGTCAACGGCATCTTCGATCTGCCCGGGTTCCCCAAGCCGCCGCTCGACCCGGCCGAGCCGAGCCGGGTCGCCGTGCCGCGCTACTTCGCGGAGTTCGAGCGGGCCAGCAAACTTCCGATCCTGCGGCCGGTGCGCGTCACCGCCGTACGGAACGGGCCTGACCGGTCTTTGATCGTCGAGTCGGACGCGGGGCCGTGGCAGGCGCGGGCGATCATCAACGCGACCGGCACCTGGACCAATCCGGTGCGGCCGCACTATCCCGGCCAGGAGACCTTCGCCGGGCGGCAACTGCACACCCAGGAGTACGTATCGGCCGACCGGCTGGCCGGAAGAAGGGTGGCCGTGGTCGGCGGCGGCATCTCGGCCTTGCAGCAGCTCGAGGAGATCTCGCGGGTCGCCACCACGTACTGGTACACGCGCCGCGAGCCGGTGTTCAAGGACGCCGGCGAGTTCGACGGGAGCGGGATCATCGCCAAGGTGGTGGCCGACGTCGAGGCCGGGCGGCCCACCGGCAGCGTCGTCTCGTACACCGATCTGGCCTGGACCCCGTACGCGGTGGCGGCCAGGGAACGCGGCGCGCTGGAGCGCCGGCCGATGTTCACCGCGATCGAGCCGTACGGCGTGCGCGAGGCCGACGGGTCGTTCACCGCGGTCGACGTGATCCTGTGGGCGACCGGCTTCAAGGCCGATCTGGCCCACCTGGAGCCGCTGCACCTGCGCAACGAGAGCGGCGGCATCCGGATGACCGGCACCCAGGTGGCCGGCGATCCCCGCGTGCATCTGATCGGGTTCGGCCCGTCCCAGTCCACGGTCGGCGCCAACCGCGCCGGGCGCGAAGCGGTCAACACCCTTCTGCGAGAGGTGCTCACCCATGTCTGATTTCGACCCCCGTACGCTGCTGGCCGGCAGCCGCCTCGGCGTGCTCGCCACCATCAAGGCCAACGGCCTGCCGCAGCTCTCCCCCGTCACGCCGTACTACGACCGCGAGGCCGAGCAGATCCTCGTGTCGATCACCGACCGCCGGGCCAAGACGGCCAACCTGCGCCGCGACCCGCGGGCCGCGCTGGAGGTCACCAGCGCCGACGGCCGATCGTGGGCCACCGCCGAGGGCGAGGTCGAGCTGATCGGGCCCGGCGCCGACCCGAACGGGCCCGAGGTGGAGGCGCTGGTCGACTACTACCGCCGGGCGGCCGGTGAGCACCCGGACTGGGACGAGTACCGCCAGGTGATGGTCGACGACCGCCGGGTGCTGATGGTTCTCAAGGTCGGCCACGTGTACGGACAGCGCATCGGATAGACGTCTATGATGCCCGGATGTCACACGGGGGAACGCCACGCTCGGTGGAGATCGGCGCCAGTCTGGTCGCGATAGCCGGCCTGTTCGCGACCGGTCAGGTCGCCTACGGCGTGCTCATGAACCTGCAGCAGGACGACTGGAGCTCCGGCGCCCGCGCCGTCTTCCTGGTGCTCAACTCGATCGTGCTGATCTTCGGGATCTTCATCCTGGTGCTGGGCCGCCTCGTTCGCCGAGGAAAGATGTGGGCGTGGATCACCAGCCTGGTCCTGTTGCCGTTCGCGGCCCTGTTCGGGGCCATCATGATGCTCATCGTCGCGGTCGCCGGCAGCATCCCGGTCGCCGGCACCGGCGTGCTGGTCGCCTCGATCGCGGCGATCGTCACGCTGACCGCGCCGCGCTCGGCCCGCGACCACTTCACCCGCAGACGCGTCCCGCCGGCGCCGCTGCACGTCAGCCCGATGCAGGCGTACGGACCGCCGCCGGGTCACCGCTGAGGCGAGGCCGAGCGCCGGACCGCTTTCGCCCGGTACATCGCGGCATCGGCGTCGCGCAGCAGCTGACCGGCGTCGCGGGGTGAGCCGGTGGCCACGCCGACGCTCGCCCCGACCGTGACCTCCTGGGTGGCGGTCACCCAGATCGGATCGCCGACGGCTGCGGTGATGCGGGCGGCCAGCGCCTCGGCCTGATCGCCGCCCGCGCCCGGCAGCAGCACGGCGAACTCGTCGCCGCCGAGCCGGGCGGCCAGCCCGTCGCCGCCGGCCAGGCCCGCGAGCCGGTCGGCCACGGCGGCCAGCACCTGGTCGCCGGCGTGGTGGCCGTACCGGTCGTTGACCGGCTTGAACCCGTCCAGGTCGACCAGCAGCACGCTCACCGTCTCACCGGCCGGCACCTCGCCGAGCCGCTGCTCGAGCAGGCTCCGGTTGGCCAGCCCGGTCAGCGGGTCGTGGGTGGCCCGGTGGCTCAGCTCGTCGTGCAGCCGGCGGGCCTCGGTGACGTCGCGGGCGTTGAAGACGATTCCCTGCACGCTCGGATTGCCGGTCAGGTCGACCCCGACGACCTGCAACCAGCGGTACGACCCGTCGGTGTGCCGCAGCCGCAACTCGGCGTCGGCGTCGGCCCCCCGCTCGGCCGCCAGCCGGGTCACCAGCGACGCCAACAGCGGCCGGTCTTCGGGCCGCACCCGGTCGGCGAGCAGCGTGCCGACCAGTTGGTCGGGGCCGGCGCCCAGGATGCGCCGGGCGGCCGGGGTGGCGAAACGCACCAGCCCGTCGGCCCCGACCACCAGCGTGAGGTCGGACGAGTGCTGCAGGACCGACTGGAACCACTCGCGCAGCCGCTCGTTGTCGGTGAACGCGGCCATCTGCCGGCTCAGCACCAGCACGGTGATCATGACGGCGCCGACCGAGACGCCCCACACCTGGGGCTCGGCGCCGCGGGTGGTCAGCGCGGCCACCAGCAGCAGCTGGACGGCGACAACAGCCACGTACGGCAGGCGGCTGCCACGACGGTTCTCGGCCGGGCCGGCGTCCGGGCCGCGGCGGCGCATCCGCAGCTCCTGCCAGCGCAGCCCCACGGGCATCAGCAGGCACGGCAGCAGCTGCGACAGGTAGATCACGCTGGGGTTGTCGGCGCCGATCAGCAACGTCACGGTGGAGGCGGCGATGGCGGTGCCGGCCACGCCCGTCGTGGCCAGCAGGCCGGGACCCCAGGAGAACGGCGCGGTGCCGCTGAGCAGCAGCTTCAGCAACCCGACGCTGAGCAGCAGCATGACCGCGGAGGTGGCGGCGGCCGCCACCACCTCGGCGTGGTTGCCGTCGGCGAGCACATCGGCCAGCACGAAGTACCACAGGAACACGGCGACCGCGGCCAGCACGGTGATCGCGTCGAGCCACAACCGCAGCCGCTGCCGTCCGGTCCCGCCGAGCGGGTGACACACCATCGCCACGATGGCGATCACCATGCCGAGCACGACGAAGCCGGTCTGCACCACGCTCGGCTGATGCCCGGAGCGATGCAGAACCGCCAAGATCGTCTGGTAGCCGTCGCCGAGCGTGCAGGCGACCCCGGCGCCCAGGACCGCCCACCAGAACCGCCGGGCATGCCTGCGGCCGGCCGTCGCCCGGACCAGCCGCCACGAGAACACGGCGACCGACACGTCCAGGGCCGTCTGCACGGCCCAGGAGACGGTCGCGCCACCCGGCCCGGCCAGGAACCACAGAGCGAGAACGACACCGGCGACGCCGAGCGCGAGCAGGGCGGGATCCGCACGGAACCGCCGAGCCGTACCAGTGACGTCCATAGTCGTGCCCATCGGCCGGGAGCGGCGCGAAGTAAGGAACTTCGGGGCGCCGTAAAGGTCTGAGGAAAGGGCGGCGCCGGGCCGGTCAGTTCAGCACGGCGAGGGTCACGCCGTCGGCCAGGCGGTACGGGTTCGTGGCGACCAGCGCCCCGACGGCCCGCCGCAACCGGCTGATCTCGGCCCGGACGGTGACGACGTGCGCGGCGTCGCCGTACAGGAAGCGGCTCATCTGCCCGGCGGTCAGGCCGGCCGGGCCGCAATTGTGCAGCAGGGCCAGGATGTCGGCGTGCCGCCGGGTCAGCGGCGTGCGCCAGGGCTCGGCTTCACCGCGTACCTCCAAGAGCGGAGGCGCACCGGTGAGATCGAGCGTCGCCGAGATCGCGGCTGGCGGCCCGGCGGGACGCACGAGCCAGCCTTCCGGCAGGCGTTCGGCCCGGCAGAGACCCAGGCCCGGTACGGCGAGTGGGGCGCCCGAGGTGGGCGCGCCGATCCGGTCCCGCGCGGAAACCCCGCTGGCGTGGGCCACCCAGCCGTGATCGTCGACGATCAGCAGCGGCCCGCGGGCGGTGCCGGTCACGTGCGCGGCCGAGCGCCGCAGCCGCTCCAGCCGGTCGGCGTGATGGCGCCACAGCCGGGCCTCGGCCAGCCGCACCCCGGTCTCGACCAGCACCCGGATCGCCGGGTGCAGGGTGAGGGCAGGGCCACTCACGTCGACGATGCCGAGCAGATCGCCGGTCCGCGGGTCGTGCACGGGATGGGCCGAGCAGTACCAGGCGTGCTGGGCCTGCTCGAAATGCTCGGCCGAGAAGAGCTGCACGGGCGCGGCCTCGACCAGCGCCGTGCCGATCGCGTTGGTGCCGACGGCGGCCTCGGTCCAGAGCGCACCCTCGGCGAACCCGAGCGAGTCGGCCCGCCGGCGCAGGGCGGACGGCCCGGCCCGCCACAGGATGGTCCCGTCGGCCCCGGTCACGACCAGCAGGAACGCGGCATCGTCGGCCATCCGCAGCAGGTCGGCGATGACCGGCGCGAGCCCGGAGTCCCGGCGGCGCCGCTCGACCGCGCCCGCCGGCAGCGGATCCCGCGCGTTGGCCCGGCTGGGGTCGAGCCCGAGCCCGAGCACCCGCGACCAGGAACGCTCGACCAGCGCCCGCGGCCGATGCGGCGGCCGGTGCCCGGCCAGCACGGCGTCGTGCACCCGAAGCAGGTCACGGGCGTACCGCGTGAGATCGGTGCCCGGCCGCACCGCGCTGTAGTCGCCCACGCCGCCTCCCCGCGGTCGCCCCGCTCCCCCGCCGGCCCTGGCTGTGAGCATAGGCCGAACGATGCAATGTGTTGCAACGGTGTTGCGGACCGTAGGCGAGCCGGTTTCGTGGACCTCATGACGCAGACCCTCGGCACCTCCCCCCAGCAGCGCGCCGGCGACTGGCTGGCGGCTTTCACCGCCGCCCTGCGCGCCCGCGATGTCCAGGCCGCCGCCGATCTCTTCGCCCCGGAGTGTTATTGGCGCGATCTTGTCGCCTTCTCCTGGAACATCACGACCGTCGAGGGCCGCGAGGGTGTCGCGGATCTGCTCACCACCACCCTCGATCACATCGACCCCGACAACTTCGAGCTGACCGAGGAGCCCACCGAGGCCGACGGGGTGATCGACGCGTGGATCCGGTTCGAGACCGCGGTCGGGCGCGGCACCGGCCACCTGCGGCTCAAGCCCGAGGGCGCCTGGACCCTGCTGACGACTCTGCGCGAGCTCAAGGGTTTTGAGGAGCAGCAGGGCGAGCGCCGGCCGCAAGGCGTCGAGCACACGCTGAGCAAGGGCCGCCTGTCGTGGAAGGAGCGCCGGGCGCGGGAGGAGGCGGACGCCGATCCGTACGTCGTGGTCATCGGGGGTGGTCAGGGCGGTATCGCCCTCGGCGCCCGGCTGCGGCAGCTCGGCGTGCCCGCGCTGGTGATCGACAAGCACGCGCGGCCGGGTGACCAGTGGCGCGGCCGTTACAAGAGCCTCTGCCTGCACGACCCGGTCTGGTACGACCACCTGCCGTACCTGCCGTTCCCCGCGAACTGGCCGGTCTTCTCGCCCAAGGACAAGATCGGCGACTGGCTGGAGATGTACACCCGGGTCATGGAGGTGCCGTACTGGTCGTCCTCGTACGTGCGATCCGCGACCTTCGACCCCCACGCGAAGAAGTGGCGGGTGACCGTCACCCGCCCCGACGAAACGGTCGAGCTCACCCCCGCCCACGTGGTCTTCGCGACCGGCATGTCCGGCAAGCCCAACCAACCGGTCCTGCCCGGCCGGGATGTCTTCCGGGGCGAGCAGCAGCACTCCAGCGAGCACCCCGGCCCCGAGGCGTACAGCGGCAAGAAGGTCGTCGTGATCGGCTCCAACAACTCGGCCTTCGACATCTGCGGGGCGCTGTGGGAGCACGACGCCGACGTGACCATGGTGCAGCGGTCGTCCACGCACATCGTCAAGTCGGCCTCGCTCATGGACATCGGCCTGGGCGACCTCTACTCGGAGCGGGCGGTCGCGGCCGGCGTCACCACCGACAAGGCCGACATGATCTTCGCGTCCATTCCGTACCGGATCATGCACGAGTTCCAGATCCCGCTGTACGAGCGGATGGCCGACCGGGACGCCGACTTCTACGCCCGGCTGGAGAAGGCCGGCTTCCGGCACGACTGGGGCGCCGACGGCTCCGGCCTGTTCATGAAGTACCTGCGACGCGGCTCCGGCTACTACATCGACGTGGGCGCGGCCGACCTGGTGGCCGACGGGCAGGTCAAGCTCGCGCAGGGCCAGGTCGACCACCTCACCGAGGACGCGGTGGTGCTCGACGACGGCACGACCCTGCCGGCCGACCTGGTCGTCTACGCCACCGGCTACGGCTCGATGAACGGCTGGGTGGCCGATCTCGTCGACCAGCAGACCGCGGACCGGGTCGGCAAGGTGTGGGGCCTGGGCTCGGACACGCCGAAGGACCCCGGCCCGTGGGAGGGCGAGCAGCGCAACATGTGGAAGCCCACCCAGCAGGAGAACTTGTGGTTCCACGGCGGGAACCTGCACCAGTCGCGGCACTACTCGCTCTACCTGGCGTTGCAGCTCAAGGCCCGTTACGAGGGCCTGCCGACGCCGGTCTACCGCCTCGCGGAGTCACACCACCGGGGCTGACACCGGCTGCGTTGGCCGAAGGAAGCTCGCCACCTCGTCGAAGAAGGCGTCCGGGGCGAGGCTGTGCACGCGGTGGCCGACCGGGATCGTCGCCAGCCGGGCGTCCGGCAGCGCGGCGGTCACGGCGGCCAGCCGCCCCGGCGGGATGCAACTGGCCGGCCCGCCGGAGAGGACCAGGGCCGGCTGCCGCACCTCGGGCAGCCGGCTCCACCATCCCGCGTCGGAGCAGAACAGCTGAAGCAGGATCGCCGGCACGGGGCGCCGGGTGGCCAGACCGCACAGCCGCCGGGGCAGGCCGACCCAGCGCGGCGGCGCCGCGACATCCTCGAGGACCAGGTGGGAGATGAGCTCCGGCGAGTGCAGGGCAACCCCCACGGCGGCGTACGCCCCGACAGAGTGCCCGATCACCGTGGCACCCCGGACCGCCAGCGCTCTCATCACGCCCAGCAGATCGTCCCGCAGGCTGGTCAGCCGGTAGTCGGCGGCGGCGGGGCTGGTGGCATGCCCGCGCAGGTCGAAGGCGATCACCCGGTGGCCGAGCGGGACCAGCCGGGCGGCGAAGCGATCCCACGTGCTCGCGCTGCTCCCGGTGCCGTGCACGAGCACCACCGGCGGGCCGGCCGGGTCACCGGCCTCCCGGTAGCCGAGGCGGACACCGTTCACCTGGACGGCGCCGACCGTCGACCACTCGAAGACCACCCGTGGTGTTTACCAGACGTTCCTCGTCAGGTGGGCCGGAATCCACCTGACGAGTCGGTCACACGTAACAAGGCCGTAACAGCACATTGACTCCGCCCGGCGGGCCAGACATGTTTGCGTTCACAGCCCCCTGCGAAGGAGCTCCGGATGACGCTGGTCGGTGTGGTCGCGCAGAACTCCATGTTGTACGGCCCGGCCAGCATGGTCCAGGCGATCGGGGACGCCGCCTTCGACGCCGGGCTGGCGGTGACCCTCGGCCACGTCGCGGCCTACGACGACGAGGCCCGCTCGGTGATCCGCCGGCTGGCCGAGCAGGAGGTGGCCGGGCTGATCGTCGTCGCCCCGGTGGCCGAGGCGGCCGACCTGCTCGCGGCCGTGCCGCCCGGCCTGCCGGTCGTCACCGTGGACGGTCTCCCGCAGTGGCGCACGGCCGACGTCTCGATCGACCAGTACGCGGGCGGGCTGCTGGCCACCCGGCATCTGCTGGCCAACGGGCACCGTACGGTCTGGCACGTGGCCGGCCCCGAGCAGTGGCACGGCTCCCGCGCCCGCGAGGCCGGCTGGCGGGCCGCCCTGGCCGCCGCCGGCCGGGAGGCGCCGCCCGTGGCGCGGGCCGCGTGGTCGGCCGAGTCCGGCTACCACTGCGGGCAGGCGCTGGCCGCCGACCCCGCGGTCACCGCGATCTTCGCGGCCAACGACGACATCGCCATCGGCCTGATGCGGGCCCTGACCGAGCACGGCCGCCGCGTCCCTGAGGACGTCAGCGTGGTCGGCTTCGACGACGTGCCCGAAGCCGGCTACACCCACCCCGGGCTGACCACCGTGCGCCAGGAGTTCGCCGAGGTCGGCCGGGAAAGCGTGCGCCTGCTGCTGGGCGCCCGCCGGCACGAGTCCGTACGTCTGCGCCCGGTGCTGGTGCCGCGGGGGACGGTGCGGCCCCGCTCCGGGCGCCGCACCGGTCAGAAGCCGCGGGCCAGGCGGTAGTACGCCTGGTTCCAGCGCACCTCCTTGACGAACTGCCGGATCGTGGTCGACTCGTCGATCACCAGCAGTTCCGAGGAGGTCATCTCGGCGAAATCGGTCAGCTCCTCGACGCCGACGGCCGAGGAGAGCACGGTGTGGTGCGGGCCGCCCGCGGTCAGCCAGGCCTCGGCCGAGGTGGACAGGTCGGGGGCCGGCTTCCACACGGCGCGGGCCACCGGCAGCTTGGGCAGGGCCTCGGTCGGCGCGACGACCTCGATGACGTTGGCCGTCAGGCGGAACCGCTCCCCCATGTCCGACATGCCGACGACGACGGCCGGGCCGGGCGCGGCGTCGAAGACCATGCGCACCGGGTCCTCCCGGCCGCCGATGCCCAGCGGATGGATCTCGATCTTCGGCCGGGCCGCCGCGATCGAGGGGCAGACCTCGAGCATGTGGGCGCCGAGGATGCGCTCCCGGCCGGGCGTCAGGTCGTACGTGTAGTCCTCCATGAAGGACGTGCCGCCGGGGGCCATCGCCTTGATGGTGTGCAGCAGGACCGAGGTCTTCCAGTCGCCCTCGCCGCCGAAGCCGTAACCGGCGGCCATCAGCCGCTGGACGGCCAGGCCGGGCAGCTGGCGCAGGCCGCCGAGGTCCTCGAAGTTGGTGGTGAAGGCGCCGAAGCCACCGGCCTCGAGGAAACGGCGCAGGCCGAGCTCGATGCGGGCGGCGTACCGCAGCGACTCGTGCCGGGCGCCGCCGTCGCGCAGCTCGGGTGCGACCTCGTAGAGCTCGTCGTACTCGCCGACCAGCTTGTCGACCTCGGTGTCGAGCGCCTGGTCGACCACCTTGACCAGGTCGTTGACCCCGTACGTGTTGACCGAGACCCCGAAGCGCAACTGCGCCTCGACCTTGTCCCCCTCGGTGACCGCGACGTCGCGCATGTTGTCGCCGAAGCGGGCCAGTTTGAGCGAGCGGATCGCGGCGTGCCCGCGGGCGGCCCGGACCCAGGCCGCGACCCGGTCGACCACCCGCGGGTTGCTGACGTGCCCGGCCACGGTCTTGCGGGCGACGCCGAGACGGGCCTCGATGTACCCGAACTCGCGGTCGCCGTGCGCGGCCTGGTTGAGATTCATGAAGTCCATGTCGATCTCGGACCAGGGCAGCGCCACGTTGGCCTGGGTGTGCAGGTGCAGCAGCGGGGTGCGCAGCGCGTCCAGCCCGGCGATCCACATCTTGGCCGGGGAGAACGTGTGCATCCAGGCGATCACGCCGATCACCCCGGCGTCCGCGTTGGCCTGCCGGACCACGGTGAGGATGTCCTCGGCGCTGGTCAGCACCGGCTTCCACACGACCTTCACGTCGAGCGACCCGCCCAGCGTCCCGGCGATCTCCCGCGACTGCGCGGCGACTTGGTCCAGGGTCTCGGGACCGTAGAGTCCCTGACTCCCGGTCAGGAACCAGACCTCGTGCTCGCTCATGAGTTTCCTTCTCTCGGATGCGGAGGGCCCGACTGCGGAGGGCGCGAGGGCGCAGGGCGCTGGCCGTAGACGTTCTGGTAGCGGTCGTAGAGGCTGTCCACGGCAGCGCCGGGCAGCCGGTCGACCGCGCCGAGCTGACGGGCCAGGAGCATCGTGCGGGCGACGTCCTCGCACATGACCGCCGCCTTGACCGCGGCCTGGGCGCTGGCGCCGACGGTGAACGGGCCGTGCTGGCGCATCAGCACGGCCGGCGAGCGGCTGCCGCGCAGCGTCTCGACGATGCCGCGGCCGATGTCGTCGCTGCCGATCAGCGCGAACGGCCCGATCGGGATGTCACCGCCGAACTCGTCGGCCATCGCGGTCAGCGAGCACGGGATCGGCTCGCCGCGGGCGGCCCACGCCGTCGCGTACGGGCTGTGGGTGTGCACGACGCCGTTGACCTCGGGCATGTGCCGGTAGACATAGGCGTGCGACTCGGTGTCGCTGGACGGGCTGTGCTCCCCCTCGACCAGCTTGCCGTCGAGGTCGCAGACCACCATGGAGGCGGGCGTCAGGTCGTCGTACGACACCCCGGAGGGCTTGATGACCAGCAGCTCCTCCCCCGGCACCCGGGCCGAGACGTTGCCCGCGGTCCAGGTGACCAGACCCCAGCGGGTCAGGTGCGCATGCAGGGCACAGACCTCGGCCCGGACGGAGTCGAGCACGCTCATCCCAGCGCCTCGTTCCGCAGGTCCCGCAGCCGGTGCAGCACCTTGTTCTCACCCCGGCCGAAGTAGTCGTGCAAGACCGAGTACTCGGCGTACAGCCGGTCGTAGACGTCGGCGGCGGCCGGGTCGGGCTCGAAGACGGCCTTCTCGACGCGGCCCATCGTCGCCGCCGCGGTCGCCACGTCCGGGTACGCCCCGGCCGCCACCGCGGCGTGGATGGCCGAGCCGAGCGCGGGCGCCTGGTCGGAGGTGGCCACGCTGAGCGGCCGGCGCAGCACGTCGGCGTAGATCTGCATGACCAGGGTGTTGCGCTTGAGCCCGCCGGCCGCCACGAACTCGGTGACCGGCACCCCGGCCTGCTCGAAGGACTCGATGATCTTGCGGGTGCCGAAGGCGGTGGCCTCGACCAGCGCCTTGTAGATCTCGAACGGCCGGGTGGCCAGGGTCTGCCCGACGATCACGCCGGAGAGATGGTGGTCGACCAGCACCGAGCGGTTGCCGTTGTGCCAGTCGAGCGCGAGCAACCCGTGCCCACCGGCCGGCTGCGCGGCCGCCTGCCGGGAGAGGAGGTCGTGCACGCTCAGGCCGGCCGCCCGCGCCTCGTCGTGCACCTCCGGCGGCACGCCGTGCTCGACGAACCAGCCGAAGATGTCACCGACGCCGCTCTGGCCGGCCTCGTATCCGTACAGCCCGGCCAGGATCCCGCCGTCGACCACGCCGCAGATGCCGGGCACCGGCGCGATCGCGTCGCCGTTCATGATGTGGCAGGTCGACGTGCCCATCACCGCGAGCATCTGACCGGGCGCGATGGCCTGGGCGGCCGGGGACGTCACGTGGGCGTCCACGTTGCCCACGGCGACCGCGATGCCGGCCGGCAGCCCGGTCCAGGCCGCGGCCTGCTCGGTCAGGTCACCGGCCCGCTCGCCCAGCGCGGAGAGCGGATGCGCGAGCCGGGTCTCGGCGAAGTCGGCGAAGTCCGGGTTGAGCGCCTCGAGATAGTCCTTGGCGGGATATCGGCCGTCCTGGAAGATCCCCTTGTAACCGGCCGTGCAGGCGTTGCGGGTCTCCCGGCCGCAGAGCTGCCAGATGATCCAGTCGGCCGCCTCGATCCAGCGCTCGGTCCGCGAGTAGACCTCCGGGTCCTCCTCCAGCACCTGCAGCGCCTTGGCGAACTGCCACTCCGAGGAGATCCGGCCGCCATAGCGGGCGATCCAGGGCTCGCCGCGCTCGTGGGCCAGGTCGGTGATGCGGTCGGCCTGCGGCTGCGCCGCATGGTGCTTCCAGAGCTTGGGGTACGCATGTGGCTGGCCGGACAAATCGTCGAGGAAGCACAGCGGCGTGCCGTCGGCCAACGTGGGCAGCACGGTGCAAGCGGTGAAGTCGGTGGCGATGCCGATCACGTCGGCCGGGTCGATGCCCGCGACCTCCAGCGCCTCCGGCACGGCCGTTCTCAGAACGTCGAGGTAATCGGCCGGATCCTGCAGAGCCCAATCCGGGCGCAACTTCTCGCCGGTGGCCGGCAGCGTGCGCTCGATGACGCCGTGCGTGTACTCGTGGACCGCGGCCCCGACCTCGGCGCCGTCGTCGACGCGCACCACGACGGCCCGGCCCGACAGCGTCCCGAAGTCGACCCCGATGGTGTAGCTGGACATCACTTCGCCTTTCTGGTGACGAGGCGCTGCAGGACGATGAAGGCGAATAGCAGCACGCCGATCGCCATCCGGGCCCACCACGAGTTGAGACTGGCGAAGTTCACGATCGTGTTGATCATGCCGAGGACCAGGACGCCCAGGACCGTGCCGAGCACGTAGCCGGAGCCGCCGGTGAGCAGCACGCCACCGATGACCACGGCGGCGATCGCGTCGAGCTCCGTGCCGGTGCCGTGACCGGCGTATCCCGACGTGGTGGTGATGCTGTAGATCAGCCCGCCCAGGGCGGCGCAGAAGCCGGAGAGCGTGTAGACGCCGATCCGCGTGCGGCCCACGGGCAGGCCCATCAGCAGGGCCGAGTCGGCGTTGCCGCCGATCGCGTAGACGTTGCGGCCGAACCGGCTCCAGGCCAGCACGACCGCCGCCACCGCGACCACGGCCAGCGCCACGATGGCCATGCCGGAGACGTAGACTCCGGGCTCGAAGACGATGCGCGTCTCGGCCACGCTGGTCCAGAACCCGTTGGTGATCGGGATCGAGTTCTGGTTGATCAGCAGGGCGATGCCGCGGGCCAGGAACATCCCGGCCAGGGTGGCGATGAACGGCTCGACCTTGAAGAAGTGGATGACCGCGCCCATGCCGAACCCGAGCACGCCGCCGACCAGCAGCACGACCGGGATGACGACGCCGGCCGGCCAGCCCGCCTGCAGCAGCGTGGCGGCCACGGTCGAGGTCATCGCGATCACCGCGCCCACCGACAGGTCGATGCCGCCGGTCAGGATCACGAAGGTCATGCCGACCGCGACGACCAGCAGGAACGCGTTGTTGGTGAACAGGTTGAGGATCACCGAGGGATGGGTGAAGTTCTCGTAGTTCACCGCGCCGACCGTGTACATCACGATCAGCAGCGACAGCGTGGCCAGGACCGGGATGTACTGCGCGTTCGGCCGGTACGTGCGCCGGCGGGTGGCCGGGCCGCCCTTGTTGGTGGCCGGCGTGGTGCTGACGTCGATCATGCCGGGACCTCCGCCCGTGCGGCCGGCCTGGGAGTGGACCGACGGAACAACATGGCCCGGAAGGTGGCCGACTGGGCCAGGCAGAGCACCACGACCACGACGGCTTTGAAGACCAGCGTCGCCTCGGGCGGGATGCCGACCGACTGGGCGGTCGTGTCGAGCGTGGCGATCAGCAGCGCGCCCAGCGTCGTGCCGGCCAGCGAGAACCGGCCGCCGGTCAAGGCCGTACCGCCGATGACCACGGCCAGGATGGCGTCGAGCTCGATCAGGTTGCCGGCGTTGTTGCCATCGGCGCTGGAGACGTTGGAGCTGTAGATCAGTCCGGCGATGCCGGCGCAGGCGGCCGAGAACACGTACACCATCACGGTGAATCGCCGGGCCTGGATGCCCGCGAGCCGGCTGGCGACCGGGCTTCCGCCGACAGACTCGAGCAAAAGGCCGAGTGCCGTACGCCTCGTGAGCAGCACGGTGATGACGAGGACCACGGCCGCGATCAGCACCGACACCGGCAGCCCGAGCACGTAGCCGGCCCCGATCACCTTGTACGGACTGGACTGCACGTTGATGATCTGCCCGGACGTGATGAGCTGGGCCAGGCCGCGGCCGGCCACCATCAGGATCAGCGTCGCGATGATCGGCTGGATGCCCAGCACCGCCACCAGGAAGCCGTTCCACAGCCCGAGCACGAGGGTGAGGGCCAGGGCGACGACCACGGCCACCGCGACCCCGCCGACGCTGTTCTGGTTGCTCAGGTCGCCGATGATCAGGCAGGCCATGGCCCCGGAGACGGCCATGACCGAGCCCACCGACAGGTCGATGCCGCCGGTCGAGATGACCAGCGTCATGCCCAGCGCGACCAGCACCAGCGGCGCGCTGGCCCGCAGGATGTTGACCGGCGTGCCGAACAGGTGCCCGTCCTGGATCCGGATGTCGAAGAACCCGTCGGAGAAGATCAGCCCGCAGAGCAGCAGCACCACGAGCATCGCGACCGGCCACATCAGCCGGCTCTTGAGGAATGTCATTGTGCCGCTCCGCTGGCGATGGTCTGCATGATGCGGTCGGCGTCGACGTCGCCGCTGTTCTCCAGCTCCTCGACCAGGCGCCGGTCGCGCAGCACCTCGATCTTGTGGCTGAGCCGGAGCACCTCCTCGAGCTCGGCGCTGACGAACAGCACCGCCATGCCGCCGCTGGACAGCTCGGCCACCAGGCGCTGGATCTCCGCCTTGGCCCCGACGTCGATGCCCCGCGTCGGCTCGTCGATGATCAGGAGCCGGGGCTCGGTGATCAGCCATCGGGCGAGCAGCACCTTCTGCTGGTTGCCGCCGCTGAGATTCCGTACCGGTGTCTCGGGGTTGTCGGGCCTGATCTGCAGGGCCTTGATGTATTTACCGACCAGCTCGTCCTGCTTGCGGCGGGCGATCGGGCGGGTCCAGCCGCGGGCCGCCTGCAGGGCCAGGATGATGTTCTCCCGGACGCTGAGCTCGCCGAGCACGCCCTCGGTGCGGCGGTTCTCCGACGAGAAGGCGATGCCGTGCGCCATCGCGGCGCGCGGCGAGCGCATCGTCACCGGTTTGCCGTCGACCTCCAGCTGGCCGCTGTCGGCCTTGTCGGCCCCGAACAGCAGGCGCGCCAACTCCGTACGGCCGGAGCCGAGCAATCCCGCCAGCCCGACCACCTCGCCCCCGTGGATGGTGAGGTCGAACGGCGCGATCGCGCCCTCGCGGCCCAGCCCGTCGGCCCGCAGGATCGGCTCCCCGCGCTCGAGCTGCTCGGCCGAGTCACGCTCCCGGCTCTCCAGCTGCTCCAGCGCGGCCAGGTCCTTGCCGATCATCTTGCGGACCAGCTCGACCTGGGGCAGCTCGGCGGTGCGGTACTCGCCGATCAGGGCGCCGTTGCGCAGCACCGTGATCCGGTCGGCGACCTCGTAGATCTGGTCGAGGAAGTGCGAGACGAACAGGATGGCCACCCCGGAGTCGCGCAGCCGCCGCATGATCGCGAAGAGCTGGGCCACCTCGGACGCGTCCAGGCTGGAGGTGGGCTCGTCCAGAATCAAGACCTTGGCCTCGATGTCAATTGCGCGGGCGATCGCCACCATCTGCTGCACGGCCAGGGAGTAGTTGTTCAGCGGGGCCGAGACGTCGAGGTCGAGGTCCAGGCGCTTGAGCAGGTCGGCCGAGCGCTTGCGCATCTCGGCCCACTGGATGCGGCCGAAGCGGCGCGGCTGACGGCCGATGAAGATGTTCTCCGCCACCGAGAGGTTGGCGCAGAGGTTGACCTCTTGATAGACGGTGCTGATGCCGGCCGTCTGGGCCTGCAGCGGGCCGGTGAACAGCACGTCCCGTCCGCTCAGCTTGATGTGGCCGCCGTCGATGCCGTAGACGCCGGTGAGCACCTTGATCAGGGTCGATTTGCCGGCGCCGTTCTCACCCATGAGGGCGTGGATCTCGCCGGGCAACAGCCGGAAATCGACGCCGTCGAGGGCGACGACGCCGGGGAAGATCTTCTGGATTCCGGTCATCTCGAGGACCGCGGGTGGCTCACCCATCATCCACTCCTTTTCAATGGGTCACCCCTGGTCGGGGTGACCCATCACAGCGGTCAGTACTTGCGGTCGGGCAGGGCGGCCTTCGCCTGCTCGGGGGTGAAGGTGGTCTCCTCGGTGAGGATCCGGGTCGGAACCTCTTCCTTGTTCTTGACCTTCTTGACCAGGTCCATCAGCTGTGGGCCGAGCAGCGGGCTGCACTCCACAATGAAGTTGATCTTGTTCTCGGAGAGCGCCGTCATGCCGTCCTTGACCGCGTCGACCGTGATGATCTTGATGTCGGAGCCGGGCTTCTTGCCGGCCGCCTCGATCGCCTCGATGGCGCCCAGGCCCATGTCGTCGTTGTGCGCGTAGAGCACGTCGATGTCCTTGACGGACTGCAGGAACGTCTCCATCGTCTGCTTGCCGCTGGTGCGCTCGAACTTGCCGGTCTGCGAGGCGACGACCTTGAACTTGGGGTCGGCCTTGATGACGTCCTCGAAGCCGGTCTTGCGGTCGATGGCGGGCGCCGCGCCCGGCGTGCCCTGCAGCTCCACGATGTTGACCGGGTCCGACTTGCCCTCGTACTCCTTGGTCAGCCACTCGCCGGCCTTCTTGCCCTCCTCGACGAAGTCGGAGCCGAGGAAGGTCTTGTAGAGCGAGGTGTCCTTCGAGTCGACCGCGCGGTCGGTCAGGATGACCGGGATGCCGGCGTCCTTGGCCTCCTTGAGCACCGGGTCCCAGCCCGACTCGACGACCGGGGAGAACGCGATGACGTCGACCCGCTGCGTGATGAAGGAGCGGATCGCCTCGATCTGCTTCTCCTGCTTGCCCTGGGCGTCGGAGAACTTCAGGTCGATGCCCTCCTTGGCCGCCGCCTCCTGGATGGACTTGGTGTTGGCCGTACGCCAGCCGCTCTCGGCGCCGACCTGCGAGAAGCCGAGGGTGATCTTGTCGTCGCCGCCGGAGCCGGAGCCGCCGTCGTCGCCACCACAGCCGGCCAGGGTCGAGGCGAGCAGAAGCCCGCCGACCATCGCCGCGGAAATCTTCTTGAGCACTGAGCCCTCCTTCGGGCAAACATTGTTAACGTTCACGCATTCAGAGAAGGTCGTCACCGTGACCAACAGTCATCGGGGTTTCGCCTGCGGCGCGTTCGAGAGGCCTTGGCGGGCACCGCGTTTCAGCAGTGTTACCGGTCTCAAACGCTCCGTCAAGGCTTCGCCATCGGTTTGTTACCGGGCGATTGCCCGCGGTGGTGACGGCGCAGATCCGCTATGGACATCCGGGCTCCGGCTGTGCGATGTTCACGCTCACAAACCGACACCGTGGAGGATGCTCTTGCCCGCATCGGACGGCGACCGGAGCCGCCCCCGGCTCACGGTCATGCGCGACGTCGCCAAGCTCGCCGGCGTCTCGCACCAGACCGTCTCGCGGGTCCTCAACAACCACCCCAACGTGCGGCAGGAGACCCGGCTGCGCGTGCTCGAAGCCATGCAGTCCCTCAACTACCGCCGCAACCTGGCCGCCCGCACCCTGGTCACCCGCCAGTCCGACACGCTCGGCATCATCGGCTTCGAGACCACGTTGTTCGGTCCCGCCTCCATGCTGTACGCCATCGAGAGCGCCGCCCGCGACGCCGGCTACATGGTCAGCATCGCCTCGGTCCGCGACCTCGAACGCCGCCACGTCACCGAGGCCATCGACCGTCTGACCCAGCACGCCGTCGACGGCGTCATCGCCATCGCCCCGAAGCTGACCGTCACCAACGCCCTCGCGCAGGCGCCGCCCTCACTGTGCTGCGTGGCGGTGGGCGGCGCCGGCGAGGCCCCGACGGTGGGCATCGACAACGCCGCCGGCGCCCGCCTCGCCACCCAGCACCTGCTCGACCTGGGCCACACCACCGTCCACCATGTGGCCGGCCCGGCCGACTGGCCCGAGGCCCAGGAACGCGTCGAGGGGTGGCGCCAGACCCTGTACGCCGCCGGCGCTGTGGTCCCACCCGCCGAACCGGGCTGGTGGGACGCCGAGTCCGGTTACGCCCGCGGCCGCGCCCTGGCCGCCGACCCTCGGGTGACCGCCATCTTCTGCGCCAACGACCGGATAGCCCTGGGCGTCCTCCGCGCCCTGCACGAGGCCGGCCGCCGCGTCCCCGAGGACGTCAGCATCATCGGCTACGACGACATGCCTGACGCCGGCTACTTCCTGCCCCCACTGACCACCATCCACCAGGACTTCAGCGAACTGGGCCGCCGGGCCCTGACCCTCCTGCTCGAGCACATGTCCGGCGCCTCGACCACCCACCGCGTCCTGGTCACTCCGAACTTGATGGCCCGCGCCAGCACCGCCCCACCCCCACCGCGCTAGCGCGCCGCCCTCCCCGCCGAGTTCGCACATTCCGGTCCGGGCCATCCACCGCTCGTGTGACCGCTTCCTTGGTGCCAGCGCCTGCGGACGCAACCCCCGCCACGCCACCGCCCTCCTCCACCGGCGCCACCACCCGGGCAAACTCTTCCCTTGCGCGGGTGGTGGCCGGGGCGGGGATATCCTTCCGGCAAGAGTGGGATGGGGTCTGGGTGAGTGTGAAACGCGGGCGGCCGCCGGGCATGATGGACGTCGCCCGGTTGGCGGGGGTGTCGCACCAGACCGTGTCGCGGGTGCTGCACGAGCATCCGAACGTGAGCGAGCCGACCCGCCTCAAGGTGCGCGCGGCCATCGCCGAGCTCGGCTACCGCCCCGACCGTACGGCCCGGGCGCTGGTCACCGGCACCTCCGGTGTGATCGGGGTGGTCGCTCCCAACACCGCGCTCTACGGCCCCGCCTCGATGTTGAACGCGTTCGAGCAGGCCGCGTACGACAGCGGTTTCGCGGTGAACGTGGGCAACGTCCGCGCCATGGACGAGCGCTCGATCGCCCGCGCCGTCGAACGCCATCTGGACCAGCGCGTGGCCGGCCTGGTCGTGATCGCCCCGGTGACCAGCGCCGAGTTGGCCCTGGCGACGCTGCCGGCCGACATCCCGCTGGTCACCATCGACGGCGACCCGGCCCGCTCCAGCACCCGGGTGACCGTCGACCAGGTGGCCGGCGGCCGCGCCGCGACCGACCATCTGCTGGCCGCCGGTCACTCCAGCGTCTGGCACATCTCCGGCCCGCAGGACTGGTTCGACGCCAACGGCCGCGTCCAGGGCTGGGAGGACGCCCTCCGCTCGGCCGGCGTCGAGCCGCCGCCGTTGCTGATCGGCGACTGGAGCGCCGAGTCCGGTTACCGCAACGGCAAGCTCCTGGCCCGCCTGCCCGAGGTGACCGCCGTCTTCACCGGCAACGACCACATGGCCCTGGGCCTGCTGCGCGCCTTGCACGAACAGGGCCGCCGGGTCCCCGCCGACATCAGCATCGCCGGCTTCGACGACATCCCCCAGGCCGCCTACTTCACACCTCCGCTGACCACCATCCGCCCCGACTTCAACGCCGTGGCCCGCGCCGGCATCGACATGCTCCTCACCCAGATCGAGACCGGCACTCCCCCGACCACGGCCCGGCGCGTCATCGCCCCCACCCTCATCCCCCGCGCCAGCGTCGGCCCACCGCCCGGTTGAGACGAGGGCGTGATTTCACGGCCCTCGCGAAGACGCTTGTGGTGATCGCGATCCGCGCTGTGACGCTCGGGTCAGGACGCCCTCGACGCCGCCTGCCTGCGGTTGCCTTCGGACGCCAGCGCGGAGAACTACACCGACCTGATCGATGAGTGCCACGAGATGCGCGCGATGCTCCGGCGCATCATGTCCCTGCCCGACACCTGCGAGGGCCCGGGCGAGCTGCGGCTCAAGACCAATCTGATGTGGAGTTGCCTCCAGCCGGCGCGACTCGACGCCGGCGACATTGGCCGGTAAGCCACCCTAGTATCGATCATCGTTGCGTGTTAGCGTTCACACGTCACGACGAGCGTTTGGCGTCGGGACATCGAGTGAGACCAGGCCCAGGCGGGGCCGTCAAGGGGAGTACGGCCCCGCCTGACCTGCTCGAAGATCCGCCTCGCAGCGGCACGCGGATTGGCCGTTGGCGCCTCTTGATAACGTTCACCAAGATGAGGCGCACCGGCTAAACGAGGGTCTGCGTGCCCAGGGCGATGGCCAGGGCCAGCTTCTCGGCGTCCTCGGTGCCGGGCTCGGCCGTGTAGATGGTGATGCGCAGATCGTCGCCGGCGACCATCAAGGTGTCGCAGTCCAGGGTCAGGCGGCCGACGTCGGGGTGGTCGACGACCTTGTGGCGGGAGTAGTCCGTGATCGTGACGGAGTCGGCGGAGTTCCACAGCTCGACGAACAACGGGCTGTGGGCGGTCAGCGCGGCGATCAGGCGCTTGACGTCGTGGTCGGCCGGGTAGCGGGCCGCGGTCAGGCGCAGGTCGGCGACCAGCACCGCCTGGAACCGGGCCAGCTCGGCCGGGGTGTGGACGGCCCGGCCGGCCGGGCCGACGAAGTTGCGCCACAGGGTGTTGCGCTCCAGGCCGCGCCACGCTGTGGTGTCACCCATCAGCGCGTCGTAGGGGCGGTTGGCCACGATCACGTTCGAGGCCGCGTCCAGGACGACGACGGGGGTGTGGGAGAAGCGGTCGAGCAGGCGCTGCACGCTCGGGGCGATGCGGGTGGGCACGACGTCGCGGCCGGGCGGGGTCAGGCCGGCGTGGCGGAAGAGAAGCTCGCGCTCGGTGCCGGAGAGCCGCAGGGAGCGGGCCAGAGCCTCCACCACCTGCGCCGACGGGGAGGTGGAGCGGCCCTGCTCGAGCCGCGTCAGGTAGTCGACCGAGATGCCGGTCAGGGCGGCCAGCTCCTCCCGGCGCAGCCCGGCCGCCCGGCGGCGGCCACCGGCCGGCACACCGACCTCGGCCGGGACCAGCCGGTCCCGCCAGCGGCGCACGGCCTGACCGAATTCCCACGAGTCCATGAGACCAGTTTGTCGCAGCTCAAGCCGCTTGTGGTGGCCCTGGCAGTCCTACGACAAACGGAGCAGTTCCCTGGCCGGGGCCGCCGTCGCACGCTCGGACCATGACCAACGCCTACATCATCACCGGCCCCACGTCGGGCTTCGGACTCCGTACGGCGCATGAGCTGGCCAAGCACGGAACCGTCATCCTCGCCGGCCGCGACCGCCACAAGCTCGGCGGCCTGGCCCGGACGATCCCCGGCTCGGTGCCGGTGGTGTGCGACCTCTCGGATCTGGACAGCGTCCGGCGGGCCGCGGCGGAGATCGTCGAGCTCGGCCGGCCGCTCGCGGGGCTGGTCAACAACGCCGGCGTGATGGGCATGCGGCCGGGTCGCAGCGCGCAGGGCTTCGACACGACGTTCGCCACCAACCACCTCGGCCCGTTCGCGCTGACCGAAGCGCTCCTCCCCCATCTGCCCGGCGGCGCGACCGTGGTGTTCGTGGCCTCCGGCGTCGAAGACCCCGAGCGCAAGCCGGCGGTGACCGCCGGTTTCCGCGGCGGACGCTACCTTTCGGCCGAGGCGAGCGCGCGCGGCGAGTGGGCGCCCGGTGGTTCCCGACTGCCCGGCGGCGACGCGTACGCGACGTCGAAGCAGGCCGTCCTCGCCGCGGCGCTGGCCCTCGCCCGAGAGAATCCGCGCTTTCAGGACCGCGTCGTGGCCGAGACGCGGGCTCTGCTCAGCCGGGCACCGTCAGGGCGATGACCAGGGCCGACGTCCACTCCGGGTCGCGCAGCTTGTCGCCGTACAGCTCGCGCAGCCGGGTCATGCGGTAGCGGACCGTCTGCGGGTGGATGAACAGCTCGGCGGCCACGTCCTCGCGGCGGCCCTGGTGGCGCAGCCAGCTGCGGAGGGTCTCGACCAGCTTGGCGTCGGCGCCGGGTGACAGCGGGGCGAGCACCCGGGCCCGCAGGTCGGCCAGGGCCTGCGGGTCGGCGGTCAGCACCAGCTCGGCCAGGTGGTCCTCGGTGTCGACCACCGTGAGGGCGCCGGCCGGACCGGCGAGCTGCGACGTGCGTACGGCCCGGTCGTAAGAAACCTTGACCCCCAGCCAAGGCCGCGCCGGGCCGACCACCGCGCTCTGGCCGCGCAGCAGGCCTAGCAGGGCGCCCCGGGCGGTGCCGTCCACGTCGGGTACCAGCAGCACCTCACTGAGCTGCAGTGTTCGAGGATCGAGCAGGTCCACGACCGTACGGGTGGCGTGCTCCGGAACCAGCACGGCGGTCAGTGTGCGCGGCGGCGACCAGTCGGCGCGCTGGGCGGCCGCCACCACCACGTGCTCGGGTTCGCCGGCGAGCAGCGCCTGGGCGAGTTGTTCGAGGTCGCGGATGCGGGCCCGGCCCGAGGAGGCCAGCTGGTCGGCGTGCCCGGCCACGCTGGCCGCCGACAACTCGTCGATGTAGGCGAAGACCAGCTCGGCGAAGTGCGCGATGGTCGCCGCCGGATGACCGCTGGCCACGCTGATCTCGGCCAGCTCGTGCCACGCGACGCGGGCCCCGACCCGATAGGCCCCCAGCAGGGCGTCCAGGCTGCGGCCGTTGCGGGCCTCGCCCCGGCCCAGGGCGTACGCCCCCTCGAGCGCCGGGCCGAGCGGAGACTGATGCTCCGGCCCGTCCGCCCGCGACACCAGCTCGAGGAAGGTGCCCAGCGCGGCCCGGACGGCCCGCTCGATCTTCGGACCGAGATCACCGGCGAACGGCACCGCGTAGGCCGGAACTTCTGTCATGATCGCATCGATCGTCTGTGTCGCGACGTGGGGCAGCCGCCGCTTCAGCGGGGCCACCACCTCCGGGGACAACCGGAAAGATCTGACGTCTGGTAGAGCGTCACTCATCGTTTAACCACGCAGTCTTGTCTCCCGCGAACAAAAAACACGGTCGAGTTCACTTCCGTTGGTCAGGAATCTACCTCCGGAACGCAGGAAGCTTGTTACGTGGCTGTGATACGCAACATACGCGGCGGCGCCTGGCGTGTGGTCGAGCTGATCACCACGCCGGTGGTGCCCGCCGACTACCTCGACGTGATCGCCCCGCTGCGCAACGCCAACGTGCTGCGGGCGAAGGTCGACGCCGTGCGCCCGGAGACGGCGAACAGCGTCACCCTGCTCCTGCGGCCCGGCCGCGGCTGGGTGCGGCACGAGCCGGGTCAGTACGTACGGGTCGGGGTGGACGTCGACGGCGTACGGCTGTGGCGCTCCTACTCGATCACCAGCTCGCCCCGGCGCACCGACGGCCGGATCACCATCACGGTCAACGCCGTGCCCGACGGCGTGGTCAGCAACCACCTCGTACGCAACGCCAAACGCGGCCTGATCCTGCACCTCGACCCGCCCACCGGCGAGTTCCAGCTCTGCGCGCCCCGGCCGGCCAAGGCCCTGTTCGTCACCGCCGGCAGCGGCATCACCCCGGTCATGGGCATGCTCCGCAGCGCCCTGCACGAGCTCTCCGACGTGGTCGTCGTGCACTCGGCCGGCACCCGCGAGGCCGTCGTCTTCGGCGCCGAGCTGCGGGCGATGGCCGCCGACGGCCGGATCCGGCTGATCGAGCGGCACACCCGGGCCGACGGGCGGCTCAAGCCGGCCGACCTCGACGAGCTGGTCCCCGACCTGTTCGAACGCCGGACCTGGGCCTGCGGCCCGAACGAGATGCTGGACGACCTGGAGACCCACTGGGCCGACGGCGAGGCCGCGCACCTGCTGCGCACCGAGCGCTTCCGCCCCACCCTGATCAACAGCGGCGGGGGCGGCACGGTCACCTTCGCCCAGTCCGGCACGGTCGTCGAGACCGACGGCTCGGAACCGCTGCTCGACTCCGGCGAGGCCGCCGGCGTCCTGATGCCCTCCGGCTGCCGGATGGGCATCTGCTTCAGCTGCGTGGTGCCGCTGCGTGAGGGCGCCGTGCGCGACCTGCGCGACGGCCAGCTCACCGTCGCCGAGCCCGGCGACAGCATCCCCGTACAGACCTGCGTCTCGGCCGCCGCCGGCCCCTGCACAATAGAGATCTGAGGAACCCTGCATGACGACGATCCAGCGCAAGCAATCCAACCCGATCGCCCACCTGAGCGCCGAGGACATCGAGCAGATCGGCGTCGAGCTCGACGCCATCCGCGACGAGGTCATGGGCAGCCGGGGTGAGAAGGACGCCGCGTACATCCGGCGGGTGATCGCCTGGCAGCGTGGGCTCGAACTCGGCAGCCGCGGGGTACTGCTCTTCTCCCTGTTCCCGCCGGCGTGGCTGGTCGGCACGGCCGGCCTGTCGATCGCCAAGATCCTCGAGAACATGGAGATCGGCCATAACATCCTGCACGGCCAGTGGGACTGGATGCGCGACCCGAAGATCCACTCGACGAAGTGGGAGTGGGACCACGCCTCCCCGGCCGAGCAGTGGAAGCACTCGCACAACGAGCTGCACCACACCTACACGAACGTGATCGGCCGCGACAACGACCTCGGCTACGGCATCATGCGCGTCGACGAGGACCAGAAGTGGCACCCGGCGCACCTGGGCCAGCCGTTCTACAACTTCGTCAACGCCTGCTTCTTCGAGTACGGCATCGCCGCGTACGACCTGGAGCTGGGCAAGAACCTGGCCACCAAACAACGCCGCAAGGACCCGAAGTTCCGCGCCGCGCTCAAGGCGGTCCGCAAGAAGATCGGCAAGCAGGTCCTCAAGGACTACGTCGTGCACCCGGCCCTGTCCGGCCCGTCGTTCCTGCACACGGTCGCGGCCAACGCCACGGCCAACCTGATCCGCAACCTGTGGAGCCACTCGGTCATCATGTGCGGCCACTTCCCGAACGGCGTCGAAACCTTCGAGAAGACGTCCATCGAGGGCGAGACCCGCGGCGAGTGGTACCTGCGGCAGATGCTCGGCTCGGCCAACATCAGCGGCAGCAAGGCCATGCACCTGATGACCGGCAACCTGTCCCACCAGATCGAGCACCACCTGTTCCCGGACATGCCGAGCAACCGGTACAAGGAGATCGCCCCGAAGATCCAGGACCTCTTCCAGCGGTACGGGCTCTCGTACACCGCCGGCCCGCTCCCCAAGCAGGTCGCCTCCGCCTGGTACAAGGTGATCCGCCTGTCCCTGCCCAACCGGGGCGAGGCCGCGGTCCGCCGCCCGGTCGAGAAGAAGGCCCCAGCCGTCGCCAACCGCTGGCGCCGTGCCCAGGCCCCGGCGCCAACGGCTCCCGCCAGTGAGCTGGCGGCCTAGCCCGCGTACATTCCGCTGATCAGCGACTGCCAGGTCATGGGGCCGACGATCCCGTCGACGGCCATGGCCGGCTCGTCGTTGTCGTGCAGGAGCTGCTGCCAGTCGTAGACGGCGGCCTCGGTGACCGGGCCGAAGATGCCGTCCACGGCGGGGGCGTTGCCCTCCTCGTCGGACAGGTTGCGGTACTGGAACTCCTCCTGCACGGAGCGCACCGCGTCACCCGTGTCGCCGCGGCGCACGGTGGTGACCAGGGCCGTCCAGGTCAGCGGGCCGACGATGCCGTCCACGCCGAGTTTTTTGGCCTTCTGGAACGCGCGTACGGCGGCGTCGGTCTTCGGCCCGACATCGCCGTCGACGTCCACCGGGTAGCCGCGCTGTCGCAGGTGATACTGCAGGCTGGGCACCGGGTGCGCCTTGTCCCCCAGGCGGACCAGCGGCCATGGTTGCAACGCCATCGCGATCATCTCCTCGGCCGGCGGCCACCCCCGGGCCGCCCGGCCCCGCCATCGTGACTCCGCGCGGCGATCCACTCACGTCTGCGTCGCCGTCCCGACAGCTTCGGCGGGGCCAACACAAGCGACGGCCGGTCAGCCGGTGTAGGTGGCGAAGATCCGGCTGAACTCGTACGGCATGGAGGCCTTTGATCTGGTTGAAGGTGGCGTTGGCGGCGTCCACGGCGAAGGTGCCGTAGTCGCCGTTGCGGTAGTAGTCCCTCGCCATCACGTTGACCAGGTCGACGGCGACCCCGGCGTCGCGGGCCGAGCGCACCACGTTGAGGCCGTCGGCGGTCAGCTCCTCCGGCAGGACCGGCAGGGTGAACGACACCCGCGGCCCGGGGTTGGCCCGCTGCAGGGCGGCCAAAGCCTGCGAGCGCCGGGCCACCGAGGCCGGGTCGGCGGTGGCGCTGCCCTCGATGTCCAGGTCGATGTGCTTCAGGTTGTACGCGGTGACGACCGCCTGACACTCGGCCTGCAGCGCGGTCACGCTGGTGCAGGCCTGGGCCAGTTCGATGCCGGTGGCGCCGCCGAAGGAGATCTTCACGTCCCCGCCGCGGGCCCGGACGGCGTCGATCTGTCGCGGGCCCAGCCTTGCCGCGGGTCGTAGGCGTTGAACCACATGGCCTTGCACGCGGACGCGGTGATGAAGGCGAGCGTCACGTTCTTGAGGTTGCCGCTGCTGACCATCGTGGACAGGCTCGGCGGGGTGCCGTCACAAGCGCCGAGGTCCTCCCACAGTGAGGCCGCCGCGACCGGGGTCCAGCCGGCTCCGGCCGGCGGCGTGTGCGCCACCCGGGCCCGGTACAACCGCCCGCCGTACGTCACCTGGTTGCCCTCGGCGTGACCGGTGCCCTCGGCCCACCCGGGCGCCGAGCGCACCACCATGATCGAGGGGGCCTAGATGAACAGCAGGACCGCGCTGATCAGGACCACCACGGCGGTGGCGAAGTGGACGCCGAAGGCGGTGGCGCGGGAGCCGCCGTTGCGCAGGACGATCAGGGTGTCGCCGAGTGGTGCGATGGCGACCACGAGCATGAACCAGGCCTCGGCCTCGGCGCCGGCAAAGGCCAGCAGGGCCAGACCGACCAGGCCGTACGTGAGGTCCCGCACCCCCTTCACCGTGAGGTACGCGTTGCGCGTCGACGGCACGCCGTAGCCGGCCGCGGCCAGTTCCGGCTGCAGCAGGAAGCGGACCCCGATGAAGATGATGAACAGGTTGAGGACGATGGCCAGACCGTAGGCGACGGCAGTGAGCATGACTTCCTCCGGCAGAAATCTAGCAGCGCTAGGAACAGTACCGACGCTAGCAGAGCGATGACAGAAGCGCTAGCGGTGCTAGAGTCGCAAGCATGACCACACAGGCACGGCGGCAGCGCGAGCGGGCCGAGCGCGAGCGGCTGATCATCACGGCCGCCCGGGAGCTGGCCGAGGCCGAGGGCTGGGAGGCGGTCACCACGCGGCGGCTGGCCGAAGCGGTGGAGTACAGCCAGCCCGTCCTCTACAGCCACTTCGCCGGCAAGGAGGCCATCATGGCCGCGGTCGCCGTCGAGGGCTTCGCCGAGCTGGCCACCGACATGCGCACCGCGCGCGAGCGGGCCGACGACCCGCTCGCGGCTGTGGCCGGGGCCTATCTGGCCTTCGCCGAGCGGCGGCCGGCGCTGTACGACGCCATGTTCAGCCGGTCGCTGCCCCTGCCGTTCGCGGCCCCGGAGACGCCGGACGCGCTGCAGGCCGGCTTCCAGGAGCTGCTCCACGTCGTACGGCCGATCGCCGGCGGCGACGACGAGGGCCAGCTCGCCGAGCTGCTCTGGAGCGCCCTGCACGGCCTGGCCACCCTGACCCGCGGCGGCCGTCTGCCCCGCGAGCTCCACGAGGCCCGGCTGGCGCTGCTGCTCCGCCGATTGACGGGGTCGCCGACCGGGTCACCCCATCGAGGAAGATCAAAATAGTTTGGCCGGTGCGGGGCCGAGGAAAACCGTCCCATGCTTCCTCAGACCCTGCGCCGGGCCACGCACCCCATGGCCCAATTCGACGGGCTGGCCCTCGACACCGCCGACCCGGACCGCTCCGCCGCCTTCTGGGCGGTAGCTCTCGGCGGGCGGGCCGGCACCGACGCCGACGACCGGCCGCTGGTCCGGCCCGGGCCGGGCCGCCCGGCCCGGGAGATCATGCGGCTGCGCGCGACGGGCCGGCCCGAGCCCGACGGCGGCCGGGTCCACGCCGACCTGCGCCTGCCCGGCTCCTCGCCGAAGCATCTGCTGGCGGCCGGGGCTCAGATGATCCGGCCGCCCGGCGCCGACCCCTGGTACGTGCTGGCCGACCCCGAGGGCAACGAGTTCTGCGCGTACCCGGCCGTCGACGATCGGCCGCCGGGCATGTTCCAGCTGGTCATCAAGTGCACGCAGCCGCGCGAGCTGGCCCACTGGTGGGCCGACGTGCTGGGCGGCACGGTGGTCGAGGAGGGCGAGGCGGCCGCGGTGGTCGGCGCGCCCGAGTTCCCGTGGGACTTCATGGTCTTCGACCCGGTGCCCGGCATCGAGCGCTTCCGCAGCCGCGTCCGCTGGCAGGTGGTGGCCCGCGACCACGACCTGGCCGGGCTGCTGGCCGCGGGGGCCCGGGTCCGGGTCGACCCGAAGGGCAAGAGCCGCTGGTGGGTGCTGGCCGACCCCTGCGACAACGAGTTCTGCGTGACCTTCTGAGCGGCGTATCCTTCGCGCGTGGCTCTCCGGTTCGCGACGCGCCTGTCCGATTCGCCATGGGTCGACTCGGTCTGGACCTGCACGAGTGAGCGGGTCACCGAGATGACGTCGGTCGCGGCGGCCCGGTGGGGCCTGGTCTTCTGGGAGCGGCAGGGCCGGGCGTACGCGAGTGTGACCGGCCCGGAGACCCGGGCCGGCACGGCGCCCGTGCCGGAGGACGCGACGTTCACCGGCATCGACTTCGCCGTGGGCACCTCGCTGCGGGTGGTGCCCACGGCGGCGTTGGTGGACGGCGGCCTCGAGCTACCCGACACCACCCGCCGGACATTCCGGCTGGACGGCTCGCGCTGGTCCACGCCCGGCCCCGACGACGTCGAGGCGCTGGTCGCCGCGCTGGTCCGGGCCGGGGTCGTGGTCCGCGACCCGATCGTGGCCGGCGTGCTGCGCGGGCACCATCCGGACGCCTCGCCCCGCACCGTCGAGCGCCGCTTCCGGATCGCGACCGGCCTCACCCGGGGCGCGGTCCGGCAGATCGAGCGGGCCCGCACGGCGGCCGGGCTGCTGGCCGCCGGCGACCCGGCCGGCGACGTGGTGGCCAAGCTCGACTACTTCGACGAGCCGCATCTGGCCCGCGCGCTGCGCTCCTACGTCGGGCGTACGGCCGGTCAGCTGCGTGCCGGCGACGGCGGCGCGATCGCCCTCGACCTGGCGTAGACCAGCTTCAGGATGCCGTTCTTGTAAGCCTCGGACTCCCGCAGGGTCAGCATGTGCTTGTCCCGGTCGGCCCGGTCGAACAGGCTCTTGCCGGCGCCGAGCAGCACCGGGAAGACGAGCAGGTTGTACTGGTCGATCAGGTCCGCCTCGGCCAGCCGCCGGGCCAGCTCGGGACTGCCGTGGATGTAGATGCCACCACCCTCGGTCTCCTTGAGCGCGGCCACGTCCTCGGTCGAACGCAGGATCGTCGCCGGCCCCCAGCCGCCGACCAGCGCGTCGTCGGCGAGCGTGCTCGACACCACGTACTTGGGCAGCTCCTTGTAGCTCGCGTGGTCCGCCGAGCCGGGCCAGACCGGCGCGAACGCCTCGTAGCTGCGGCGGCCGAACATCAGGGCCGTCGTGTCGGCCAGCTCCTCCCCCTTCAGCGACCACGCCTCCGGGACGAACTCGAGGTCGTCGACCACCCATCCGCCGCTGCGGTGCCCCTCCGAGGCGCCGCCGGGTGAGTCGACGACGCCGTCGAGCGACATGAATCCGGTGTAGACCAGGTGTCTCGTCATGGGAGTCACGCTAGATCGGCGACCACCGGCAAGTCTTGGACAGAAACGTCACGGCCGGAGCAGCGGCCGGCCCACGATCAGGCGCAGTGAGCCCTCGAACTCCGCCTGGTCACGCAGATGGCCGTACCGCTCGTCCCACGCACCCGACGACAGGTCGGCGCGCAACGACTCGATCGCTCGCGCGGTGGCCGCCTCGTCGACGAAACTCCACGCGGACTGCGCGGCCCGCACCGCCGGGTCCAGGAAACGCGAAGGGCGCGCGTAGTAAGCCTCGGTGAAACCGTCGGTGCAGTCGAACGGGATCGGCACATCGAGCACCTCCGACCGCGGCCCCACCGCCATCGCGATGTCAGAAATATCGGGATAGCGACGCCGCTCGGCGGCGATGAGCTCCGGCGAATAGGCCGCGAGCCAGAAACGGTCGAGCGCGTCCCCGTCGAAGGTCAGCACGGCGATCGGCCCGCGAGTGACCCGGCGCAGTTCCTTCAACCCCGCCGCCGCGTCCGGCCACTGGTGCACGGTCACCGTGGCCATCGCCGCGTCGAAGGCGCCGTCGTCGAACGGCAGGTGCTCGGCGACGGCGTCCAGGGCGGGGACCGCGGTGGCCGGGCGCTGGGCGCGCATCCGGGCCGAGGGTTCGACCGCGACGACGTACCGGTCCGTGGGCTCGTAGGAACCGGCGCCCGCCCCCACGTTGAGCACCGTCCGGGAGTCACCCAGAGCGGCGTGGATCATCGCGGCTATCCGCGGATCGGGGCGGCGCTGAATCGCGTACCCCTGGCCTTTGGTCTCGTAGTCGAAGTCGCCCGTCATGCGGCGACGGTAAACCTGTACCCCCGGGTGCGGGTCAAGCGCGGACGAGCCAGCGCATGACGTCGAGCGCGTGCGACGCCGGGTCCGGGATGGGGTGGAAGACGTGCTCGACGTGGCCGTCGGTGACGACCAGGGTCAGCCGCTCGTACAGGGTCAGATCGCCGGCGGCGAGGGTGGGCAGGCCCAGAGCGGCGGCCAGACCCAGGCGCGGGTCCGGGATGAGGGGGTACGGAAGACCCAGGCGGTGTACCAGTTCTCGCTGGTAGCCGGTCGACTGGGCGGACAGGCCGTACACGCGGGCGGCCCCGGCGGCCAGGATCTCGGCGTGGTGGTCGCGCAGCCAGATGGCCTGGTCGGTGCTGCCCCGGGCGCCGTGGATCTCGAGCAGGCCGCGGGGCAGGTCGACCCCGGGGCGGCCGGTGAGCGGGTAGACGAAGATCACGCTGCGGCCGGGGCCGAGGGCGCTCAGATCGACCGGCCGGCCGTCGGTGGCGTAGAAGGTCAGCGCGGGCAGCGGCTTGCCGGCCAGGTCGGCGGCGGCGGAGCCGGTGGGCGCGCCGGTGACCACCGAGCGGGCCGCCTCGTCGATCCGGGCGTCCAGGGCCTCCCGCTGGGCGGTCAGCTCGCCGATGCGTTTCTGCAGGCCGGTGACCGTGCTGCGGAACGTCGCGACGGCCGCCGCGCACACGTCGTCGCCGTTGGCGATGGACTCGACGAACGGCCGCGTCTCCTCGACCGACAGGCCCAGGGCCATCAGCTCACGGATCTGGGTCACCTGCCGGACGGCGATCGGCTCGTATTCCCGGTAGCCGTTGCTCAGCCGGCGCGGCACGACCAGCCCGGCCGCCTCGTAGTAGCGCAGGGCCCGCACGGTCGTCCCCGTGCGGCGCGCCAGCTCCCCGACCCTCATTTCCTCTTCCTCCGGGGCAGGCGTGGCCACCTCTTGCCGAGGACCAGATAGGCGGCGTACGCGGCGGCGGCCACCGCCACCGGCACCCCCGGCCAGCCCTCGTGGATGATCAGCGGCGGCCCGGCCGCGACCAGGGCCAGGGCGAGGGTCAGCCGGTGCGAGCTGAGCCGCCGGGGACCTTGTGGCACGCGATCCCCCCACCCCGGTCATGACGCTCGTACGGGGCAAGTATCCCAGCCGTCCGTTCCCGTGGAGATCGCGGCATGTCCGCACCGGTCCCCCATGAGAGCTACCCCGGATTGCTCACCGTGCGGTGATGATCGACGGGGGTGACTTTCCCTAGCGTCTCTCCCATGCCTCGCTTCCGCGGGAGAAACGCCGCGGCCGCGGCACCGCGCCGGCCGCCATGAGCCCGCCCGCCGGCGAGCCCACCACGCCCGAGCCCCAGGCGTCCTGACCGGCGACGACCAGACCCTTGACGGCTGTACGGGTCCCCGCGAACCCGGCCCGCAGCCGCTCCGGCGTCGCCGCCGGCCCGTAGAAGGACCCCCGCACGCTGTGCTGGTAATTCTCGAACGACAGCGGGGTGGACACCTCGGCGAACGCGATGTTCTCCCGGAAGCCGGGCCGGCGCTGCTCGAGCCGGTCGAGCATCCGCTCGGCCGTGTGGAAGCGGGCGACCGGGTTGTCGAGCGAGGCGAACGACACGTACAGCACGCCCTCGCCGCCGTCGACATCCGGCATGAACCAGTGGTTCTCCCCGCGGATCCCGAACCCGGGCCGCTCCTTGAGCCCGAGCAACAACATCACCGCCGAGGGCTCGGGCGGGCCTTCGGCCTTCCAGACCGGCCAGGCCGTACGTCGTCCGGCAGTGGCTGCAGCTGCACCCGGCCCTCGGTCATGAAGGTGAGCAACGGCCCGGCGTCGGCGCTCATGTAGTGCAGCCCGGTGCCGAATTTGAAGCACCCCTCCCGCGAGAACTCGTGCGTCATCCCGCCGAGCGTGTAGTGCTGCTCCAGCACCAGCACCCGCCGGCCACCGAACTCGGCCAGCATCCGGGCCGCCGTCAGGCCACCCATCCCCGATCCGATCACCACCACATCGACCTGCTCGTCGGAAGCCACGCCACCCAAGCCAGGCAGCCCCGACTGGACCCGTCCTGGACGCTTACTGGATCCTCAGGGCGGCGCTCCGGCCCCCGGCCCGGTTATAATTCCCTGACCTCGCGGTTCGCGGGGACAAGATGGCCTCTCCGCGGTGCGTCTCCGGCCCGCGATGCCACGAGCCATCCCCGGGAGCGTGGCCATGACCTCGAGCACCGTCCGTTCCGACAGCGCCCGTTCCGACGGCGCCTTCGACTGGGACACCGAGGAGTCGGAGGCGGTCCAGAAGGCGGCCGCCGAGGCGCAGACCGTGGCCACGACCGACACCGTCCGGGCCTACCTGCGCGAGATCGGCCGGGTCCCCCTGCTCACCGCCGAGCAGGAGGTCAGCATCGCCCGGCGCATCGAGGCCGGGCTCTACGCGGCCGAGCTGCTGCGCGCCGCCGACGCCGAGGACCGCCCGATCGAGACCGAGCTGCGCCGCGACCTGCGGTGGATCGTCCGCGACGGCGACCGCGCCAAGAACCACCTGCTCGAGGCCAACCTGCGCCTGGTCGTCTCGCTGGCCAAGCGGTACACGGGCCGCGGCATGGCCTTCCTCGACCTGATCCAGGAGGGCAACGTCGGCCTGATCCGCGCGGTCGAAAAGTTCGATTACGCGAAGGGCTTCAAGTTCTCCACGTACGCGACGTGGTGGATCCGCCAGGCCATCACCCGCTCGATGGCCGACCAGAGCCGCACGATCCGCATCCCGGTGCACATGGCCGAGATCATCAACAAGCTCGGCCACATCCAGCGCGACCTGCTGCACAGGCTCGGCCGGGACGCCACCCCCGAGGAGCTCGGGGCCGAGATGGACATGCCGGTCGAGAAGATCCACGAGATCCAGCAGTACGCTCGTGAGCCGATCTCGCTCGACCAGACGTTCGGGGCCGAGGGCGACTCCCAGATCGGCGACTTCATCGAGGACAGCGAGGCCGTGGTCGCCCTCGACGCGGTCAGCTTCACCATGCTGCAGGACGAGATCGAGGCCGTGCTGGCCACCCTCACCGAGCGCGAGGCGGGCGTGGTCCGGCTGCGCTTCGGCATCCGCGACGGCCAGCCCCGCACCCTCGACGAGATCGGCCAGGTGTACGGGGTGACCCGCGAGCGCATCCGCCAGATCGAGTCCAAGACGATGGCCAAGCTGCGCCACCCGGCCCGCTCCCGGCAGCTCTCCGACTACCTGTTCTGATTTCTCGCGAGCACCTTGCGCCGGCCCGTCCGGCCCTCAATACTTAGCCTCATGGCAAAGTATTCGGCCGTGCTGGACGACGTCTTCGTCGCGCTGGCCGACCCGACCCGGCGCGGCGTCATCCGCCGGCTCGGCGAGGGCCCGGCGACGGTCGGCGAGCTCGCCGGCGCGTACCCCATGACCTTGCCGTCCTTCATGAAGCACGTGCGCACCCTGGAGTCGGCCGGCCTGATCCGCACCACCAAGGCCGGGCGGGTCCGCACCTGCGTGCTCGACCGCGAGCGCCTCGCCGTCGTCGAGGACTGGCTCGCCGAGCAGCGCGACGTCTGGGAGCAGCGCACCGACCGTCTCGCGAGTTTCGTTGAGGAGCCGTCGTGAATCCCGAGCTTGATCTGAGCCTGCACCGCGTCATCCGCGCCCCGCGCACCGCGGTGTGGAAGGCCTGGACCGACCCCGCCCGTTTCGAGAAGTGGTGGATCCCAGCGCCGACGGTCTGCCGCGTCGACAGTCTCGAGCCGCGGGCGGGCGGCGCCCTGCTGACGCACATGAGCGAGGACGGCACGACGTTCGTCCCGCACATGGACGCCCTCTTCCTGGTCGTCGAGGAGCTGTCCCGGATCGTCTTCACCAACGCCGTCGACAGCGCCTGGCGGCCCGCCGTCCCGGCCCCGGTCGCCATGACCGCCGAGATCACCTTCGCCGACCACCCGGACGGCACGGACTACCGCATCCTGGTCCGGCACGGCGACCCGGCCGCCCGCCGACGGCACGAGGAGCTCGGCTTCCTCGACGGCTGGGGCACGGTGACCACCCAACTGGAGGCGGCCGCGCTATGAGACTCGTCCTGACCTCGTTCGTCACGCTCGACGGCGTCAGCCAGGGCCCGGGCGCCCCCGACGAGGACCCCAGCGACGGCTTCACCCGGGGCGGCTGGCTCGTGCCCTACCTGGACAAGCAGTTCGTGCAGCGCACCTCGGAGTGGCTCGGCCACGCCGACGGCCTGCTGCTGGGCCGCCGCACCTACGAGGCCTTCGCCCGCGACTGGCCCCAGATCAAAGGCGACGACCCTTTTACCGTACGGATGAACGCCCTACCCAAATACGTCGTGACCAGCACGCTCACCTCCGGCAGCTGGAATCCGACCACCGTGCTGTCCCTGGAGGCCGTGGCCGACCTGAAGACCCGCCCCGGCCGCGAGCTCCAGATCCACGGCAGCGCCCGCCTCGGCGCCACCTTGCTGCAGGCCGGCCTGATCGACACCGTCCGGCTGGCCGTGGCCCCGACCGTGCTGGGCACAGGCCGCCGCCTGCTCGACCACCCGAGCGCACCTACCACGCCGGCCGCCGGCCCCCGCCAACCCGATCTCCTAAGCGGGCCGGTCGGGCTGCGGCTCATTCGGCACGAGGCGACGACGACCGGCTTGCTGCTGCTCGAATACGAGAATGCCGGGGCCGCTCAGGTGGGCTCCTACGAGGGTGTGTCGGCCTTCGTCTAGGCCGGGCCCGGTGTGTCCTTGATCAAGTGCTGGTCACTGCCAGGTTGGCAGGTGGTAGCTTTGTGCGGGTGACCGGCACAGTTGACCTCAGGGAGCGGCGGCGACTCGCCACCGTGGCCGAGATCGAGGCGGTGGCCCTCGATCTCTTCGATGAGCGCGGGTCGGAGCGGACGACCGTCGAGGAGATCGCGGCGGCGGCCGGGGTGTCGCAGCGGACGTTCTTCCGGTACTTCCCGACCAAGGAAGACGCGGCGCTCGGGGTCAACCGGACGTTCCAGGAAGCGTTCAGCGGGCAACTGGCCGAAGGCAAGGATGTCTTCGAAGCGGTCGCCGCGGCGCTGGCCGGCCTGCGCACACGCCCCGGCGCGGTCGAGCGGCTCTTGCGGGTGCGGCGCCTGCTGGCCCAGGACGAGAATCTCCGGCGGGCCGCGCTGGCTTTCGACGCCGAGGCCTGCCACGCCAACCAGCGGCTGATCGAGGGCGGCCCGCTGCGGGCCCGCGTGGTGATCGAGACGGTCAGCGTGGCGCTGCGGGCAGCGCTCGACGAGTGGGCGCGCCGCCGGCACGACGGCGAGGACGCCGACCTGCTCGAAATCTTCCGCGAAGCCTGCGGATATCAGAAGGCCATGTGACAGACCGCCAGCCCGCCGGCCCGGCCGAGCCGCTCCGTCCCGCCAGGCCCCGCCCGGTCAGACCACCGGTCCAGCCAGACCCCCGTCCACCCCCGCCTTGGTCCGGCTGGGGAAAATATCAGTTGAAATGGGTAAACATGCTTTTCACGCCTTTGGAGCTCGGCTCCATCAGTCTGCGTAACCGCCTGGTGATGGCGCCGCTGACCCGCATCCGGGCCGGGGCCGATGACGGGGTGCCGGGTGATCTGCTGGTCGAGTACTACCGGCAGCGGGCCTCGATGGGGCTGATCGTCACCGAGGGCACCTGGCCGGTGCGGGAGGGCCGCACCTGGATCGGCCAGCCCGGCATCGAGACGGCCGAGCAGGTTGCGGGCTGGCGCCGGGTGACCGACGCCGTGCACGAGGCCGGCGGGAAGATCATCATGCAGATCATGCACGGCGGCCGGATCTCGCACCCGGAGGTCGGCGGGACCGGGCGTACGGTCGCGCCGAGCGCCATCGCCGCGCCCGGGGAGATCCGCATCCACAACGGCAAGGCCGATCTGCCGGTGCCGCACGAGCTGACCCGGTCGGAGATCGCTTCGGTGGTCGAGGGGTTCGCGGCCGCGGCGCGTAACGCGGTCGCGGCCGGCATGGACGGTGTCGAGGTTCACGGGGCCAACGGCTACCTCGTTCACCAGTTCCTCTCCCCCGCTTCCAACCTCCGCACGGATGAGTACAGCGACCGGCCCCGGTTCGCGATCGAGGTCGTGACCGCGGTGGCCGCGGCCATCGGCGCCGATCGCACCGGTGTCCGGCTCTCGCCCGAGCACAACATCCAGGGTGCGCTCGAGACCGACCCGGCCGACGTCCTGACCACGTACCTCTCCCTGGCCGAAGGCCTGAACGGCCACCTGGCCTTCGCCGACCTGCTGCACGCCGAGCCGGGGGGCGAGCTGGTGCAGAAGCTGCGGCACGCGCTCGGGGTGCCGGCGATTGTCAACACCGGCTTCGGGAAGACCACGACCCGTGAGGAAGCGGCCCAGCTGCTGGCCGACGGCGTCGGTGACGCGGTGGCCGTGGGGCGCGCGGCCATCGCCAACCCGGATCTGGCCGAACGCTGGCGGCGGGACACGCACGAGAACACCCCTGACCCCGCGACGTTCTACGTGGGCGGCGCGACCGGCTACACCGACTACCCGACCTTGAAGGAGCTCGCATGAAAGCGGCCGTCTACTACGAGAACGGCGGACCCGAGGTCCTGCGTTACGAGGAGGTGCCGGACCCGGCGCCGAAGGCGGGCGAGGTGCTGCTGCGGATCGAGGCCGTCGGCGTGCAGGGCGGTGACACGCTGCACCGGCAGCTCACCCCGTTCGAGTCAGCGCCGCACATCGTCGGCTACCAGGCGGCGGGAACGATTGCGGCGGTGGGCGAGGGCGTCACGGCCGTACGCGAGGGGCAGCGCGCGGTCGCGTTCATGATGGCCGGCTCGCACGCCGAACTGGCCGCAGTGCCGCTGCACAACGTCTACGTGGTGCCGGACGACATGGACCCGCGGGTCGCGGCCGGCATCCCGGTCGAGTTCGGCACGGCCGACGACTGCCTGTTCGAGTTCGGCCACCTGAAGGCCGGTGAGACGGTCCTGATCCAGGCCGCGGCGGGCGGCGTCGGTCTGGCCGCCGTGCAGCTGGCCAAGGCGGCCGGGGCCACGGTCATCGGCACCGCCTCCAGTGACGAGAAGCTTGCGCGGCTGGCCGATTACGGCCTCGACCACGCCATCAACTACAAGAACGACGACGTGGTCGAGCGGGTCCGCGAGCTCACCGACGGCCGCGGCGTCGACCTCGTCCTGGACCCGGTCGGCGGCCGCACCCTCGAGGGCAGCATCAACGCCCTGGCCTACCGCGGCCGCATCAGCTGGGTCGGCCAAGCATCGCGGGAGTCGTACTCCCCGCAGTTGGGCCCCCTGATGGGCAAGAGCGCGTCCTTGAACGGCGTCTACTTCGGCGCCGAGATGTCGCACAACCCCGAGCGCACCCGCGCCCTGATCGAGAAGCTGATCGGCCGCGTCGCGTCGGGCGAGCTCAAGGTCGTGATCGACAAGGAGTTCCCGCTGGCCGAGGCGGCCGAGGCGCACCGCTACATCGAGAGCCGCGCCGCCTTCGGCCGCGTGCTGCTCATCCCGTAGGTCAGCCGGCCCACCGCGGATCCGCCCGCCGCACGGCGAAGCTGGAGCGCAGCCGCTCGAAGGCGCTGCGCACCGGGACCGGCACCTCGACGTGGGCGATGAAGTCACGCCCCGCCGGGCCGTAGTCGGTCAGGCGGGGCACTTCACCCATCAGCAGTTCGACATAGCGTTCGACGGTCCACATCCCGGCGGGCGGGTCCACCAACGACAGCCGGCCGTCGACCTCGGTCACGGTGGTCCGGTGGGCCGCGTAGTTGATGAGCCGCGTCGAGGGCGCGTGCTTGCGGAAACCCGCGTCCATCCGGCGCTGCATCGTCGCGTCCTGGATCAGAATCAACTGCTTCGGCTGTACGCCGTGGGCGTGCAACAACCGCAGCGCGTACGTCACGTTGTTGCCGCAGTTGGTCGACTCCTCCTCCAGCAGGTCGGCTGTCAATCCGTACCTCTCCCGCAGGTAGCGGTCGAAGAGCGCGGCCTCCGTCCCCGAGCTCACCCCGAGGGTCTCCCGGAGCGCGCCCGTCGTGTGGCCCTGGCCGCCGACGATCATGTAGCGCTCGGCGGCGCCCGCGCGCATGGCCCCGGCGAAGACGTCCGCGCCGGCCTGGATGCTGCCGCCGAAGAGGATCGCCACGTCGGCCATGCCGGCAGTGAGCGTTTGTGCGTCGCGGAGTGCGCAGAACTCCACGAGGGTGTTGACATCCGCAGCCCGGCTCATGATCCCAGCTTACGGAGATCAGTTTGCACCGAGTGCAACGATGCACTTAGGGTAACCACTGTGATGATCAACGCCCAGCCGCCGGATCGGCGGGCGGCGCTCAAGGCGCGGCACCGGCGGGCGATCCTCGACGCGGCCCGGGAGCTGATCTCCGAGGGCGGGCCGAGCCGGCTCAGCGTCGACCTGCTGGCCGAGCGGGCCGACGTCTCGCGGCGCACGATCTTCAACCACTTCGCCTCGATCGACGACGTCGTGACGACCGTCTGCACCGAGGTGCTGGGGGTCGTCATCGAGAACGTCCTCGAGCAGATCAGCACGGCCCCCGCCGTGTCGACCTTCGAGACCGTGGCCGGGGCGCTGCGCGAGACGGACGTACCGAGCCTGATCGCCTTTCTCTATCAGGCCCTCGGCGGCTTCGGCGCCGGCGATCCGCGCCCTCAGCAGATCTTCCAGGCGACCTTCGCGCGGACCACGAGCGACCTCGCACGCCTGCTGGCCGACCGGCACGCGGATCTGGACGCGCTGGAGGCCGAGATCCTGGTCAGCTCGCTGATGCACGGCACGGAAGTCATCGCGCACCACTGGATCGCCGAGACCGGCGCCGTGGTGGACAAGGACTCGCGGTGGCTGTGGCTCCATCTGCTCGAGCGGCTCATCGACAGCATCCGTACCGGTTATCCCTCCTGAAAGGCTCCCCCGTGGCCGAGTTGCTCTACCGTCTCGGGCGTTTCAGCGCCCGGCGGGCCTGGACCGTCCTGATCGCCTGGCTGGTGATCCTGGGGTTGTCCGTCACCGCGTACCTCACCCTCGGCGGCACCCTGTCGTCGCAGGTCACCATCCCCGGCACGAAGACCGACGAGGTCACCCAGCAGCTCGCGCAGCGGTTCCCCAGCGCCAGCGGCGGCTCGGGCACGATCGTGTTCCACACCGCGAACGGGTCGGCGTTCACCGACGAGCAGAAGAGCGGGATCGCCGCGCTGCTCAAGAGCACCGGTGAGCTCGACGGCGTGGCGTCCACCAACGACCCGTTCGCCACCCAGCAGCAGGTCACCCAGCAGGCCGCGCAGATCGAGGGCGGCCTGGCCCAGATCGCGCAGGCGCCCTCGAGCCCTCAGATCGACGCGCAGAAGGCCAAACTGGAGCTCTCGCAGAAGCTGCTAGCCCTGTCGTCGAAGGTCCGGCTCGTCTCGGAGGACGACAGCGCCGCCACCGCGCCCGTCGTCTTCGACAAGCCGCGGATGGAGGTCACCCAGGAGACCAAGGACGGCGTGGTCGACCACGTCTCGGCCGGGCTGCCGGCCGGGGTCGAGGCCGCTTTCTCCAACGACATCACCCAGGGCGTGCCGCAGGTGCTGGGCGTCGGTGAGGTCATCGGCGTCGTGGTCGCCGCGATCGTCCTGCTCGTCATGCTCGGCTCGCTGCTGGCGGCCGCGCTGCCCCTGGTCGGCGCGCTCGTCGGCGTCGGGGTCGGGGTCACGGCGTCGCTCGCCCTCTCCGGCACGGTCGACATGCTCTCGATCACCCCGGTGCTGGGCGTGATGCTCGGCCTGGCCGTCGGCATCGACTACAGCCTGTTCATCCTCAACCGGCACCGCCGTCAGCTGCTGGCCGGTGTGGACCAGCACGAGTCGATCGGGCTGGCCAACGGCACCTCCGGCAACGCGGTCGTCTTCGCCGGGGCCACCGTCCTCGTCGCGCTGCTCGCCCTCAACGTCACCGGCATCGGTTTTCTCGGCATGATGGGCACGGTCGGCGCCATCTGCGTCGCCGTCGCCGTCATCGTGGCCGTCACGCTCACCCCGGCCCTGCTCTCCCTGCTCGGCCCGCGGGTGCTCGGCCGTAAGGCCCGCGCCCGCATCGGACAGTCCACCACCACCACACCGGCCCAACCCATGCGTACCGGTCGTGCCGTCCTCACGGCCCTGGCCGGACTGGCCGCCCTCATCGTCATCGCCCTCCCGGCCCTGTCCATCCGGCTCGGCCTGCCCGACGGCTCGTCCGAGGCCGAGGACTCGTCGCAGTACCAGGCGTACAAGCTGACCGAGGAGAAGTTCGGCGCCGGCGTCAACGGGCCGCTGCTCGTCGTGGCCGAACTGCCCAAGGCGGTGACCGGCGACGCCGTGCTGGCCGAGCAGGTCCGGGTCGGCACCGCCCTGCAGGGCGCGAACGATGTCACCGCGGTCGCCCCGATCGGCCAGTCCAAGGACGGCGCCCTGCTCGCCTTCCAGGTCATCCCGGCCGGCGGCCCGTCCAGCGAGTCGACCGAACAACTCGTCCGCGACCTGCGCGGCCTCTCCCCGCTCGACGGCGACGTCACCCTCGGCGTGGCCGGCAGCGCCAGCGGCAACATCGACATCTCGGAGCAGCTCTCCGACGTGCTGCCGCTCTACCTGGGCGTCGTCCTCGGCCTCTCGCTGATCATCCTGATCTTCGTCTTCCGCTCGCTGCTGGTGCCGCTGACCGCGACCCTCGGCTTCGTCCTGTCGCTGTTCGCCACGTTCGGCGCCATCACCGCGATCTTCCAGTGGGGCTGGCTCGGCTCGGTCTTCGGCGTGCACGACCCGGGGCCGATCCTGAGCTTCCTGCCGACCATCCTGATCGGCATCCTGTTCGGGCTGGCCATGGACTATCAGCTGTTCCTGGTATCGGGCATGCGGGAGGCGTACGCCCACGGGGCACCGGCCCGCCTCGCCGTGCGCCAGGGCGTCCATGCCGGCCGTACGGTCGTGACCGCCGCCGCCATCATCATGATCTCCGTCTTCGGCGGCTTCATCTTCTCCCACACGGCGATGATCCGGTCCCTCGGTTTCGGCCTGGCCTTCGGCGTCCTGGCCGACGCGTTCGTCGTACGGATGCTGGTCATCCCGGCCCTCATGCATCTCCTCGGCCGGTCGGCGTGGTGGATCCCCCGCTGGCTCGACCGCATCCTGCCCAATGTGGATGTCGAGGGGGCCGCCCTGGAACGCAGCCACCCCGCGCCTTCTCACGACACCGCTCCGGACGTCGCCAGGCCGACCACCGTGGACAACGCCGTTTGACCCAGCCGTCGACGATGGGGCGTATGAACGCGGGCCCCGTCGTCGACGACCGGGACGGTGTCGCGGTCGTCAGCCTGGACAAAGGCAAGGTCAACGCCCTCGATCTAGACCTGCTGCACGAGATCACGGCGGCCTTCGCCGAGCTCGACCGAAGACGGGAGGCGGGCCGCCGGGAGGCGCGATCGGGCCGGAGGGCGCGGCCGGGCTGCCGGATGTCGCTGTTGCTCGGGCGCGGGCGATGGCCGGGATCGCGCCCGACACGTTCCGGGTGACCAAACAGCAGTTACGGGCCGGGGTGCGGCGGCAAGCGGATCCGCGGGTCGCGGAGCTGTGGATCAGAGCGGTCGAGGAGGGACGGATCGAGCGGTACATGAGCCGTTTACATATGTAATTCAACAACATATGGTGGCGGCATGAGGGAGCCGACGTACTTCATCCTGGCCGCGCTCCAGGACGAGCCCCGGCACGGCTACGCGATCATCACGCGGGTCGCCGAGCTGTCGCATCAGCGCGTCATGCTGGCCACCGGGACGCTCTACCAGGCGCTCGACCGGCTCGTCCGGGAGGAGCTGATCGAGGTCGAGCGCGACGAGGTGGTCAACGGCCGGGCCCGGCGGCATTACGCCCTCACTCCCGGCGGCCGCCAGGCGCTGCGGGCCGAGGCGGCCCGCATGGCCGAGGCGGCCCAGGTCGTGCTGCGGGTGAGGCCGGCATGAGCCCGTACGAGGTGCTGGTCCGCCTCTACCCCGCCGACCAGCCCCGCGACGAGATGCTCGGGGTCCTGGAGGAGAACGCCCGGCCCTGGCCCTACGAGGCCCCGGCCCTGCTGCTCGGCGCGCTGCGGGCCCGCACCGGCGGCAGCCACCCGCCCCGCCTGCGCTGGCTCTACGCGACCCGCGCAGCTGCCCTCATACTGCTGGTGGCCGGCGCCACCGCACCCGTCCTCGACCTGCGGTACGGCATCGTCCTGCTCAACGACCTCATGATCGCCACCTGGATCTGCGCCGGCCTGGCCGCCACCGCCGTCATGCTGGGCGCCCGCCTCCCGGCGCTGGGCCTGTCGCTGTCCGCCCTGCTCCTCAGCGGCACCGACCTGACCAGCGTCACCGCCATCGCCGCGTACACCCTGGCCGCCGTCCTGCTGCTGATCCCCGGCCCGTCCCTGCCCGTGCGCAACCCACTGCCCATCGCCCTGGCCGTGGTCTGGGCCGTCGACTACACCCTGCCCGCCTGGGTCCAGTCGGCCCTGCTGCTCGCCCTGCTCGCCTGGACCTTCATCGACGAGCGCATCCTGCTCGCCACCGGCCTGGCCCTGCTGGCCGGCCTGGTCGCCGTGACCGACGACGTGGTCACCGCCAACGACCCCCGCAGCCTGCTGATCCTGGCCGGCTGGCGCCTCGGCCTCCCCGCCGCCCTGGTCGCGGTGGGCGCCCTGCTCACCCACCGCCGAGCCCAGACCTGACCCCACCGCCACCCGCCGAGCCAGGCCGCGGGACGGGGAGCGAGCGGCCGGCCCTCCGAGCCATGACTCGGCGAGTTGCCACCCCCACTCCGCCTCCGCGAGGCGAGCGGCCGTCGCTGAGCCGCCGGGGTGCCGCGGCCCGGCGGCCCAGCCCGGCGGGGTGCTGCGGCCCGGCGGGCTGGGCCGCCGGGCGAGAACTCAGACGGCGATGCGGCCTCCATCGGCGGGGAGGATGGCGCCGTGCACAAAGGAGGCCTCGTCGGTGGCGAGGAAGACGATGGCGGCGGCGATCTCCTCCGGGCTGCCGGGGCGACCGGCGGGGCCGGCGGTGGCGAGCTGGTCCAGAGACTCGCCCATGGCGGCGGTGCCCTCGGTGCGGGTGGGGCCGGGTGAGACGGCGTTGACGCGGACGCCCGCCGGGCCGTACTCGGCGGCCCAGGACTTGGTCAGCAGGACCAGGGCGGCCTTGCTGGAGCCGTAGAGGCCCATCCCGGCCGCGCCGAACTCGGCCACCATTGTGGTCACGTTGACGACGGCCCCGCGGCCGCGGGCGGCCATGGCCGGGGCGAGTTCGGCCACCAGGAAGTACGGCGCCTTGACGTTCAGGGTGTAGACCTCGTCGAACTGCTCCTCGGTGGTCTTCTCGGTCGGGCCGAACGGGAAGACGCCGGCGCTGTTGACCAGGATGTCGATCGGGCCGGCGAGCTCGGCCGCCCGCACCGCCAGGGCCCGGGCCGACGCCTCGTCGCGCAGGTCGCTCGCCACGAAGTACGCGGTCCCGCCGTCCTGCTCGATCTGCCGCACGGCCGCCTCACCGCGCGCCGCGTCGCGGCCGGAGAGCACCACCGTCGCGCCTCGCGCGGCCAGCGCCGCCGCGGTCGCCCGTCCGATGCCGCTGGTGCCACCGGTGACGAGAGCCGCCCGGCCGGAAAGTTCTGTTGTCATCATGTCCGGCCCAACCAGCCACCCCGGCCCCGGCCATCCCGCCCGCGATAAGGCCTCCTTATCACCGGCCATCAGGAGGTGCCCACGCTGGAGCGGGGTGGGGATCGGCCGGGGAAGCGCGCGGTGTGGTGCGATGGACCGGTGGAGTTGCGCGAGCTGAGGGCGTTCGCGGCGGTGGCCGCCGAGGGCAGTGTGTCCGGGGCGGCGCGGCGGCTGCGGATCAGCCAGCCGGCGGTCTCGCAGATCGTCGCGGCGCTGGAGCAGCAGGTCGGGGTGGAGTTGCTCGTGCGCAGCAGCACCGGGGTGGCGCTGACCGAGGCCGGTTCGGTGCTGGCGGCGGAGGCGCGGGCGATGCTGGCGCGGCACGATCAGGCGCTGGCAGCGGTGGGGCGGTTCGCCACCGCCGGGGATTCGCTGCTGCGGGTGGGGGTGCCGCTCGAGATGCCGCCGGAGCTGCTGCCCCGGGCGGTCGCGGCGCTGGCCGCCGAGCATCCGCGGACCCGGGTCGTGGTGCGTCACCTGTCGTCGGCCGCGCAGCTGGACGCGCTGCGCGACGGCGAGCTCGATCTGGGCCTGGTCCGCAGCCGCCCGCCCGACTCCGAGCTCGACGCCCTCATCGTGGTCGAGGAACGCCTCGGGGTCCTGCTGGCCACGACCCCAGACCCGGGTGTACGCCTGGACGCGCTGGCCGGTCGGGAATGGGTCGGCTTCCCGCGGGCCGACAGCCCCGACTGGTACGACGAGATCGTCGCCGTGCTCCGCAGCCACGGCCTGAACCCCGGCCCGGCCGCGGCCCCGGGCCAGTCGCTGATCGCCGAGGTCAAGTTCGCCGCCGTCACGGCCGGGCGGGCGTTCGCCTTCGCGCCGGAGCACTGGACCGTGCCGCTGCCGGCCGGGATCCACTGGGTCCCGCTGATCGGCTCACCGCTCGTCCGGCGTACATGGGCGGTCTGGCCGGCCTCCTCCCGCCGCCGCGACCTGGCCCGCCTGATCGCCGAGCTGGAGCCGCCCCGCACGGACTGAGCCCGAGCCGAGCGCGAGCCACCCCACGCGGAATGAGCCCGAGCCGAGCGCGAGCGGCCCCACGCGGACTGAGCCCAAGCCGAGCGCGAGCCACCCAAGCGGACTCAGCCCGAGCCGCCCGGCCCCGCCCGAGCGCCCGCGATACTCTTGTCCTGCGACAACAAATCACCCCGACCCGATCAGGCAAGGTCTTCCGCATTGCTCGACGAGACCGCCCTCTGCGGCACCCTGTCCTCGTCCCCCGACGGCACGATCACCGAGGTCAACGACACCCTGCTGGGCTGGCTGGGCTACCGCCGGGACGAGGTGGCCGGCCGCCGGCGCTTCGGTGACCTGCTGACGATCGGCGCCCGGCTGTACTACGAGACCCACCTGTCCCCGCTGCTCGGCCTGCAGGGCGAGGTCAGCGGCGTCACCCTCGATCTGCGGACCCGGGACGGCAGTTCGTTCCCCGTCCTGGTCAGCTCGCTGGCGCTGCCGGGGCCGCCGCGGCTGATCCGCACGATCCTGTTCGACGGCCGGGAGCGCCGCGCCTACGAGCGGGAGCTGCTGGCCGCCCGCCGGGCCGCCGAGCGGGAGAGCGACCGGCTGCGCCACCTGGTGTCCGATCTGCAGCGCAGCCTGTTGCCGGCCGTGCTGCGGACGCCGCCGGGGCTGGAGACCGCCGCCCACTACCGGATGGCCTCGGCCGACCAGGTCGGCGGCGACTTCTACGATCTGTTCCCGCTGTCCGACGGCCGGTGGGGCTTCTTCCTGGGTGACGTCAGCGGCAAGGGCATCGGCGCCGCCGCGGTGACCGCCCTGGCCCGGTACACGCTGCGGGCGGCCGCGGTCTACGACCCGGACCCGGCGGCCGTCCTGCGCAACCTCAACCAGGTGCTCTACCAGGAGTACCGCGACGACGCCCGCTACTGCACCGTCGTCTTCGGCATCCTCACGCCGGGGACGGGCGGGGCGACGGCGGTGATCGCCAGCGGCGGGCATCCGGAGCCGCTGCTGCTGCGGGCCGACGGAAGCGTCGAACGTCATGCCACCCGGGGCCGGCTGGTCGGCGTCTTCCCCGGCTCGGCCTACACCAACACCAGGCTGGCCCTCGGGCCGGGCGACACGCTCGTGCTCTACACCGACGGTCTCTCCGAGGCCCGCACCGGCGGCGACGAGCGTTTCGGGGTGGAGGCGGTGACCCGGTTCGCGGCGGCGCTCGCTCCGGCCGGCGCCTCCGCGGTCGTCGACGCCGTCGTCGGGCTGCTCGACGGCTTCGGGCCCGGCCTCGAGGACGACACCGCCGTCATGGCCGTCAGCGTCCCGGCGGGCTGACCCCGGCCGGTGGTTCGGCCCGGTGGATGCGGTTGCGGCCGGCCTTCTTGGCCTCGTAGAGGGCGGCGTCGGCGCGGGCGGTGAGACATTCGGCGGTCTCGGCGCCGTCCCAGACGGCGACGCCGGCCGAGAAGGTCTGCCCGAGCGGGGTGGCCCGGCGCATGCGATCGACGATCTCGTGGGCCTGCTCGGCGGTGGCGTCGGGCAGCATGACGACGAACTCCTCGCCACCGAAGCGGGCCAGGTGGTCGGCCGTGCGCAGCTGTTCCTGCCAGGCCGCGGCCGACTCCTTCAGGACCCGGTCGCCGGCCAGGTGCCCGTACGCGTCGTTGAAGCGCTTGAAGTGGTCGATGTCGATGATGGCCACGGCCAGCGGGTCGCCGGTGCGCCGAACCCGGTCGATGGTGCGGGGCAGCTCGGTGTTCCAGGCGCGCCGGTTGGGCAGGCCGGTCAGCTCGTCGGTGACGGCCAGTTCGCGTACCTTCTCGGTCTGCACGTCGAGCTGGGTGATCAGCTGCGACATGCGGGTCACCACCAGCAGGAACAGCGCGACGCAGCCGAACCCTATGGCGAAGGCGTCGGTGATCTCGTGCCGGGCTGCCTGCTCGATCAGCAGGGCCGGCGCGATGAGCGAGACCAGGGTCAGCATCAGTAGCAGCCGGCGGTTGGGCCGAACCGAGCGCGGCGCGACGACGACCGGGAGCGCACGGGTGGCGGGATGAACCGCGGCCGCCGCGAACAGCAGGTAGCCGATCAGGAACGCGTCGGCCAGGAGCTTGTGGACCAGGGTGCCGGGCTCCCAGACCATCTGGTTGATGACGGCCCAGGCGCCGTCGCCGCCGAGGAAGCAGAGCAGGGCGGCGCCCAGCAGCCGGAACGAGATGTTCCGGGCGCCGCCGCCCAGCATCAGCCTGGCTGTCATGGCCAGTAGAGCGAGGTCGCCCACCGGGTAGCCGACGCTGACGATGTGGCCGAGCAACCCGATCGACGGGTCGGCGGCCACCGGTTTGATCAGGAAGATCCACGCCAACAGCCCGAAACCGGTGGTCAGGGTGGCCGCGTCGACCAGGCTCGACCAGTCCCGCTGGGCGGTGCGCCGCCGGATGAGCAGCAGCAGCCCGATCGCCACGGCCGGATAGAGCGAGAGGTACGCGGCGTCGGCCGGCGACGGGAACGGCGGGTCGTCCTCGACGTGGCTGACCAAGTACTCGACCAGGATGCCGCTCGCGTTGCCGGCCACGCCGGCGGCGAACAGCCACCACATCACCGGCAGGCCCGGGCGGTGGCGCCGCACTCCCACCACGATCATCGTGGCGGCGTACCAGCCGACCGCGACCTGCCAGATCACCTGGGCCAGGCTGCCGTCGGGCACGGCGAGGAAGCCGGCCACGGCCAGCACCGCGACGGCCCCATGCCCGCGTAAAAGATGCACGTGGTTGCCATCGGCAGCGGCCGGCAAGACCTGACCGCTTACGTGATCGATCAATCTCGATTAACGTGCGGTCATGGCGCACGAGGACCTCGGGCAGTTCGGTTACCGGCAGGAACTGAGCCGCTCGCTGAGCTTCACCGACCTGCTGATCTACGGGCTCATCTTCATGGTGCCGATCGCCCCGTTCGGCATCTTCGGCAGCGTGTACAACGGCTCGGGCGGGATGGTCGCGCTGGCGTACGTCGTCGGCATGGTCGCGATGATGTTCACCGCGCTGTCGTACGCCCAGATGGTCAAGGCCTTCCCGATGGCCGGCTCGGTCTACAGCTACGCGGGGCGCGGCATCGCGCCGCCGGTCGGGTTCCTGGCCGGGTGGGTGATCCTGCTCGATTACGTACTGGTCCCGGGCCTGCTCTATCTCGTGGCCGGCGTGGCCATGCACTCGCTGGTGCCGGGCGTGCCGGTCTGGCTCTGGCTGGTCGCCTTCGTCGTTCTCAACACGGTGGTCAACTATCTCGGCATCAAGATGACGGCCCGGGTCAACCGGATCATGCTGCTGGCCGAGCTCGTCATTCTGGCGATCTTCCTGGTCGTCGGCGTGGTGGCCCTGGCCAACGGCAAGGGGGCGGGCTTCTCGTGGAGCCCGCTCTACAACGCGGACACGTTCTCCTGGTCGGTGGTCTTCGGCGCGGTGTCGATCGCCGTGCTGTCGTTCCTCGGCTTCGACGGCATCTCGATGCTGGCCGAGGAGAGCCGCGAGGAGGCCCGCCAGATCGGCCGGGCCATGGTCGGGGCGCTCCTGCTGGCGGGGACGCTGTTCATCGTGCAGACCTGGGTGGCGGCGCTGCTGGTGCCGGACGCGCCGGGGCTGCTGGCCGACGGCGACCCCGAGGGCACGGCGTTCTACGACGCGGCCCGGGTGGCCGGCGGCGGCTGGCTGGCCGACCTGACCGCGCTGGCCACGGCCATCGCCTGGGGCTTCGCCAACTCCCTGGTCGCCCAGGCCGCGACCAGCCGCCTGCTGTACGCGATGGCGCGCGACCGCCAGATGCCGCGTTTCCTGAGCAAGATCAACGAGCGGCACCGGGTGCCGGCCAACGCCACCCTGCTCGTGGCCGCGGTGTCGCTGGCCCTGGGTCTCTACATGGCGAGCCGGGACGACGGCATCTCGCTGCTCTCGACGCTGGTCAACTTCGGCGCGATGACCGCGTTCCTGGCCCTGCACGTGGCCGTGGTCGTGCACTACGTGGTGCGTAACGGCAGCCGCGACTGGTGGCGGCACCTGGCCGTGCCGGTGATCGGCTTCGTGATCCTGCTCTACGTGGTGATCAACGCCGACATCGCGGCCCAGACGCTCGGCTTCGCCTGGCTCGGCCTCGGGGTGATCGTGCTTATCGTCTTCTACGTGTCCGGGCGGCGGCCCTCGCTGGCCGGGATGTCTTCGGGAGATCATTCATGACCGTCAGCTATCACCCCAAGCCGGAAGAGCTGTCCTACACCTTCGGCGGCCGGGAGCCGGTGCTCAGTGTCGCGCCCGGCACCACCGTCGAGCTCTACACCGAGGACTGCTTCGGCGGGCGCGTGCGGAGCGTGGACGACCTGCCCTCGGTGGTGTGCGAGTTCCCGTACCTCAACCCGGTCACCGGACCCCTCTTCGTCGAGGGGGCCGAGCCCGGCGACACCCTGGCCGTGCACTTCGCGTCGATCACGCCGGCCCGCGACTGGGCCGTCTCCTCGACGTTCCCGCACTTCGGGGCGCTGACCGGCACCCACACCACGGCCATGCTGCACCCGCCGCTGGACGAGGTGGTCTGGCGCTACGACGTCGACGTGGCGGCCGGCACAGTCACCTATCACGCACGCCGGGGCGACTACAGCGTCCCGATGCCGCTCGACCCCATGCACGGCACGGCCGGGGTGGCCCCGGCCGCGTTCGAGAGCCGGATGACCATCGTGCCCGACACCCACGGCGGGAACCTGGACACGCCGGAGCTGCGGGCCGGGGTCACGGCCTACTTCGGGGTCAACGTGCCGGGCGCGCTCTTCGCCCTGGGAGACGGTCACTGCCGTCAGGGTGACGGCGAGGTGTGCGGTACGGGGGTGGAAGCGGCCATGAACACGGTGGTGATCCTCGACCTCATCAAGGGGGTGGAGACCCCGACGCCGCGGTTCGAGACCGACGACGCGCTCATGTCGGCCGGGTCGGCCCGGCCGCTCGAGGACGCGTACCGCATGAGCCAGCACGACCTGGTGACCTGGACCGCCGGTCTGACCGGGCTGGACCTGCTCGACGCGTATCAGCTGGTCAGCCAGGCCGGCCAGGCCCCGGTGGGCAACGTCTGCGACCCGAACTACACGATGCTGGCCAAACTGCCCAAGCAGTACCTGCGCGGCGCCACCGCGTACGACGGCATGCACGCGCGCCTGCGCGCCCGGGCCTAGACAACCGGCCTGCTACCGACGGGAACCGGGATCGCTCTCAGCCGACTGCGATACCCGGGCCCCGCGCCGCCGAAAGGGAGGGTCGCCCCCACTTGACGACCCTGTGAAGGACCCACCACCGTGAGCCTCCGCCGCGCGGCCGTAGTCACCTGTTCGCTGCTTCTCGGATTGGCCGCGCCGGCCGTACCCGCCGCCGCTTCCACCAAGGCGGCTGCCGCGCCGACCCGGGCCACCCGGCTCGCCACGGTCAAGGCGGCGAAGTCGCTGAACTACTACCCGGCGGCGAACGGCTGGACGGCCATGTGGACGAACTGGAACCCGGCCAGGATCGACGCCGATCTGGCCCGGGGCGCCGCCCTCGGCGCCACCAACGTCCGGGTCATCGTCTTCCCGCAGGTCTTCGGCTACCCCACGCCGAAGGCGGCCTACGCGGCCCGGCTGGCCACCTTCGTCAGCCTGGCCGCCAAGCACGGGATGACCGTGCGGCTCACGCTCTTCGACTGGTGGGACGCCTACGCCGACGCCAAGGGCAGCGCCGCCTGGGCGACCGCGCTGCTCAAGCCCTACGCCAACGACAAGCGGGTGATCGCGGTCGAGCTCAAGAACGAGATCAACCCCGACAACGCCGCGGTCATCGCCTGGGCGAAGAGGCTGATCCCGGCCGTACGCGCCGCCGTGCCGACGATGCCGCTGACCCTCTCGGTCGACGGCCCGACCGGCGCCCCCGGCCTCGCGAAGATCAAGAAGCAGCTGGCCGCGACCCCGCTCGACTACTACGACTTCCACTTCTACGGCAACTCCGAGCGTGCCCTGTCGATCATCCGCACGGCCCAGGCGGCGGTCAGCCCGGCCCCGATCGTGATCGGCGAGGCCGGCCTGAACACCCGGTCCAACACCGAGGGCGAGCAGGCCGCGTTCCTGGCCCGGGTCTTCCGGGCGGCTTCCGCGGCCGGCGTCCGGTCGGTCTCGCCGTGGACGCTCAACGACTTCGCGGCCGGCGCCATCCCGCGCTCGGCCACCGCCCAGGCCCCGATCCAGTACAGCTACGGCCTCTACCGGCTCAACGGCACCGCCAAGCCGGCCGCGGCCGTCGTCCGTTCCGCGTGGAAGGGCACGGCGCTGCCCGCAAGCATCGTCGACTCGAGCTTCGAGGCGGCCGCCGGGCAGTCGCCGTGGCGCCCCTACCTGCCCGAGCTGGGTCAGGCCGTACGGACGTCGACGGTGGCCCACACCGGCAAGTCGTCGATCCGCTTCACCCGTACCGGCAAGACCGCCGCCGGCTCGCCGTCCCAGCGGGTCGCCCCGATCGCCCCGGTAGGCCCCGGCCAGAAGTGGAAGGCCGAGGTGTGGGCCCGCGGCACCGCCGCCACCGGGGCCAACCAGATCGCCCTGAGCTGGTTCGACGCCACCGACAAGTGGCTCGGCGGCGCCAACTCGGCTTCGCTCCCCTTGGGCACTACGGGCTGGACCAAGCTGACCGTGACCGGCACCGCCCCGGCCGGCGCGGCCAGCCTCCAGGTCCACCTCAAGTCCGGCGCCAACACCGGCGCGGTCTGGTTCGACGACGCGGTCCTAAACCCGCTTCACTAGCTGAGCGATCACCGCCGCGCCCGCATCGTCCAGGTGCTCCAGTGCGTACGACGTGGGCCAGAGCCCGCCCCCGTCGTCGAGCCGCGCCTCCGGGCTGAAGCCCAGCGTGGAGTAGCGGGCCTTGTCCCCCTGCCCGCTACGGAAGAAGACGACCACCTTGCCGTTGCGGGCCCAGCCCGGCTGGCCGTAGTACAGCTTCGGCCGCAGGTCGGGCGCCGCCTCGGCCACGATGCTCAGCAGCCGCTCGGCCATACCCCGATCCGGCTGCGGCATCTCCGCGATCTTGGCTAGCACGGCCGCCTCGCTCTGCTCCTGCTTGAGCTCGGCCGCGCGCGCCTTCATCGCGGCCCGCTCCTCCGTCGAAAACGTCATGGCCGCGACGTTAACCAAGGGCCACGACTGGGCGCTTCTCCATTCGTGACGTCCTCAGCGGTAGCCGCCCAGAGTCGGGTGAGCCGGCCCGCCGAGCTGGACCGAGATCCGGTCGACCACCCTCCAGTACGGGGATCCGTCGCTCTCGTAGACGTCCGGCTCCTCGGCGTGGAGCTCGCCGGCGACGCCCGCCATGCCGGCGATCTCCCGGGCCAGGACGGCCCAGTCGTCACCGGTCAGCGTGACCGTGGCCGGCTCGGCCCCGATCCGCCGTTGGACGGCCGCCGACAGGCGCCGCAGCCGGGCCCCTTCCTCGGCCTGCCCGCTCTCCCCGCCCAGGGTCCCGTCGTCCACCGCCACGTCGTCCATGGGGGCGACCGCGTCCAGCACCAGCCGCCACTGACGCACCGTCAGCGTCACCGGATAGCGTCGCCCGGGCACGACGCCGAGCTCCCGAACGGCGTCCACATCGGTCGCCTGACGCAGGTCGGTGAGCCCCGCCTTGACGGCGAACTCACACCACGGCGACCAGCCCACCTCGGTGCCCGGCTCGTTCGTGCCACGCACCCGCCAGCGGTAGGACTCCCCTGGCCCGAACCCCCAGTCGCCCGCCTCCAGGACGATGTTCTCCCCCGGCTGCCCCGCCACCACGCTCATGATCGACTCGTCCTCGGACGCCCCGAGCGGCTGGTATTCGAACGTCGCCTCGATCGGCCCCGTGCCCGGATCCGTGAACACCACCGACAGCGTGGGCCGGGTGGTCCCGACCACCGGCCGCGCCGCCCCGCGCACACACCCCTCCCGGCCGCCGGTGGCCAGCCGCGCCGCCCGCGGCACCCGCAACGACGGGAGGACCGGCGCCCCCGCAACCGAGCGCTCACCGCCATCCGGCGAGGCCACGCCACCCTCAAGGGCGATCGAGCACGTCACATGGACGCCATCAGCGGTACGCGTCCCACAGTCGGCCAGCGGGTCCCGCTCGGTCACGCCGGCCCCGCGAGGCTGCGAAGGCACCAGCGCCACCGCAGCCAGCAACAGCACCGCCGCCGCCCGCCTGACCATGATCACCGCCTCAGCCTACGACCGCCTCACCCCCCACCGGACCCCGTCGGCGCCGCTCGCTGGCCGGCGACCGCCGGCCTGCGGCGCGCTGGCGGGCCGGCGCGGAGGGCCGGCGGGTGGGCGCTGGGGCAAGCGGGGTGGGCTGAACGGCCGTTGCCGTGGGCTGGGGCGGGCGGGAATGATGTTGGCATGGCGGGGGCCGGCGCGGCGCGCGTGCCGGACATCGTCGGGCGCGGGGAGGAGCAGCAAGTCCTTCGGCGTCTGGTTGAGCGGCTGCCGGACGGGGGTGGCGTGCTCGTCGTCCGCGGTGATCCCGGAGTGGGCAAGTCGACATTGCTGGCCGAGGCCGCGCGGCTCGCCCCCGGGTTCGGGGCTCGGGTTCTGCGTACCACCGGGGTGGAGCCGGCCGGGCAGGTCGCCTTCGCCGGACTGGAGCAGCTGCTGCGGCCCTTGCGGAACAGTATCGGCCACCTGGCCCGGCCGCAGCGGGCGGCGCTGGCCTCGGCCCTCGGGCAGGCCGACGACGCCGTGCCCGACGTCTTCCTGGTCGCGCTGGCCACTCTCAACCTGGTGGCCGAGGCCGCCCCGGTCCTCGTGGTGGTCGAGGATGGTCAGTGGTTGGACCAGCCGAGCGCTGAAGTGCTCGCGTTCGTCGCCCGGCGGCTCGACTTCGAGCCGATCGGGATCGTCGCCGCGATCCGGGCCGGTCATTCCAGCCCGCTCGCCGACGCTGCGATGCCGGTGCTCGACCTGGCCCCGCTCTCCGGTCCCGCCTCGGCCGCCCTGCTCGACGCCCGTTTCCCCACCCTGCCGGCCGTGGCCCGCCGCCGCGTCCTCGACGAGGCCGCCGGCAACCCGCTCGCCCTGCTCGAGTTCCCGCTCAGCCTGGCCGGCACGCCCGAGAGCCGCCGACTGCTGAACCTCCTCGGGGAGCCCGACAACAGACTGCCACCGGACCTCACAGAGGAGGCGGTTGGCGTGGCCGGCAGCCAACCATCGCTGAGCCCGCACGACCCGGTCGCAAGTCAGCTGCCGCCGCACAGCGCGGGAATGCTCGGTGCCTCGCTGCGGCAGCTGACCGAGCACGCACGAGGCGCGGCGGAGGCGATCGAAGCCGAGCCGTTGAGCGATGTCGGGGCGGTCGAGGGGCGGCTGCCGCTGCCGGAGCGGCTCGAGCGGGCGTTCGGCGCGCGGACGCAAGGGCTGCCCGAGGCGACGCTCGCCCTGCTGCTCGCCGCCGCGGTCGATGACGGGGACGAGCTGTCGGAGGTGCTGGCGGCGGCCACCATCATCCGAGGCGGCGAGCCGGTCACGGTGGACGATGTCGCGCCGGCGGTGGCCGGTGGGCTGATCGCGGTGGCCGGGGGGCGGCTGGAGTTCCGGCATCCGCTGGTGCGGTCGGCGATTCTGCAGCAGGCCCCGCCCGGGCGGCGGCATCGGGCCCATGCGGCGCTGGCCGAAGTCCTGCGGGCCGACATCGAGCGCCGGGCCTGGCATCGGGGCGCCTCGGTGATCGGGCCGGATGACGATGTCGCGGCCGATCTGGGTGCGGCCGGGGTGCGGGCGTTGCGCCGGGGCGCGGTCGAGACGGCGGTCGCCGCGTTCGAGCGGGCCGCCCAGTTGAGTGTGGACCTCGCCCGGCGGGCCGACCGGCTGCTGCGGGCGGCCGACCTCGCCGCCGAGACGGGGCGGCGGGACGCCGTACGGCGGCTGCTGGGTCAGGCCGAGGCGCTGGACCTGTCGTCCGCGCAGCGGACCCTGGCCACCTGGATCCGGGATTCGTTCGACGACGGCCTGCACGACGTGGCGGCCAACACCCGGGGCCTGGCCGACCTGGCCGAGCGGGTCGCGGCCGGCGGGGACGCCGACCTGGCCCTGCGGATCCTGTGGACGGCGGCGATCCGCTGCTACTTCGCCGAGCCGGGTGAGGACGTACGCCGGTGGGTGGTCGCCGTGGCCGAGCGGAGCTGCCCGGACAGCGGGGATCCGCGGCTGCTGGCCATCCTCGCCTTCGTCGCCCCCATCGAGCGCGGCCGGGCCGTTCTCGACCGGCTGCCGGAGGTGACGGCCCGGTCGGCCGGCGATCCCACGGCGGCCCGCCTGCTGTCGAACGCCGCGATGGCCACCGGCGCCTTCGACACCGGCCTGGCCCTGGCCACGGCCGCGGTGACCGGGCTGCGGGCGCAGGGCCGGCTGGCCCTTCTGGCCCGCGCGGCCAGCGTACGGTCGTGGTGTGCCTGGCAGTTGACCGATCTGGCCGAGGCCATCCCGAGCGCGCGCGAGGCGGTGCGGCTGGCGCGGGAGACCGGGCAGCCGCACATCCGGCTGCTGGCGCTGGCGCACGAGTGTGTGATCGCCGCGACGGTCGGGGAGGACGACGAAGCCGAGCGGCTGGCGTCCGAAGTGGAGCGGGCAGCCCTGCCCGCCGGTCTGCGGCCCGCCCTGGCCGGGGTCCAGGCGGCCCGCGGGCTGTCCGCGCTGGGCACCGGGCGTTATTCGGACGCGTTCGAGCATCTGCGCCGCGTCTTCGATCCGGCCGATCCCGCGTACCATCTGGGTAGTCGTTGCTTCCTCATCGGTGACCTGGTCGAGGCGGCGGTGCGCAGCGGCCGGGCCGAGCCGGTGCGGCCGCTGCTGGCCGAGATGGAGGTGGCCGGGCGGAGCACGCCCTCGCCGTCGTTGCACCTCAATCTGCGGTACGCGCGCGCCTTGCTGGCCACCGACGACAACGCCGAGGGGCTGTTCCAGGCGGCGCTGCGGGCCGATCTGGCCCGATGGCCCTTCGCCCGGGCGCGCGTCCAGCTGGCGTACGGCCAATGGTTGCGCCGCCAGCGGCGCCCGGCCGAGGCCCGAGGTCATCTGCGGGCCGCGCGGGAGGCGTTCGACGCGCTCGGCACCGTCGCCTGGGGTGACCGGGCCCGCTGGGACCTGCGCGCCTCCGGTGAGGCCAGCCGGGGACGGCCGGCGCCGGCCCGCGAGTTGCTCACGCCCCAGGAGCTGCAGATCGCGCAGATGGCGGCCGACGGGCTGACCAACCGGGAGATCGGCCAGCGGCTCTACCTGTCCCACCGGACCGTCAGCACGCACCTGCAGCGGATCTACCCGAAGCTCGGCGTCACCTCGCGGGGTGCGCTGGCCGGGGCTCTACAGCAGTAACGTGACGTACGCGCCCACGCCGGGCCGCTGTTTAGGCTTCGGCTCATGACTCCGTTGCAGGGCCGGTTCCCCGAACGTCAGCTCCTGGAGACGTTCACCGGGACCGTCCGCGACGGCCGCAGCGCCGCCCTGGTGCTGATCGGCGAGGCCGGGATCGGCAAGACCCGGCTGCTCGACCACGCGGCGGCGACGGCCGGCGACCTGCGGATCGCGCGGACGGCCGGCGCTGAGTCGGAGTCGCACCTGGGGTTCTCCGGCCTGCACCAGCTGCTGCGGCCGTTCCTCGACCGGATGGACCGGCTCCCCGATCCGCAGCGGTCCGCCCTGGCCACGGCGTTCGGCCTGGTCACGGCCTCGCCGCCGGACCTGTTCCTGGTCGGGCTGGCCGCGCTGACCCTGCTGGCCGACGCGGCGGCCGACCTGCCGGTGATCTGCCTGGTCGACGACGCTCACTGGCTCGACCGGGAGTCGCTGGGCGTGCTGGCCTTCCTGGGCCGGCGGCTGGGCGCGGACGGCCTCGGGCTGCTGATCGCCGCCCGCGACGAGCCCGGGGCCCGGGCCGTGCTGCGCGGCCTCGACACCCATCCGCTGGACGGGCTGGCCGGCGACGACGCCCGCGGGCTGATCGCCTCGGCGGCCGCCGGGCGGCTGGATGCGCGCGTGGCGGGCCGGATCGCAGCCGAGAGCGGCGGCAACCCGCTCGCCCTGATCGAGATGACGGCCGCTCTCTCCCCCGACCAGCTGGCCGGCGGGTCGGTGCTGCCGGAGTTCCTGCCGATCGGCGACAGCCTGGAGGCCCACTTCGCCCGCCAAGTGCGGCTGCTGCCCGCCGACACCCGGCAGTTCCTGCTGCTCGTGGCGGCGGCCCCGCCCGGCGACTCGGCGGTGCTGTGGCGGGCCGCGAGCCGGCTCGGTCTGGCCCCGACCGCCGCCGACGAGGCGGTCTCGCAGGGCATCCTGCTGCCCGAACTCGCCCTGCGGCACCCGCTGATCCGCTCGGCCGCCTACACCACGGCCACGCCGGCCGAGCGGCGCGCGGTCCATCTCGCGCTGGGCGAGACCATCGAGCACGACCCGGGCCGCCGGGCCTGGCACCTCGCCGAGTCCGTGGTCGGGCTGGACGACGGGGTGGCCGGGCAGCTGGAGCAGGCGGCCGAGCGGGCCCGCACCCGCGGCGGCTACGCCACCCAGGGCGCGTTCCTGTCCCGGGCGGCCGAGCTGACCTCGGACGGGCCGCTGCGGGCCCGGCGGTTCCTGGCCGCGACCCGGCCGTACATGCTCGTCGGGGACATCGCCACGGCCGCCCGGCGGCTCGACCAGGCGACCCCGGGTCTGGACTCCCCGGCGCTGAAGGCGGCCGGGCAGCGGGCGCGGGCCACGATCGAGTGGTACTCCTCCGGCGTGGCCGCCAAGGCGCCGGCCCTCCTGCTCGACGCGGTGCAGCGGTTCAGCCCGCTGGACGACGGCACGGTCCGGGAGATGCTGTGGGAGGCGATGATCGCCGGCCTCATCTCGGGCCGGCACACGGCCGGGGTCACCCTGGCCGACATCGCCGACGTCGCGCTCAAGACGCCGGGACCGCCGACCCTGGCCGGCTTCCTGCTCGACGCTTTCGCCATGCGCACCGTGGGCGACTTCGACCGGGCCGTGCCGCTGCTGCGGGACGCAGTGGCGGCGATGCGCACCGGCGACCTCGGCGCCAGCAGCGAGCCGCTGACCTCGGTCGGCTCGTGGGCCGCGCTCGAGGTGTGGGACGACGAGGGGTTCGGCGCCGTCCTGGACCGGATGGACGCCTTCGCCCGCGGCCAGGGCGCGCTGCACGCCTTGAAGTCCACGTTGGACGTGGTGGCGGCCTGGCGGACCATCACCGGCCGGTTCGCCGCGGCCGAGGCCGTGCACGACGAGGCGGACCAGGTCGCGGCGGCCATCGGCCTGCCCGGCAACGGCGTCGAGCACCGCCTGGAGCTGCTGGCCTGGCAGGGCCGCGAGGCCGAGAGCCGGGCGGCGGCCGAGTTCACCGAGCGGGTCTGGGCCACCGAGCTGCGGTACGGGGTGCTGGGCAACCACGCGTCGTACGCCACGGTCATCCTGGAACTGGGCCTCGGCCGCTACCCGGAGGCGCTGGCCGCGGCCCGGCCGTTGCTCGACGAGGACACCATCGGCATCGGCAACCGGGTGCTGACCGACGTCATCGAGGCCGGGGTGCGCGCCGGCGACCGGGCGGCGGCCGAGTTCGCCTTCGAGCGGCTCTCCGAGCGGGCCCCGGCCAGCGGCACGCCGTGGGCCCTCGGGTTGCTCGCCCGCGGTCGTGCGCTGCTGGCCGGCGACGGCGCCGAGTCGCACTACGCCGAGGCGGCCGACCTGCTCGGCCGTACGGCTGTGCGGACCGAGCTGGCCCGCACCCACCTGGTGCACGGCGAGTGGCTGCGCCGCCGGGGCCGGCGCACCGACGCCCGCGACCAGCTGCGTACCGCGTACGACCTGTTCCTGGGTTTCGGGGCCGCCGCCTTCGCCGAGCGGGCCCGGGTCGAGCTGCGGGCCACCGGCGAGTCGGCCCGCAAGCGCGACGACCCGGCCCCGGCCACCCTGACCCCGCAGGAGCTTCAGGTGGCCACCCTGGCCGCCGGCGGCGCGACCAACACCGAGATCGCCACCCGGCTGTTCATCACCGCCTCCACCGTCGAGTACCACCTGAACAAGATCTTCCGGAAGCTCGGTCTCACCTCCCGGCGGCAGATCGCCGGGAGACTGGGGTCTTTCCCCGGGGCGAGCTAGGCGCCGACCGTGGTGCGGTAGGCGCATGACTGAACCGACACCCGTCATCTTCATCCACGGCCTCTGGCTGCACGCGTCCTCCTGGTCCGACTGGGAGGAGGCGTTCCGCGCCGCCGGCTATCAGACGTCGGCCCCGGGCTGGCCGGGCGACCCGGACACCGTGGCCGAGGCCCGGGCCAACCCGGAGAGCATCGCCGATCACGGCATCGACGACGTCGTCGCGCACTACGCGGCGCTCATCTCGGCCCTGCCGGTCAAGCCGATCCTGGTCGGCCACTCCTTCGGCGGCATGATCGCGCAGAAGCTGCTCGGGCAGGACCTGGCCGCCGCGGCCGTGGCGATCGACGCCGCCCAGATCAAGGGCGTGCTCCCGCTGCCGCTCTCCGCGCTGCGGGCCACCCTGCCGGTCTTCCGTAACCCGGCCAACAAGCACAAGGCGGTCTCGCTGACCCCCGAACAGTTCCGCTTCGCCTTCGGCAACGCCGTGAGCGAGGAAGAGTCCCAGGAGCTGTACGACAAATGGACGATCCCGGCCCCCGGCAAGCCCCTCTTCGAGGCGGCCGCGGCCAACTTCGACCCGCACTCACCGGCCAAGGTGGACACCGCCAACGAGATGCGCGGCCCGCTGCTGCTCATCATGGGCGGCAAGGACCACACCGTGCCCGAGGCGGTCACCAAGGCCACCCTCAAGCAGTACCGGCACTCCGACGCGGTCACCGACATCCTCGAGTTCCCCGACCGGGCCCACTCGCTGACCATCGACCACGGCTGGCAAGAGGTGGCCGAGGCGTCGCTGGGCTGGCTGAAGCGGCAGGGCCTGTGAACCTCCACCTCTACGGCAAGACCGCGGTCGTCACCGGCGCCAGCAAGGGCATCGGCCTGGCCGTGGCCCAGGCCCTGGCCGGCGAGGGCGCCAACGTCGTCACCGGCTCCCGCGACACCACCCCCGAGCTGACCGCGCTGGCCGCCACGGCCACCGTCCGCCCCGTGAAGGCCGACCTGTCCACCCCCGAGGGCCCGGCGGCGCTCATCGAGGCCGCCGTGACCGAGTTCGGCGGCGTCGACATCCTGGTCAACAACGTCGGCGGGGTCCGCCCCCGCACCGGCGGCTTCCTGTCGGTCACCGACGACGACTGGCTCACGGCCCTGACCATCAACCTCCTTTCGGCCGTACGCATCACCCGCGCCGCCCTGCCCTCGATGCTCGACCGCGGCGCCGGCAGCATCATCACGATCGGCTCGGTCAACGCCCACCTCCCCGACCCGCTGGTCATCGACTACAGCGCGGCCAAGGCCGCCCTGTGGAACTTCAGCAAGTCCCTGTCCAAGGAAGTCGGACCCCGCGGCATCCGCGTCAACACGATCAGCCCCGGCCCGGTCAGCACCGCCCTCTGGCTCGGCGCCGACGGCGTGGCCGCCACGGTCAGCGCCGCCGGCGGCCCCTCCCCGGAGGAGGTGGCCGCCCAGGCCGCCGCCGGCTCGGTGACCAACCGCTTCACCCGCCCCGACGAGGTCGCGGCCCTGGTCCTCCTGCTGGCCGGTGACCGGGCCGAAAACGTCACCGGCGCCGACTTCTCCATCGACGGCGGCCTGACCACCACTCTCTAAGGCATTCCCGTTCTGGTTCCGGGCGGCCAGACACAAACCCTGGCCCCCGGCACCACATCACCTTCGGCCTCGAGGCACCCCCGCGCTCACTTGGTCCGCTCAAACAAGCCAAGCCGGCCGCCTTCACCCCGAGGCTTAGTTTCCTCAGCGGTTCTGGATGATGATCGCTGCGGCGAAGGCGACCGCCGCGATAGCAAGGACAACCGTCAGTGCGAAGTAGGCGAGGGCGGTATCGAGCGCGCCGCCTTCGCATGCTTCAGCGACAATCACGGCGATGGTTTCCGCGAAAGCGGCCGCAGCGACTAATACGGCCTTCCCGAGAGGGTCACTTCCGCGCGGCCCATCCGTACTGCCGTGGCTCATTCCGATCGCCGTAGTCATCGGACTCGGTGGCGCCGCCGCTCTCCGCAACCCTTCGTGGAGCGGCTCCTCGTAGAGCAGTGGGCCATCTTGCGGCAGGCTCATCGGCCATGGACATCGGCGAACCGAAGTTGTTCATGCGAGTAGTGCCCCGCCGTCGACGGGGAGGATGGTGCCGGTGGTGAAGGGCTGGGACATCAAGTAGAGGTAGGCGTCGGCTACGTCCGTGACCTCGCCGACTCGGCCCAACGGCACGGTGGCGGCTGTGTCCGCGTACAGCTGGGATGTGATCTCGGCGGGACCCCACATCGGCGAGCGGGTCACGCCGGGCTTGACCGCGTTGACGCGGACCGGGGCCAGCTCGACCGCGAGGGCTCGCGTCAGGGCCTCGATGGCGCCGCAGATGCTGGCGGGGATGGACCAGCCGGGGCCGGGGCGGTCGGCCGCGGTGCCGCTGGTCAGGGTGATCGAGCCGCCGGGGGTGAGGTGCGGCAGGGCGCCCTGGATGGCGGCGATCGCGCCGAAGTAGCGCAGGCCGAAGAAGGCGCGGGCGTCGACGGAGGCGATCGGGGCCAGGGCGAGCTGCTCCCCCGCCGTGTAGACCAGGTGGTCGAAGGGGCCGATCTCGTCGAAGAGGCCGGCCGGCGGGTGGGCCAGGTCGGCGGCCAGGCCGGTGACGCCCAGGCGGGCGGCGGCGTCGGAGGGGTGGCGGGAGACGATGACCACCTCGGCGCCGCGTTCCGTGGCCGCCTCGGCCGTCGCGTAGCCGATGCCGGAGGTGCCGCCGAGGATGACCACCCGCTGTTTCGCAATGTTCATGCCTCCACGCTGCGCCCCGGCCGGCGGTCGCGTCCAAGACCTGTTCCGTCGGCTGTAATACCCTGGAGGCATCGACGTCGACCTGCGGAAACTGCGCTACTTCGTGGCCGTCGCCCGGCAGCTTCACTACGGGCGGGCCGCCGCTGAGCTGCACATCGCCCAGCCCGTGCTGTCGCGGCAGATCCGGGCTCTGGAGGACGAGCTGCACGCCCAGCTGTTCCGGCGGGACCGGCGCTCGACCGAGCTGACCGACGCCGGGCGCCGGCTGCTCGAGGACGCGGTGCCGCTGCTGGCCGCGGCCCAGGCGATGCAGCGGCGGGTGGCCCGCAAGTTCGTGGTCGCCTTCATGCCGGGGCTGATCGTCACCGACGCTGTCCGGCGGCTGCGGGAGCGGCAGCTCGAGGTCGAGGTGCTGCGGACCAGCTGGCACGACCAGGCCGAGGTGCTGCGCGACGGCCGCGCCGACGTCAGCTTCGTGCGTCTTCCGATCGACGAGCAGGGCCTGGCCGTACGCCTTCTGCACAGTGAGCCGCGCGTCGTGGTCCTCCCGGCCGGTCATCGCCTGGCCGGCAAGGAGTCGGTGGCCATGGCCGATCTGCACGGCGAGCGCCTGCTCCAGGACCCGTCAGCGGTGCCCGAGTGGCGCGGCGAGGCCACCCCGGTCCCGGCGCTCGCCGTGGAGGAGAAGCTGGAGAACGTGGCGGCCGGCCGGGGCATCGTCGTCCTGCCGCTCTCCACCGCCACGTACTACACCCGATCGGACGTCATCTGGGCCCGGATCGGTGACATCCCGGACGGGCAGGTCGCCGTGGCCCGGGTGGCCGGGCGACCCGACCCGCTGGCCGATTATTAAGGGCTCGTATCCTGGCTGCCATGGACGAAGACCTGTTCGAGTCCGAGGCAGGCTTCGCGGGGTTGGGGCTTCGATCGGAGCTGCTGCGCGCGCTGGCCGGGCTCGGTTATGAGGAACCCACGCCGATCCAGCGCGGGGCCATCCCGCCCCTGCTGGCCGGTGAGGACCTGGTCGGCCAGGCGGCCACCGGCACGGGTAAGACCGCCGCGTTCGCGCTGCCGCTGCTGCAGTCGCTGACCCGGGACGGGGCCGAGGGGCCGCAGGCGCTGGCCCTCGTGCCGACCCGGGAGCTGGCCGAGCAGGTCTCCCAGGCCGTCCACCGTTACGGGCGTGAGCTGGGCGTGCGCGTGCTGCCGGTCTACGGCGGGCAGCCGATCGGGCGCCAGTTGCAGGCCCTGGCCCGCGGCGTGGACGTCGTGGTCGGCACCCCGGGCCGGGTCCTCGACCACATCAACCGGGGCACGCTGCACCTCGGTGACGTCCGCACCGTCGTGCTGGACGAGGCCGACGAGATGCTCGACATGGGCTTCGCCGAGGACATCGAGGCGATCCTGGCCGAGACCCCGGCCGAGCGCCAGACCGTGCTCTTCTCGGCCACGATGCCGCCCCGGATCGACGCCATCGCCCGGCGCCACCTGCGCGAGCCGGTCCGGATCCGGATGGGCCGGGAGGACGCCTCGCCGGGTGAGCTGCCGTTGGTCCGCCAGAGCGCGTACATCGTGGCCCGGCCCTACAAGACCGCGGCCCTGGGCCGGATCCTGGACGTCGAGGCGCCGACCGCGGCGATCGTCTTCTGCCGTACGCGGGAGGAGGTCGACCAGGTCACGGAGACGCTCAACGGGCGCGGCTACCGGGCCGAGGCGCTGCACGGCGGCATGAGCCAGGACCAGCGCGACCGGGTCATGGCCCGGCTCCGCGGCGGCAGCACCGAGCTGCTGGTGGCGACCGACGTGGCCGCCCGCGGGCTCGACGTCGAGCAGCTCACCCACGTGATCAACTTCAACGTGCCGGCGGCCCCCGAGGCGTACGTCCACCGCATCGGCCGCGTTGGCCGGGCCGGTCGCGAGGGTGTCGCGATCAGCCTGGCCGAGCCCCGCGAGCAGCGCATGCTCAAGGCGATCGAGCGGCTGACCGGCCGCCGGATCCCGCTCGAGAAGCTGCCCACGGTGACCGATCTGCGGGCCCGGCGGCTCGAACTGACCAAGGTCGCCCTTCAGGGCGCCCTGGAGGGCGACGACCTGGAACGCTTCCGGGTGGTGATCGACTCGCTGACCGAGGAGCACGACCTCGAGCAGGTCGCCCTGGCCGCGGTGAAACTCCTGCACGAGGCCGCCGGCGGCGACGTGGACGAGCAGGAGATCCCGGAGTCGTCGGCCCCGCGCCGAGACCGCGATCCGCAGACCCGCCAGCGCCCCACCGACTCCGGCGTGACCCGCCTGTTCGTCGGCATCGGCCGCAAGTCCGGCCTGCGCCCGCAGGACCTGGTCGGCGCCATCGCCGGCGAGTCCAACCTGCCCGCCCGCGACATCGGCGCCATCCAGATCACCGACCGGTTCTCGCTGGTCGAGGTCCCCGAGCAGGCGGCCGACCGGGTCATCAAGGCGCTGTCCCGGGCCACCATCCGCGGCAAGCGCCCGACGGTCCGCCGGGAGCGTTTCACCCGATAAACCCCTCCAGCCAGGCGGTACGGGTTCGGCGCGCGGCCACCGAGAGAGGCGCATCCGGGAACAGGGCGTCGAAACCGTGGACGCCGCCGGCCCAGACGTGCAGTTCGGCGTGCCCGGCGCGCCGGGCTTACTCGGCCGCCTCGTCGCGGAAGAGCTCGGCCGACCCGGCGTCGACGTAGGTGGGCGGCAGCCCGGACAGGTCGGCGGCCCGCGCCGGGGAGACGTACGGCGTGGGCTCGCTGTCACCGAGCAGGCTGCGCCAGGCGAACGCGTTCATCTCCGGCGTCCACACCTCGAACGTCTCGTCGCTCCGGGTGCGGTGGTCGAGCATGGGGCCGATCAGCACCTGAGCCGCGATGGCCGGGCCGCCGCGGTCCCGGGCCATCAGGGTGACGCCGGCGGCGAGGCCACCGCCGGCGCTCGCGCCCGCCACGACCAGGCGGGCGGGGTCGATGCCGAGCTCGTCGGCATGCTCGGCGACCCAGGTCAGGCCTCGGTAGCAGTCGTCGACCGGCTCCGAACCGTGCGCCTCGGGGGCCAGCCGGTAGTCGACCGAGACCACGACCGCGCCGAACTCGGTCAGCCACTCCAGCGGGATGTCGATCTGCGAATAGCGGTTGCCCATGACCATGCCGCCACCGTGGATCCAGTAGACGCAGGGCGCCGCCGGGGTCGGCGTGGCTGGGGCGAGCGCCGCGGGCGCGGTCGGGGCGGGCGCCGTTGCGACGGGTGCGGATGGCACGGGTGCGGATGGGCGCAGGATCGCCAGAGGGATCGACCCGGGGATGGTGACTTCCTGGCGGTTGACGTTGGGCGGCGGGGGCGGGGCGGCGTACGGCCGGATCTGGGTGAGGGTCGCGGCGTCGAGCGGGGGCATGGGCGGCAGGGCGGACAGGCGTACGGCCAGGTCGTTGTCGATCATGAGAAGACCGCCTTGCCGCCGACCGGGACCTCGTCGGTGTAGGTCGAGTCGCCGGCCAGCAACGGCTGCAGGCGGGCGACGAGGGTCTGCGCCGTCTCGGAGGCGAAGAACGCGGCGTGCGCCTCGCGGCTGGTCCAGCCCTCGGTGACGTGGACGACGTCGGGGTCGGCGGCCGAGCGGCCGACCAGGAACACCGCGCAGTCCGGGTGCGGCAGCGAGGGCGCGCCGAGCAGCAGCGCGACGAGCTCGTCGCCCCGGCCGGGCCGGGCGGTCATCGTGGCGTGAAATCCGTGCATCATGCTCTCATCGAACCGCGCCCACCGGTCGTTCGGGTTGGGCAAAGCCACCGCACTCTTGCCTGATCCCACCACGATAGGGAGGATTGTGCGATGAAGCTCGACGCGCTGAGAGCACTGCTGTCCCGCCACGCCCGGCCCGATCAGCTCACCCCGATCGAGGGCGTGCTGATCTCGAAGGTCGACCGCACCGGCCCGCCGGCGCCGGCCATGTCCGGCGCGGTGCTCGCGGTGATCGCCCAGGGCTCGAAGCGGCTCGCCCTGGGCGACCGCGTCTACGAGTACGGCGCCGGGCAGTACCTGATCGCCTCGGTCGACCTGCCGGTGACCGGCCAGTTCACCCGGGCCAGCCCCGACGAGCCCGCCCTCGGCTTCGGCCTGCTGCTGCACCCGGCCGCCATCGCCGAGGTCCTGCTGCACGCCCCGCCCGGCGACCTGCCCCCGTCCCCCGGCGGCACCCCCTCCGGCCTGGTCGTCAGCGACGCCCCCGACGAGCTGCTGGACGCGGTGGTCCGGCTGCTGCGCCTGATCGAGCGCCCCCGCGACATGGCCATGCTGGCCCCGCTGATCAAGAAGGAGATCCTCTGGCGGCTGCTCAGCGGGGAGCAGGGTGCGGCCGTACGCCAACTCGGGCTGGCCGACAGCAGCCTCACCCACATCGCCCGCGCCGTCCAGTGGATCCGCGACCACTACACGCGCGCGTTCCAGGTGGAGGAGCTGGCCCGGCTGGCCGGGATGAGCCCGTCCGCCTTCTACCGCAACTTCCAGGCCGTCACCGCGACCAGCCCCATCCAGTTCCAGAAGCAGATCCGCCTGCAACAGGCCCGCCTGCTGCTGGCCGCCGCCCCGGCCGACATCACCGGCGTCAGCCGCACCGTCGGCTACGACAGCCTGTCCCAGTTCAGCCGCGAGTACCGCCGCCAGTTCGGCGCTCCACCCAGCCAGGACGCCGCCCGCCTGGCCGCTCAGCTGCCGAAGAACGCGAGCATGTCCTCGGCCGTGGGCTGATAGGCGGCGGCCACCGCGTGGGCCTCGCTGCGCGGGAACAGCGCCTCCTCGTACTCCGCGAGAGCCGCCTCCAAGTCGTCCGGATGGGCCGCGATGGCCGTGCCCAGCTCGGCCGCGTCCTGCATGGCCAGGTTGGCGCCCTCCCCGTCCGGCGGGGCCAGATGCGCGGCATCGCCGAGCAGCGTCACGCCGGGCGTGCGGTCCCAGCGCAGCCCGGCCGGCAGCCCGAAGTGCGGCCGGTGCACCGGCGCGGTGTCGCTGTCGGTGATGAACGCGACCAGCTCGGGCGCCCACCCGTCGAACTCCCGGGCCACCCGCGCGGCGTCCAGGTCGGCGAACCAGTCCAGCGGCTCGTGCAACTCGATGTACGCGTGCAACGTCCCACCGGCCTCCCGATGCACGTTGATCTGCTTCCCGGCGAAGTCGGCCGCGATCGTCGTCCCCGGCCCGGCCACCCGGTCGACCGCCGGGTGACGCCGCGCCACGTCGTACAGAAAGGTCTCCACGAACGAGGTCCCGGCGTAGGCCGGCACAGCCTCCGTCAGCAGTGGCCGCACCCGCGACCAGGCCCCATCCGCCCCCACCAGCAGCCGCGTGACCACGGTCCGCCCACCCTCGAAAATCACCTCATGGCGTCCACCGCCGAGCCCCCGTACCGCCTCGACCTTGTGCCCCCACCGAACGGTCCCCGCCGGCAGCGAATCGAGCAGGATCCGCCGCAGCTCCCCCCGCGGCACCTCAGGCCGCCCACCGTTCCCGTCGTCGGCCTTGTCGAACAGCAGCGACCCGTCCGGGGCGAGCCCGCGGTAAGCCTCGCGCCCTTCCAGAACCGCCGCCCGGAACTCCGCGGTCAGCCCGGCCGCCGCCAGCGCCGGCTGCCCGTTGCCCTCGTGAATGTCGAGCATCCCGCCCTGCGCCCGAGCCTCCGGCGACGCCTCCGCCTCGTAGACCGTGGCCGCAATGCCGTTGACGTGCAGCACCCGGGCCAGCGTGAGCCCGCCGAGCCCGCCCCCGATAATCGTGACTGGTGTGTTCATGCGCCCAGGTTGACCCCCACCGCTCACACGGCGCGCACACCGCACTGACACGCGCACCCCACCGGCACCCGGCCCGTGTCAGCGACTTCCGCGCCCCAACCCCGCTGCCGCCCCACCGCCCCACCGCCCCACCGCGCGGCTGCCCCACCGCCCCGTCGTCCGACCACGCCGCCGTCCGACCTCCGAGCCGCTGGACCTGCACTACTGGAACCCGGAGGACTTCCCCGAGCCCGGGCCGACCGGCGCCAGCGAACTCGCCGGCGCCTCGTTCACCGCCGACGGCCGCCACCTGTTCCTCAACGTGCAGTACCCGGGCGTCACGTGCGTGATCACCGGGCCGTGGCGCTGACCGATCGACGGTGGCCGGCCGGTGCTGCCGCGGTCACGCGCGACCTTGGGCCGCGATGAGAGATCGATAGGTCTCGTAGGCCGGTTTGCGGGCGTAGTCGCCGGCGCAGAGGCCGAACGTGCCGAGGGCGGAGCCGGCGGCCGAGTCCGCGTCGGAGAGGGCGAAGAGCTCGAACTGCGCTGCCCCGGCAGTGGCGGACGCGTCGATCAGCGCGGTCAGCGACGAGACCTGGCCGGCCGGCGTGCGGTGGGCGCCGCTGGGGCTGCCGGCCTCGGCGATGTGGAACGGGAGGTCCGGTGGGAAGTGGGCCTCGGCGAGTCGATCGCGAAGGTGTTTCACGGCGTGCAGAGTGGCGGCGTGGACGTCGGGATGGGGTGAGAAGCCGTCGGGGTAGAGGCCGAGCCCCGCATAGTCCACATGCGCGGCGAAGTCGGCGTACGGCAGGGAGATGAGGTCCCGCCAGAACGGGTCGTCGCCGCCGAGCCACTCGGCGGGCTCGGCCAGCGAGAAGCCGACCTGGACGCCGTCGCGGACACGTGTGCGCGCGTAGGGCAGGCCTCGCGTGAGCGCGGTGAGAACGCCGGGCGAACTGCCGTCGATGTGCGGGATGGGGAAATTCGCCTCGAGTGTGACCTGCAGATATTTCACCAGGTGGCCGTACCGGTCGAGGGCTCGGTCGATGAAGCGGAGCCAGCCGTCGAGGTCGGCCACCGGAGGGAGGTAGCTCAGCACGAGGTCGAGCTCACGCCCCCCGGAGATGTACCAGTCGTCGGGCATGGTCAGGTGATCGAGGTCGCCGGCGGCTCCTATCTCTTGCTCCAAGGCGGTGTTGCCGCCGCACCAGCGGACATATTCGCGGATCACGAAGGGTTGGCCGCCGGCCAGGTCGTCGACGAGCGGGCCGATGTGGACCGGGTCGGCGGGACCGGCGCAGGTCGCTCCGGCGCGGCTGCCGACGTAGATGCCGAACTTCATGCGAGTACCTCCAGGTCGCCGCCGGCCAACCGGTCGGCGGTCTCGGTCAGCCAGGCGATCTCGGTGGCCAGCACCCGCAGCCAGTAGTGGACCTCGATCATCTGGATCTCGGGCAGGCCGGGTGGGATCACCGGGGTCTCGCGCCGCAGGCGCTCGGCCCGGGTCCGCAGCACCGCGATCGCCTCGGTGACAGGCAGGATGCCGAGGTACGCGACGCCGGTCAGGAAGTCGGCCGACGCGGGCAGGGCCTCGGTCAGCGTCTCGTGGACACGTGAACGGAACAGCGAGATCCCGGCATCGGTGGGCCGGTACGTGGTCCGCGCGGGGCGGTTGCCGACGCTCTCCGGCGTGTCGGGATGGAGCAAACCGCCGTCGGCCAGGGTTTTCAGGAGCGTGACGACGCTGCTGCGCCGGGTCTTGAGGTGCGGGTAGCGGGTTTCCAGGCGGGCGGTGACCTCGTACGCGTGGGTGGGCTGCTCGACGAGCAGGCCGAGGATCGGCAGCACGAGGCTGTTACGGGTGGCGTCCAGCGGCATGCCGTCACTCTATAGACGTATACGTCTATTGGCTACCCCGGCCCCGGATCAGGCGGCTCAGGTCGGAGCGGCCGATGTCGTCGAGCGCGGGCGGCAGCTCGGCGAGCCGGCCCCGCACCTCCAGCCACTCCCAGACGGCCGCCGGCTCGCGACCGTGGGGGAAGCGGGCCCGTTCGTAGCCGGGGATGCCGAGCCGGTCGGCCAGATCCGGCCAATCGGCATGCAGGCGCCGCGTGACGTCCAGCTTCACGGACCCGGTGACGGCCGACGCGAACGCGGGCTCGGCGGCGGCGGAGGTGAGCGTGGGCCCGGCGGCGGCGGAGGTGAGCGTGGGCCCGGCGGCGGCTACCCCGGCGCGGCTCGGGAGGAGTTGGGCCAGGAGAGCGAAAAGGACCTCGGCCGAGGCGCGGGCGGCGAAGTGTTTGAAGCGGTCGTCCTTGGCGAAGTCGGCGTGGTCCATCACGCCCTTGGCGACCAGCCAGTGCGGGACCTCGCGGTCATGGGCCACGGTGGCGATGGTCGCGGCCTCCATCTCCAGGGCGAGGATCTTGCGAGCGCCCATGGCCTTGAGGCGGGCCCAGATCTCCGGGTCCTGGATCACCGCGCTGCCGCTGGCCATCGGTCCGGGCAGGACGGCGAAGGGCAGCCGCTCCGGCCCGTCGATGTCGTCCAGGGCCCGCATGATCCTCGTTCGCCCGGCGGCGGTCAGCGCCCAACCGCCGGCCACCGGCGGCTCACCAGCGTCAGTGCGCGCCGGGTGGGCATAGTCCGCGCTCCCGGACCAGGCGATCAGACCGTCGGCCTCCAGCTTCGACAACCGCGGGGTCCAGGTGCCGCGGGGAAAATACCGGTCCCGCGCCGGGTGGGTCTTGGGGTTCTGGCCCCGGTACAGGCGCTCCAGAAGCCAGACGTCGGACTCGTGCGACCCGGCCTCGCCGAAACTGGGCAGCTTCGAAGGGCGGAAGTCCTGCACCGCGCGCAGCCAGCGGTCGCTCAGCGGGTACTGCTGATGGGCGCCCTGGAACACCGCGCCGGACAGCTTGCCCTCGTCGTACTCGTACGCGGGCGAGGCGACGACGACATCGCCGGGGGCGGTGTCGGCCGGGTCGCCGGCGCAGACGCCGCTCATGGCCAGGCAGGCCGGGGTGAGTTGTTCGGTCAGCGCGGCCGCGAACGCGCCCGTCCTGCGCCCGCCCATCTCGGTCGGCCGGGCCAGCGCCACCGTCAGCCGGCCCCCGTCGGCCGCGTCGAGCTCGCCGATGAGGTAGGCGTCCTCCTCCTGCCAGCCGGAGGCGGCGGCGCGGGCCGCTTCGTACTCCAGGGGCAGCGCGGCGATGACGAGAACATCGACGGAGCTCATGCCTGGACACCTTAGCCACGGGGGGTCTCGCGGGGCAGGGCCTCGCGCAGCTGACGCCTGGAGGTGACCCCGAGCTTGGTGAAGACCTTGCGCAGGTGCCATTCGACCGTGCGGGGGCTCAGGAACAGCCGTTCGCCGACCTCCGGGTTGGAGAGGCCGTCGCGGACCAGGACGGCGATCTGCCGTTCCTGGGCGGTCAGCTCGTCGTGGCCGGTGGACCCCGGGGCCTGTTTGCGGACGGCCTCGCCGACGGCCAGCAGCGCGCGCCGGGCCCGTTCGGCGAAGGCCTCCAGGCCCATCTCGGTCAACATCTCATGAGCGGTACGGAGGTGTTCGCGCGCCTCGTCGCGGGGTCCGTGGTCGCGCAGCCATTCGCCGTACAGCAGCTCGGCCCGGGCCAGTTCGGAGCGCAGGCCCGTACGGCCGAGGCGCGAGATCGCCGTACGGAACAGGTCCGGCGCCGAAGCCGCGTCACTCAGCAGGGCCCGGCAGCGGGCCAGCGTGCCCTCGGCCCAGTCGGTGCCGGCCGGTCCGGCCGCGTCGGTGAGCCGCCGCAGCGCGTCCCGGGCGATCTCGGGCTCGCCGGCCTTGGCCGCCGCCTCGACCAGCTCGGGCAGCGCCCAGTCGGCGACCCAGAGCACCGCCATCCCGGCCGAGATCCGCGCCGCCGCCATCGCCTCGGCGAAGCGGCCGAGGCCGTTGTTCAGCACCGCCGCCGACCACTGGGAGATCGTCACGCCGAGCGCCTCGCCGCCCGCCTCGGCCGTCGCGATCGTCCGGGCCAGCAGCTGGGACGCCTCGGGCTCGCGGCCGCGCAGGGCGGACAGGCGCAAGCGGACGTACGGGGAGATGGGCAGCCCGAGCGCGGACGCCACGGTCTCGGCCTCGGCGGCGATCGCGGCGACCCGGTCGAGGTCGCCGGTGAACGAGGTGGACATGCCCGACGCGGTCAGGTCGAGCGGCAGGTGGGCCAGCGCCCCGGCCGACCGGACGGCCGCGACCTGGCGGTCCGTCAGGGCCCGCAGGGCTTCGTCGTCCCAGATCGACGGGGGTACGCCGTTGGCCACCCAGCCCCACACGAGGGCGTCGCCCAGCGGCAGATCGGCCATCAGCACGGCGGCCTGGCGCAGCCGCCGGACCGCCTCGGCCCGGTGACCGGTGAGGATCTCGCCGTAGCCGTCGAGGACCAGGTCGAGCACGCGCGGCGGCCCCTCGCGGGCGGGCAGCGCGGCGGTCGACCGGGCGGTCGCGGCCATGGTCTCCCGGTCGCCCGCCATCAGGGCGGCGCCCCAGGCCAGCAGATAGGTCTCCCGGGCCAGGTCGAGGTCGTACGGCTCGAGGCGCTGGGCGGCCGCCAGCAGCGCCCCCGGCGCCTCGTCGGTGCGGCCGGAGGCGAACGCGATGTGCCCGCGGATCAGCTCGGCCCGGGCCCGCGGGAACTCGCCGTCGGCGTCGCGCCGGGCCAGGTCGGCCAGGCGGCGCGCGGCCTCGAGGTCGCCGGCTTGCAGGGTGGCCTCGGCCGCGGCCAGGGCCCGGCCGATGCGCCGGCCGGCGTCCAGGGTGAGCTGTACCGACCGTTGCAGGAAGGCCGCCGCCGCGGCCCGGCCGCCGCGGGCCTGAGCCCGGCCGGCCGACCGCTCGAGCTCGGCCGCCACCTCTTCGTCGGGGCCGGCCGCGGCCGCCGCGCGGTGCCAGGCCCGGCGGTCGGGGTCGATCGCGGGGTCGGTGACCTCGGCCAGGGCCAGATGGACGGCCCGGCGTGCGCGGGGCGGGCCGGCCTGGTAGACCGCCGAGCGGACCAGCGGATGCCGGAAGGTGACCCGTTCGTCGATGGCGAGCAGCCCGTCGGTGCCGCCGGCGAGCGCGGCCGCCGGGTCGATGCCGAGCCGTTCGGCGGCCGCCCACAGCAGCACCGGGTCGCCGAGCGGTTCGGCCGCCGCGATCAGCAGCAGCGTCCGGGTCTGGTCGGAGAACTCGGCGATCCGGTTGAGGAAGCTCTGCTCAATCTGGCCCGGCAGCGAGTCGCCGGCCCGCAGCAGGCCGAGCCCGCCCGCGATCTGGGTCGGCGACAGCCCGCGCGGGAGCTCGACCAGGGCGAGCGGGTTGCCGCGGGTCTCGGCCACGATCCGGTCCCGGATGGACCGGTCGAGCCCGGCGTGGGTGAGCGAGTCGAGCAGGGCGTGGGCGTCGCCGTCGCGCAGACCGGTGATCTCGAGCTCGGGTAGCCCGATCAGGGCCGGTTCGCGCTCGCGGGTGGCGAAGACCAGGGCCACCGACTCGGCCAGCAGCCGCCGGGCCACGAAGCTCAGGGCCTGGGCCGAGGCCCGGTCGAGCCACTGCGCGTCGTCGACGACGCACAGCAGGGGGGACTGCTCGGACGCCTCGGAGAGCAGGCTGAGCACGGCCAGGCCGACCAGGAACCGGTCGGGCGGGGCGCCGGCGCGCAGGCCGAGCACGGTCTCCAGGGCCGCCCGCTGCACGTCGGGCAGCCGGGGCAGCAGGTCGAGCAGCGGCCCGCAGAGCTGGTGCAGGGCGGCGAAGGCGAGCTCCATCTCCGACTCGACGCCGGCCGCCCGCAGCACGCGCAGACCGGTGGCCCGGCCGCGGGCGTAGTCGAGCAGTGCGGTCTTGCCGACGCCCGGCCCACCGTGGACCACCAGGACCCGGCTCTCCCCGGTCCGGACGGCCGCGATCGTCCGGTCGAGCGCGGCACATTCCCGTCGCCGTCCGAGCAGCTGCACCTCAACATCGTTGTCCAGGCGCGGCGGGATGAGAATCGTGCGTAAGGCGGATCACAAACCCGCCTCCCGTAGCGTGTGGCAGATGACCTTGGTCCGCCGCGCCGCGCTCGTCCTGGTGCTCCTTCTGGCCGGGACGCTGGCAGCCGACGCGCCGCGGCCCGCGGCCGGGCACACGGTGACGTACGACAAGTACTCGCTCATGCTCGACGGCAAGCGGACCTATATCTGGTCGGGCGAATTCTCGTACTGGCGCCTGCCCAGCCCCGGCCTGTGGCGCGACGTTCTGCAGAAGATGAAGGCCAACGGCTACAACGCGGTCTCGCTCTATTTCAACTGGGCCTACCACTCCCCTGAGAAGGGTGTGTACGACTTCACCGGCGTCCGCGACGTCGATCTGCTCCTCGACATCGCGGAGGAGACCGGGCTGTACGTGATCGCGCGCCCCGGCCCGTACATCAACGCGGAAACCAGCGGCGGCGGCTTTCCCGGCTGGCTGAACACCGATCCGGCGCGGGCCCGCAGCGACGCGCCGAGCTATCTGGCCGCGGCCGACGAATGGATGTCGCGGATCGACGCGATCATCCGGCGGCATCAATACACCAACGGCACCGGCACGGTCATCCTGCAGCAGATCGAGAACGAGCTCTTCGCGGTCGGGCCGTCGCAACAGCGCTACATGAGACACCTGGCCGCGAAGGTCCGGGCCGACGGCATCACCGTGCCCATCTTCCACAATGACGTCGGGCGCAACGGCTACTGGGCGCCGCCGGGACCGGTCGACCTGTACGCCTTCGACGCGTACGTCGGGCCGCAACGGTGTTCCGACCCGATGAAACAGGCGCCCGACTTCGGGATCTGGGGGTCGAAGGGCGCGGCCGCCTCGCCGGATACCCCGGGCTTCACGGCCGAGTTCGGCGGCGGCTGGTTCGACTACTGGGGCGGCCCGGGCGCGTACGAATGCCTCGCGGAAAAGGGCGCGGGGCCCGGCTACGAGAAGGTCTTCTACGGCACGAACATCGCCAACGGACTGAGCATCCAGAACTTCTACATGACCTACGGCGGGACGTCGTGGGGCTGGCTGCCGTCGCCGATCGTCTACACCTCGTACGATTACGGCGCGGCGATCAGCGAGGCCCGGCAACTGCGGCCGAAGACGACGGTGATGAAGCAGCTGGGCCTTTTCGGGCAGAGCTTCGAACCGCTCACCAAGCTCGTCCGGGGCCCGGCCGTCACGCCGTCCTCGCCCAGGGTCAGGGTCTATCACGACGTCAATCCCGACTCGGGCGCGCACCTTTTCGTGGCCCGCGCCGCGGCCACCGAGAATTTCACGCTGCCCATCGCCACGGCCGACGGGAATTACACCCTGCCCGTACGCCTCGACGGGCTGGACGCCAAACTGCTGATCGCCGACTACGACATGGACGGGCAGCACCTCGTCTACTCGACCTCCGAATTGGTGACCCATTTTCCGGGCACCGCGCTGTTCGCCGGCCGGGGCGAAACCGTTCTCCGCTACAGCAGCGCGCCGACCGTCTCGGACAATGTGGAGAGCCGTTACGACGCCGCCACCGGTGACCTGCATGTGAACCACACGAGGGAAGGCCTCGTGGAGGTGCGGATCACCGGGGGCGGCCGGCCCCCGCTCACCCTGCTGCTCACCGACGACGTGAGCGCGCTCTGGCGCTACGACACGGCGGCCGGGCCGGTCATCGTGAGCGGACCGGCGCTGGTCCGTACGGCCTCGGTCGAAGGGTCTTCGCTCTTGCTCACCGGCGACACGAGCGCGCCCACGGACCTGCGGACCTGGGGGCCCGCGGGGGTGGACCGGGTGCTGTGGAACGGCCAGGCCGTCACCGGCAAACTGCCCGGGCCGTACGCGGTGAGGCTCCCCGCCCTCACGTGGCGCTCGGCGCCGGACCCGGCCGTCCCGGCCTGGCGCGCCGCCGACCGCACCACGACCGCCTCCACGACACCGCCACCGGCCGGCCAGCCCGTGCTCACCGCCGACGACTACGGCTTCCACCAGGGCGACATCTGGTACCAGGGCCGCTTCACCGGGGACGTCGAATCGCTGAGCTTCCGGTACGGGGGTGGGGGCGCCGGTCTGCTGCAGGTGTGGGTCGACGGCGCCTACGCCGGGCAGGACGTGGTGCCGAACGGGGTGCCGTCGCCACCGCGGACGGCCGAGGCGACCTTCAAGGTGCCGGCGGCGGCCCGCGGCGAGGGCGCCCACGAGGTCACCGTGATGGTCCGCAACAACGGGCGCAGCCAGGACATGGCGGCCGACGACGCGCACAAGGAGGGCCGCGGGCTGATCTCGACCTCGCTCGGGGCCGCCGCGACGTGGCAGATCCAGGGCAACCGCGGTGGCGAGGACCTGGTCGACCCGGCCCGCGGCATCACCAACGCGGGCGGGCTGGGCGGCGAGTATTACGGCTTCCACCTGCCCGGTTATCCCGACAGCGGCTGGTCGTCCGCCTCGACGGTTGCGCCCGGCACCACTTGGTATCGCACCACCTTCGACCTCGCCGTCCCGGCGGGTCACGACGCGTCACTCGGCCTGACCATCGGGGATCCGGCGACCGTACGCTCCTCGGCGAACTACCGTGCCTTGATCTTCCTGAACGGCTGGAACCTCGGGCAGTACATCGCGAACGTGGGCCCGCAGAACACCTTCGTGCTGCCGAACGGCATTCTGAACCCGTCCGGTCGTAACACCCTGGCCCTCGCCGTGACCAGCAACGGAGGGCCCGGCGACGGTTTGGAGAAGGTCACCTTGAGCGACTTGGGCACTGTCCGCGGCGGCGTACCCGTCCCCCTCGTTTCCGCTCCCGGCTGGAACGCCTCGACCTGGGGTACGCCATGATCCGGCTCCGCGGGACGGCGGTCCTGATCATCGCCGTGGCTCTGGCCGGCTGCTCGCCGGCCGATCCGGGGCCGGCCGCCTCGTCCGCCTCTCCCGCTGCTCCGTCCTCTGCCTCTGCTGCGTCTCCGTCGGCCGGTCCTGCCGTGGCTCTGCTTTTCGCCGGGCTCGAGGAGCGATTCAGGGCGCGGCTCGGCGTCTACGCGCTGGACACCGGCTCCGGGCGGACGGTCGCCTACCGCGCCGACGAGCGCTTCGCCCATGCCTCGACGTTCAAGGCGCTGCAGGCCGGCGTCGTGCTGCGCCGCACCGCCGACCTCGACCAGGTGATCACCTATCGGCGGGGCGACCTGATCGCGCACTCCCCCGTCACGTCCGAGCATGTCGGCGACGGTATGACCATCGGCGGGCTGATCACCGCGTCCCTGCAGTACAGCGACAACACCGCCGCCAACCTCCTCTTCGAGCACCTCGGCGGCCCCGGCCGCCTGGAGCGGGAGCTGCGCGCCCTCGGCAACAGCGTCACGACGATCGACCGCGTCGAGCCCGCCCTGAACGAGGCCACCCCCGGCGACACGCGCGACACCAGCACACCCCGCGCCCTCGGCACCACCCTGCAGCGCCTCGCCCTCGGCGACGCCCTTCCCGCCCCACGGCGCACCCTCCTGATCGACACGATGCGCGGCAACACCACCGGCGCCCCCTACATCCGCGCCAGCGTTCCCCGCGGCTGGGCCGTCGCCGACAAGACCGGCAGCGGCGGCTACGGCACCCGCAACGACATCGCCGTCCTCTTTCCGCCGGCCGGCGCCCCGCTGATCCTGGCCATCCAGTCCGACCGCGGTCGGCCGGACGCCCCCTCCGCCGACACCCTCATCGCCGACGCGACGCGGACCGCGGTCGCCGCCCTGCGCTGAACCGGCCCGCAGAGATCGATCACGCGCCAGCCCCGCCGCCCGGCCCGCTGAGGTCGATCACGTAGAAGAGGAGGGCTCCCCGGTCGTCGTGCTCGGTGCGGTCGACCCGCAGGCCCAGGCGTTCGACGATGCGGCGGGAGGCCGTGTTGGCCGGGCGGATGCTCGACCAGACGCGCTTCAGGCCGGCGGCGCGACACTCGGCGAGAACGGCCCGGGCCGCCTCGGAGGCGAAGCCGCGGCCCTGGTCGGAGTGCCGGATCATGTAGCCGATCTCGGGTTCGGCGTAGCCGGTGCGGCCCTTGAGCATTCCGCAATTCCCGATCAGCGCGCCGGAGTCGAGATCCCGCAGGGCGTACCAGCACAAGCCGTGTTCCGCCTGAGCCTTGGTGCGGTTGCGGATCCACTGCTCGGTCTGCGAGAGCGCGGTGAACGGCCCGGAGCCGATCGTGTGCGTCAGCGGATCGGCGAAGAGCTCGTGCAGCTCCTCGAGGTCGTCCATCGTGAAGTGCCGCAGCCGCAGCCTCGGCGTGGTCAGCGACGATCGCATCGGTCCTCCCCAGGTAGGCAGCACGCAGCGTAACGAGGTGTGACGGCGGATCGTCGGGCCGGGACCTCGCTGCCCACACTGACCGGAATCCGACAGGGACACCTTCTGAGCTGGCGTGTCACGGCGCGTGGGGATGAATGAACCGGGAGCGCGGTTAGCCGATCTTCGAAGCGGGGCACGCAGCGCCGTACAGCCGCGGTCACTCCCCGTTCCGCGGCCGGTTCTACAGCGAGGAGCGCCATGAGCATCGACAAGACCGGCAGCGGTACGGACGAGCTGCTTGCCCCCGAGGACGAGGCGACCACACCCGAGACGCCCCGGCCGCGGCTGCGGCATGCGGTCACCACGCGGGCCGCGCAGCTCCGCGAGACGGCCCCGGCCAAGGTGCGTCAGGCGGGCGGCGCGGTCCGCCGCAAGCCGGTTCCCGCCGCCGGCGCTCTGGCGGCGGTCGGTGCCGTGATCGCGGTGGTGCTCGTCCGCCGCCGGGCGGCCCAGGCCAAGGCCGCGCGCAGCCGGTGGGTGCCGGCACGCTTCCAGCGCTGACACGGTCCCGAGACTGCTGTCCCCGTGGGTGTTGCCGCGCCCACGGGGACCTGTCGTTCCCCGGCGCCAGTGGCACTTTCTCTTAAGCTTTTATGAAGCCCTTCTGGGACGTATTTACCCATATCTGCGGTCAAACTAGCGTCGAAGACATGAAGCTTTCTCGCCGCGCCCTCCTGGGCGCCGCTGTGGCCGGCACCGCCGCCGTGGCCACCGGCGTCACGCTCGACGCGTTCGCCGGCGATACGCCCGCCGGCCAGGCCTCCGGGCCGGGCGACGTCGTCGGCAAGATCACCGTCGGGTACCAGGGCTGGTTCACCGGCAAGGGCGACGGCGCCCCGCTCGACGGCTGGTGGCACTACGGCCAGATCTGGCAGAACCCGCCGTCACCGGCCAACCAGGCCCTCAAATCGTGGCCCGACGTCCGCGATTACGAGAAGACGTACGCCACCGGTTACGCAAACCTGGGCGACGGCCGCCCGGCCACGGTTTTCTCGTCGTACGACCAGCAGACCGTCGACACCCACTTCCGGTGGATGCGGGAGAACGGGCTCGACACCGCGGCCCTGCAGCGCTTCAACCCGGTCGGCGGGGAGGGCCCCGTCCGCGACGCGATCACCGTCAAGGTGCGGGCCGCGGCCGAGAAGCACGGCCGCAAGTTCTACATCATGTACGACGTCACCAACTGGAAGGACATGCAGCAGCAGATCAAGGACGACTGGACGGCCAAGATGAAGGCGCATACCGCGTCCTCGGCCTATGCCACACAGGACGGCCGGCCCGTCGTCTGCATCTGGGGTTTCGGCTTCAACGACGACGCCCACCCGTGGGACGCGGCGGTCTGCCTCGAGGTCATCACCTGGTTCAAGGCGCAGGGCGTCTACCTGATCGGCGGTACGCCGACGCACTGGCGCCGGGCCGACGGCAAGGACGATTCGCGCGCCGGATTCCAGGATGTCTACCACGCGTTCGACATGGTCTCGCCGTGGATGGTCGGCCGGATCGGCGACAGCGCCGGCTCCGACTGGTTCCACGACAACGTGACCGTGCCGGACGTCGCCGACTGCACCGCCCACGGCATCGACTACCAGCCGTGCGTGCTGCCGGGTGATCTGCAGGAGGGCCAGCGCCGGCACGGCGACTTCATGTGGCGGCAGTTCTACAACGTGATCCGGGCCGGCGCGCCGGCCGTCTACATCTCGATGTTCGACGAGTACAACGAGGGCAACCAGATCGCCAAGACGGCCGAAACCGGGGCCGACGTGCCGGTGGGCAGCACGTTCCTGGCCCTTGACGAAGACGGCACCCGCTGCTCGGCCGACTACTACCTGCGCCTGGCCGGCGACGGCGGCCGGATGCTGAAGGGCCAGATCGCGCTGACCGCCACCCGGCCCACTGCGCCGGTCGTGGCCGCGGACACCGTGGCTCTGCGGTCCCGCGCCAACAACAAATTCGTGACCGGCTCGCCGCTGACGGCATCGGCGGCCACCGCCGCCGAGAAGTTCACCATCGTCGACGCCGGTTCGGGATCGGTGGCGCTCCGGTCCGCCACGACCGGCAAGTACGTGTGCGCCGAGAACGCCGGCGGGTCGCCGCTTGTGGCCGACCGGGACGCGATCGGCAGCTGGGAGAAGTTCGTCCGGGTCGGCAACGCCGACGGCTCGATCAGCCTCCGCTGCGCGGCCAACGGCAAGTATGTGTGCGCGGAGGACGCCGGGGCCGGCTCGCTGGTCGCCAACCGGACGGCGATCGGCCTGTGGGAGAGTTTCGACCTCGTGTAGGGCCGCCCCCTGAACGCACCCCGGTTCCGGCACGCCTTATGATCTTGCCGCGTGATCCACAAAAGACTATCCATAATGGTATTAGTCGGTCTTGTCGTCGCGCTTCCGGCCGCCCCGGCCCGGGCCGACGAGACCGAGGCGCCCCAGGTGGAGCTGGTCCTCGACGTCAGCGGCTCCATGCGGGCCAAGGACATCGACGGCCAGACGAGGATCGCGGTCGCCAAGCGCGCCTTCGGCCAGGTCGTCGACGGGCTGCCGGAGACCACCGACCTCGGCATCCGGGTCCTGGGCGCCACCTACCCGGGCGACGACAAGAAGAAGGGCTGCCAGGACACCCAGCAGATCGTCCCGGTCGGCCCGGTTGACGCGGCCGCGGCCAAGGCGGCCATCGCCGCGCTCAAGCCCACCGGCTACACCCCGATCGGCCTGGCCTTGCGGGCGGCCGCCAAGGACCTCGGCACCGGCGAGGCGGCCCGGCGCATCGTGCTGATCACCGACGGCGAGGACACGTGCACGCCACCCGACCCGTGCACGGTCGCCCGCGAACTGGCCGCCCGGGGCACCAAGCTGGTGGTGGACACGCTCGGCCTCACCCCCGACGAGAAGACCCGCAAGCAGCTCGTCTGCATTTCCACGGCGACCGGCGGTACGTACGCCTCGGCGCAGAGCGAACAGGAGCTCACCGATCGGGTCCAGCAGCTCGTGGACCGCGCCGCCGTCCCGCCGCCGGTGACTCCCGCGACCGTGGCGGGGGCGCTCACCTGTGACAAGGCCCCGACGCTCTCCCCCGGCGTCTACACCGACCGGGAGCGGATCGGCGAACACCGCTACTACCGGGTGCCGGTGCGGGCCAGTGAGGAACTGCGGGTGTCGGTCAGTGTGGCCCTCGACCGGCCGGTCAACCGCGATTACGGCGTACTGCTCAAGGCATCGACCACCAACGGCCGCGAGCTGGTCCGGGGGTTGGACGCGGCGAGCGGGCGGGCCGACGTCATCTCGGCCGGCCTGCGCTGGTCCTCCCTGGAGGTGACGGACGTCTGCGTGATCGTCAGCAACTCGTTCGCCTCGGCCACCTCGGCCGGCGCCCCCGGCATGCCGCTCGAGCTCAGCATCGACACCGTCGCTGCCTCGACCGCCCCCGACGCCCCCGGCCTCGGCCGCGGCTGGCTGCTCCTGCTGGTCCTCGTCGTGGCCGGCCTGATCGCCGGCGTGCTGGCCGGCTGGCTGACCCGCTGGTGGGTCGCCACCTGGAGGGAGAACTGATGCACGTCCTGCTCGCCGCGCTGCTCGCGGCCTCCGGCAGCGCCGGAACCTCGTACCTGACCGCCACCCCGATCGACACCACCCACCCGGCCCAGGTCTCCGCGGTCACCGGCGACTACCTGTACTGGTCCTTCCCGGCCGAGGCAGGCCAGCAGCCGGCCCTGACGGCCAAGGTCACGCTCCCCGCGACCGCCGACCGGCACGGCGCCCAGGCCTGGACCATCGAGGTCTTCGACGGCCTCCGCCGCCGCCAGCCCTGCGTCGCCGGCGAGCAGAGCCCCCTGGCCGCGCCCGACGCCACCGAGCTCACGCTGGGCTGCCAGATCCGGCAGGTACGCTCCTGGGCCGAGCCCGCAGATCAAGATCCACTGCCCGGTACGTATTACGTGCGCCTGTCCTCCACCGAGATCCCCGAACAGGACCTGGGCCTGCCCCTCAAGGTCGACCTCACCCTGACCGCCGACAAGGGCGACACCGGCGGCGACCAGGGCACCCTGGCCGCCCCGCTGACCCCGATCAACCGCCCCGGCACGGTCAACCCGGAGCCCGCCCCCTCGGCCTCCGCCGCCCCCGAGTCGTCGGCGTCGTCCTTCCTGCCCGAGTTCTCCTCCCGCTGGGTCTGGACCACCACCGGCGGCGTCCTGGCCGCCGTCGCGGGCCTGGTCGGCTTCTCCTTCACGCGGCGACGCCGCCGCGCCTGACCCCCCGGCCGCCCGGGTCCTCACCCGGGCGGCCGGCCACGGCGTCGTAGTCCCGGCGCTGGCCCGCGAGTTTCTGGCCGCCGTGCCCCGCCTGGCGCCCGTTCCATAGAAGTCAGGCGATGGCCAGCGTGGGGGCGAACGTGGCCTCGATCTCGGCCGCGGTGACCGGGGCGCCGAACAGAAAGCCCTGGGCCAGGCGGTAACCCGCGTCGTACAGGCGCTGGGCCTGCTCCTCGGTCTCGACGCCCTCGGCCACCGCCTCCAGGTGCAGGCCGTTGGTGAAGCCGATCAGGTGCTCGACGATGACGGCGCCGGCCTCGCCGGCCGCGCGGCCGCTGACGAACGACTTGTCGACCTTGAGGACGTCGACCGGGCAGTCCAGCAGCAGGCTCAGCGACGACTGGCCGGTGCCGAAGTCGTCCAGGGCCACCCGCAGCCCGGCCGCGCGCAACCGGCGCACGGCGTCGAGCGGGGCGCCCGCGCCGAAGACCGCGGTCTCGGTCACCTCCAGGAGGAGGCGGGTGCGGTCCACCCCCGTACGGCTGATGATCTCCTCGACCTGCTCGGCGAAGCCGGGCTCGGCCAGCTGGCGCGCCGACACGTTGATGCTGACCTTGGCCGGGGCGTTGTCGCCGAAGCGGCGCTGCCAGTCGGCCGCCTGAAGGCAGGCCTGTTCGAGGACCCAGCGGCCGATCTCGATGATGCGGCCGTTGCGCTCGGCCAGCGGGATGAAGACGTCCGGCGAGACCAGGCCGCGCTCGGGGTGCCGCCAGCGCAGCAGCACCTCGACACCGGCCGGGCGGCCCAGCGGCAGCTCGACGATGGGCTGGTGGACGAGGAACAGCTCGTCGCGGTCGAGCGCCTGGAGCAGGTCGGCTCCCAGGCGCGCGCTCTCCTGCATGAGCTCGTCCATCGCCGGGTCGAACCAGTGCCGGCGGTCGCCGCCCTCGGCCTTGGCCGTGTACATGGCGACGTCGGCCCGGCGCAGCATCTCCTCCGGCGAGTCGCCGGGCCGGGCGGCGGTGACCCCGATGCTGGCCACGCTGCGTACCGGCCCGCCGTTGATCTGGGCCGGCTCGCGCAGCGAGACGAGCACGGCGTCCAGGATCTCCTCGACCGGGGCGGCGCCGGCGTGCGGCAGGACGAGGGTGAACTCGTCGCCGCCGAGACGCGCCACCAGGCCGTCGCCGGTGGCCTCGCGCAGCCGTTGGCTGACGATCATGAGGAGGGCGTCGCCGCTGTGGTGGCCGAGCCGGTCGTTGACGCTCTTGAAGTCGTCCATGTCGAGCAGGGCCACGTGGAACGGCACCTCGGCCGCGATCAGCCGCCCGACGCTCTCCTCGAAGTGCACGCGGTTGCCGGCCCCGGTCAGCGGGTCGTGCGTGGCCTGGTGCCGCAGCTGCTCCTGCAGCCGCCGGTTGTCGCGCAGCGCGACCAGCTGGCGGACCATCACGAGCACGGTCAGGACGACGGTGCTGACCCGCACGGCCGCGCTGTCCCCGGCCGCCGAGAGCAGCAGCGCGTCCATGGCGGCCACGGCGAAGTACGGCGTCACACTGTTGCGGCGGACCCGGCGCGGGCGCGGCGGCCGGCCGCCGCCGCGCAGCTGCCGGGTCGCGGCGAGCTGGATGCTCAGGGCGGCCAGCGGCACGGCGACCAGACTGGACGAGAGGTACGCATAGCCGATCAGGAACGGTGATGTGCCGCCGCAGATCGTGCCCAGCGCGGCCCCGCCGGCCAGGATGTGCAGCGCCTGCCGGTCGAGCCGGCCCGCGCCGGCGAAAGCGACCTTGATGAAGGTGAGCAGCGACACGAAACCGACCACCATGATGGCCAGCATGGGCCCGGCCGAACCGGTCTGCGACGTCCAGCCTTGGTGGTCGCGGATGAGGAACTGCCAGACGAAGGCGCCGCCGGCGGCGAGCACCACGCAGGTGTCGAGGCCGAACCGGATCCAGTCGCTGCGGGTGCGCTGCCACGACGGCAGCCGCAGCATCGCCCAGATGACCAGGCCCAGCACCGCCAGGTAGCAGACGAGGGTGACCGGGCCGACCCGCTGCGACGGCTCGGAGCCGCCGACCGCGTCGACCGTGTTGGCGATGGTGCCGGCCACGAAGAACACGCTGGCCAGGGCCAAGTGCCGCCAGAAGCGCCGGGTGCCGCCGTCCAGCGCCGGCGACCGGGCCGCGGTCCAGCAGGCGTACGCGGCCAGGCCGGCGCTCACCGGCAGCGGCAGCCAGCCCACCACCGGGTGGGCCCAGACGTGGCCGAGACCGGCGAGCAGGTAGGCGGCGTCGGCGAGCACGAGCAGGACGCCCACCGCCGCGAGCGCGTTCCGCTCGAGCCAGTTCTTTCCGTGGCGCATACCGTGGTGCCTCCGCTTCGCCCGCCGTGATGGCTCGACCGCACCCATCGGCGGCTGTTGACGAAAACGCAAGGTATTTCAAATTAGAAATGTTTACGGACTTCCTCGGCGCGCCGGCCGGCGAGGAGCCGGCTCGGGTGGCGTCAGGCGGGGCCGGCCAGGCCGGCCAGGCGGAGGGCCAGGCGGGTGCGGAAGGCCGGGAGGGCGGCCAGGGCCGACATCGCGGTGTTGCGGATCGGGCGGACGGGGCCGGGCACGGTGGCGAGCCGGGTCAGGCGGGACGCGAAGCGCACCACCTCCTGGGCGGCCGGGCGGCGCGTGGCCGCGTACCGGTCGAGGGCGGTCCCGGAGCCGTCGATGACGGCGTCGGCCAGGGCGAGGGCGTCGCGCAGCCCGAGGTTCATGCCCTGGCCACCGGCCGGGCTGTGCACGTGACCGGCGTCGCCCGCGAGCAGCACCGGGCCGGCCCGGAAGGTGCCGGCCACGCGATGGTGGACCCGGAACCGCGAGCCCCAGACCACCTCGGCCACGCGGGCCGGCTCGCGGGCGGGGCCGCGGTCGTCCATCAGAGCTTGGACGTACGGGATGTCCGGCTGCTCCGGGGCGTCGTCGACGGCGGCCACGAGGCGGACCGTTCCGTCGGGCAGCGGCGCCCAGACGAGCAGCCCGGCCCGGGAGAAATAGAGAACGACCTCGTCCCGCGGCGGCCCGCCGTCGACCTTCACGTCGGCCAGCGCGAACGACTCGCCGCCCGAGGTGGCGTCGCCGAACCCGATCCCGGCCAGGCGGCGGATGGTGCTCTGCATGCCGTCGGCGGCCACCACGAACCGGGCCGTGACCCGCTCGCCACCGGCGAAGGTGACGGTGGCGCCGTCAAGGCCGACCGCCTCGTAGCCGCGCCGGACCGTGCCGCCGGCGGCGGTCAGGCGGTCGTTCAGGACGGCCTCCGTCGTCGACTGCGGGACCATCAGGGCGTACGGATAAGGCGTGGGCAGGCCGCTGAAGTCGACCGGCACCAGCACCCGGTCACGGTCGCGGATGGTGAAGCGCGGCGCCGGGATGCCGGCCGCGATCAAGGGCTCGGCGGCGCCGATCCGGTCGAGGGCCTCCAACGTGCGGGCGTGCACGACGGCGGCCCGGCTGGTGTGGGCGGTGCTGGTCACCCGGTCGACGACGGTGACGTCGACGCCGTGGCTCGCGAGGGCGGTCGCGGTGGCCAGGCCCACGGGGCCGGCCCCGACGACCAGGACGTCAGTGGTTGCGGGAAGCATGGAAGTCACCTGCCAACATCTGTTTGCCAACGTGTGTTGGCAGAACCGTAACCCCACCCGCGAGCAGAAGTCAACGGGCGTTGGCCTACAGTTGTTGGCATGAACGACGACCGACCACGGCGCTCCGACGGCACCCGGGCCGCGATCCTGCGCGCGGCCCGCGAGCGCTTCGCCGCCGACGGCTACGAGCGGGCCACCATCCGGGCCATCGCGGCCGACGCGGCCATCGACCCGTCGATGGTGATGCGCTACTACGGCAACAAGGAACGGCTGTTCGCGGCCGCCGCCGAGTTCGACCTGCGCCTGCCCGACCTGTCGGCCACCCCCGCCGGCCAGGCCGCGGCCGTCCTGGTCGGGCACTTCCTGGAGCGCTGGGAGGGCGACGAGACCCTCATGGCCCTGCTCCGGGCCGGCGTGACCAACCCGGCCGCCGCCGAGCGCATGCGCGAGATCTTCGCCGCCCAGCTGATGCCGGTCGCCGAGCGCCTCTCCCCCGACCAGCCCCAGACCCGGGCCGGCCTGGTCGCCTCGCAGATCCTGGGCCTGGCCCTGTGCCGTTACGTGCTGAAGCTGCCCCCGATGGCCGCCCTCGACCGGGCCGAGCTCATCGCCTGGGTCAACCCGGCCGTCGAGCACTACCTGCTCGGAACTCCCGTCGGCGGTGGGCCGCGGGGATCCTAATACCGGAAGCGGGCGAGGTTGGTCTGCAGGGCGCCGGCCACGCGGGCCAGGTCGGCTGAGGTCTGCTCGGTGTTGGCGGCGGCGTTGGTGGTCTCCGCCGCCGCCTGGGCCACGCCGCTGACGTTGGCGCTGATCTCGGCCGAGCCGGTGGCCACCTCGGCCACGTTGCGGCTCATCTCGGCCGTGGTCGCGGTCTGCTCCTCGACGGCGGCCGCGATCGCGGTCTGGGTGTCGTTGATCTGCTGGATGACCTCGCTGATGGCGTTGATCGCGATGAGCGCCGCCTCCGAGTCGGCCTGGATGGCCGAGACCCGGGTCGAGATGTCCTCGGTGGCCCGGGCCGTCTCCTGGGCCAGGTCCTTGACCTCGGAGGCGACCACGGCGAAGCCCTTGCCCTGCTCGCCGGCCCGGGCCGCCTCGATGGTGGCGTTGAGTGCGAGCAGGTTGGTCTGCTCGGCGATGCTGGTGATCAGCTTGACCACGTCGTCGATCTCGGCCGAGGAGGTGCCGAGCTTGTCGAGGATCTCGCGGGCGTCGGCGGTGGTGGTGACCGCGCCGGCCGCCACCGCGGCCGCGCTCGACGTCGAGCGGGCGATCTCGGCGATCGAGGCGCCGATCTCCTCCGAGCCGGCCGCGATGGTCGAGATGTTGACGCTGATCTGTTCGGAGGCGGAGGACGCGCCCTGGGCCTGGGCGGCCGAGAGCCGGGCCGAGTCGTTGACCGACGTGGCCACGGCCGACAGCTCCTCGGAGGACGAGGCGAGCGTCTCGACGTTGACCCCGATCTCGCGCATGGCGGTGGTCAGCCGTTCCAGCGCCGCGTTGAGCGACTGGCCCATCTGGCCCATCTCGTCCTTGCTGCGGACCTCCAGGCGCTGATCCAGCACGCCCTGGGCCAGCTCGGCCAGCACCGCCACGGTGCGCCGGGCCGGGCCCGCGATGGCCCGGCTGACCACGAAGACGATCAGCCCGGAGAGCAGGACGGCGGCGATGATCAACCCGATGATGAAGATCTCGGCCGACTTGCCGGCGTCCTGGGAGTCGGCCAGCGACCGGGCGGCGAACGTGGACTCGAGCTCGTCCAGTTCGTCGAGCGCGGTCACCATGGCCGCGATCGCGGTGTCGGCGCCCTCGCCCCGGGCCTTCAGGAACCCGGCGTTGTCGCTCGCCAGCGCACTGGGGATCAGCTTCTCGTCACGGACCTGGCGGTAGGTCGCGAGGGCCTCGGTGAAGGCCTTCACCTGCGCCTCGCGGCCCTCGACGCCGGTGGCCTGATACGCCGCCCACTGCTTGTCGAGGTCGGCGTCGTACTGCTCCATCTGCGCCCGGGCCTTCGCCTTGGCCTCGGCGGTGCCGGAGATGAGCATGTTGACCACGCTGAACCGGATGAACGCCGTGTCGGCCTTGACGCTCCCGACGTCGGCGATGGCGATCAGATTGCTTTGATACATGTCCTCGGTGCGGTCGTTCGTCTCCCGGAGACGCATGATGCCGACAACGCCCACCACGACCGCCAGCGCACATACCACGCTGAAGCTGACGACGAGCTTGGACGCGACACGAAGGTTCTGAAACCAGGACATCACGTCTTCCACTTCGACCGTCGAGACGTTCCGCTGAGGCGCACGGCAATGGTCAGACCGGCCCGACTTCCATCCGTTCGCCACCGACGCCGCGTACCGCAGCCGGCCGGGCGATCGCCGTTCCGGCCTGAAGACCCGGGCGTTCCCACCCCGGCTTGTGGGCTAAGCGACGGCGTTCAGTGCCTGCCACGTGGCCTGGCCGACCTTGCCGTCGGCGTTGAGGCGGAGGGCGCGCTGGAACGCGCGTACGGCCTCCTCGGTCTTCTGCCCGAAGGTGCCGTCGGTCTCGGTGAGGGCCGGGCCGTGGCGGGCCATGTTGAGGCGTCCCTTGATCCACCTGATGTGGCCGGCTGCGGTGCTGCCGCGGGCGACGACGTAGCCGGGGTAGGGGCGGTCCGGGAAACGTTGCCCCAGGCCGGCCCGGAAGCCCAGGCCCGCGTACGTCTTCAGCCACGTCGAGGTGTCGAACAGGCGGCGGGGCGGCCGGCCCTTGGCCGCGCAGATGATGCCGGAGGCGTAACCGCTGCAGTCGCCGCCGCGGCGCGCCGAGGGGACGCCGAAGATGATGTACGGCTGGCCGACGCAGCTGTCCGCGTACCGTTTGGCCGCGGCGCCCTCGGCGTCGGAGAGCACGATGTGGAACTGGTGCCGGAAGAGACGGTTGCCGGCGCCCCGGGCCGTCGAGCCCCGGAGGCAGCCGCGGCCGCCCCGCGACTCGTAGTTGATCCCGCCGAGCGTGCACGCCATGTGCCCGTACCGAGAGCCGAGCTCGGACGCGGTGCTCACGCCGACCTGCAGGAGCTTCGCCATGTCAGTCCACCTCCGGCTCGTCGGCCGGGGCGCTGGCGAAGAACTCTTCCTCTTCCTCCGAGTACGTTGTCTCGTCGGGGGCGGCCTCGGTGCCCTCGGGTTCGACGTCCTCGCCGTCGAACGGGGTGACCTCCTGGTCGGACATCGGTGACTCCTCTTGTCGTTGCTCCCTTTCAGGCGCACAACGATCAAGATCGTTCTGCCGAAGGGCCGACGATCAGATCCACCCGTACGAGGGCGTGCAGTCCTCACCATGCGGTGAAGCTGTTCGGTCGAGGGCGCGTGATCCGCTCTGGCCTGAGCGCCGAAAAGGAGTCCGGGCCGGTCGCCGCCACGACCAGCCCGGACGGTCTCGGTGCGATCAGGTGTAGCAGCGGTAGAAATTCCACGTGTACTTCGCGCCGTAGCGGTACACCTGGGTGCCGAAGCAGGTCTTGATGCCCGGTCGGTCGTCCACCATCGGGGACGGCACGAAGCCCGTGTTGACCCGGCCGATGACCTCCTGGGAGGTTCCCGGCTCGTTCCAGATCCAGCTGGTCGTGCCGTTGTAGGCCGAGAACGGCACCGCGGTCAGCAGCCAGGCCGAGCCGCACGCGTTCGAGTGCCAAACCTCCACGTACGCCGCCACGTCGCCGTTCGTCCCCCAGGCCTGACGCGCGTCGATCCGGCGCTGGTCGCCCAGGCAACCGGACGCGCCCGGCGCCCTCCCGGTGCAGGTCGGGCCGTAGCACCCCGCCGCCGCGGCCGGCTCGGTCGTGGCGACAGCGAGGCCCCCGGCCATCGCCACGAAAGCGGTCATTGCCGTGACAGCTTTCCTGAGTCGAGTCATCCCGATCCTCCTCGTTCCGGCTCGGCCGGCGGCGGGGCTGAGGACCAGAGTGGGCGGTGGCGGGGTTGTTCAGGCCGACCGGCGTTTTATCGACGCCAGCATCTCACCGGCCCGCACCGTGTCCGGATGGTCTGGCCCGAGCAAGCGCTTACGGGCCTCTCGGATCGTGCGGAACAGCTTCGCCGCTTCAGTCCGGCGACCCGACGCCACGTACGTCTCAGCCAGGTTGTACATCGAGTGCAGGGTGTCCGGGTGTTCCCGGCCCAGCACTTCCTTGCGCAGGACGAGCGTTGACTCGTGCAGTTCGATGGCCTCATCGTGCCGGCCGAGCGCCCGCAGACCGCCCGCGAGGTTGTTGCGGGACTGGAGGGTGTCCGGGTGCAGATCACCGACGGTGCGGCGCCGGGCGTCGAGGGTGGCCTCGTAAAGCCGGATCGCCTCCTCGTGCCGGCCGACCGCCCGGTAGCAACCGGCCAGGTTGTTCCGCGACTGCAGGGTGTCCGGATGATCGGGGCCGAACACTCGCTCCCGTGCCTCGAGAGTGGCCTCGCTCAGGGCGATCGCCTCCTCGTGCCGGCCCAGCTCGCGGTAACCGACCGCGATGTTGCTGGCGTTGGCCAGGGTGTCCGGGTGTTCGCGACCCAGTACCCGGCGGCGCGCCGACAACGTCGCCTCACCGATCTCCAGGCATTCGGCGTACCGCCCGGTCGACCAGTAGGCGCCGCCCAGGCAGTACCGGGAGGTCAGCGTATCGGGATGGTCGGGGCCGAGAAGCTCACGCCGGGTAGCTGAGGCTTGTTCGAGCAGGCTGACGGCGGTGCCGTACCGGCCTTGACCACGGTGGTAAACCGCGCAGGCGGTGAACAACCCGGCCGCGGCGAGCTGAAGTTCCGGGTTCGCACGCAACAGCTCGACGCCGGCCAGGTGACCGGCGAGCGCCTCGACGTGTGGTGCCAGGCGCGCCCATCGCGGCCAGGAAACGAGATCGGTCTCCGGGTTGCCGCCCGGCGCGAGTGACCCGACGGCTCGCACCGCGGCGAGCGCAGGTGTGGCGCTGTCGTGCTCTGCCCTGGCCATGGTCTGTACCAGCCGGTGGACGGAAATGCCCGCCTCACTGAGATTCACCATGTGGTACGACGCGAGCAGGGCGACCGCGTCCTCGATGTCCAGCGCGTCACCGCCGGAGGCGCCCAGCAGATCGAGGTCGATGGCGTCCGGCGCCAGATACGCGATCAGGTCCAGTAGCCGACCGGCATCGGGGTTCTGGCTGGTCAACGCGGCCACGGTGACCTGCCAGGTCCGGGCGACCGGATGCCCGTCGCGAACGGAGGCCGGCGCGCCGAGGATCCGCAGGGGCTGTCGGGCCAGCCGCCGGCGATAGTCCAGGACCGAGATGTTCGGCCGTTCGCGCAGGTAAGCCGCCGCCTGGCGGAGCGCCAGCGGGAGATCACCCACGTCGGCCGCCAGCTCGGCCGCCGCGACGGGCTCGCCACGGCGGCCGGACCATTGCCGTAGCAGGTCGAGACTGGCCGGCCGGGTCAACGGTCCGAGATGCAGCGTCGCCAGGCCGAGCTCGGCCCAGCTGAGGTCTCGGCGGGTGGTGACCAGCAACCGCCCGTTGACCGCGGTGGCGGCCAGCGGCCGCACCACCCCGAGGTCGGCCACGTTGTCGAGCACGACCAGCCAGTCGTCGTGCGAGGCCAGCCACTGGCGGGCCCAGGCCGTGGCGTCGGCCGTCCCGGCCGCCGCCGGCCAGCCCGGGTTCAGGGCGCGGGTCAGGCCGGCCAGCGCCGCAGCGACATTGTCCTCGCTGTCAGCGGTTATCCACCAGGTCAGGGCGAAGCTCCGGCGGTACGCGAACTGGACGGCCAGCTCGGTCTTGCCGACCCCGCCAAGCCCGTGCACGGCGACACCTTTGTGCGTTTCCAGACCGACGGTCAGAGCCGCCAGGGAGTCGTCGCGGCCGACGAAGGACGGCACCGGCGGCTGAGGCAGATTGGTCAGCCCGGCCACGTGCCCGACCTGGGTGGCCGGCTCGGGCAGGGCCGTCCGGGCCCTCAGATCGCGAAGGTGCTCCCATGCGGCCAGGAACTCGTCCGGCCGGCCGCCGCAGACTGCCACATACGCTGTCACCGTCTGCCAGGTCGGCAGTTCTTCGCCTCGGGCCGCGCCGGACAGCGCCGCGACGGACCGACCGGCAGCCCGGCTCATCGCCTGGTATGTCGGACGGCCCGCCTCGGTTCGCAGCCGCCGGAGACGATCCGCGAAGGCGTGCAACGGATCGTGCTCCGGGTCGAGTGGCACTTCGGGACGGCCCACCCTTCGATGATGCGGGTTCGTCGCCGCCGACGCAGGCCCCTGACCGCGCAGTTGCTCCCGGAGACGCACCCGGTGAGTACGCCCGGCGTATGGGCGTCAACGCCGGTCCGTCCTGACCGACGGCTGGGTGGCCGACTTGGCCGACAACGCCGCGGTCAGGGCCGGCTTGGACGGGGTGTAGAGCCACGCGGTGAACAGGTCGTCCACCTGCCGGCCGGAGAGGCGCTCGGCCAGCGCCACGAACTGGGCCGTGGTGACGTTGCCGCCGGCGTGGGTGGTGGCCCAGGTCTTGAGCAGGCGGAAGAACGTGGCGTCGCCGATGCGCAGGCGCAGGGCGTGCAGGGTCATGGCGCCCCGGTCGTAGACGGCCCCGTCGAACAGGTTGTCCGGACCGGGGTCGCCGATGCGCAGCGTCCAGAACGACGATTCGGCCGCGATGCTGTAGGTGTCGTCGAAGATCTGCTGGGCGGTGGCGCGACCCTCGCGTTCGCTCCACAGCCACTCGGCGTACGTGGCGAAGCCCTCGTTGAGCCAGATCTCGCGCCAGTTGGCCACGGCCAGGCTGTCGCCGTACCACTGGTGGGCCAGCTCGTGCACGACCACGTTGTCGGAGCGGGGGCCGTCGGTGAAGAACTCACGGCCGTAGATCGGGCGGGTCTGGTTCTCCAGGGCGAAGCCCAGGCCGGCCACGTCGTCGACGATGCCGCCGGCCGAGGTGAACGGGTACGGGCCGAACAGGGACGACTCGAATTTCAGGATCTCGGGCTGACGGGCGAAGGAGCGGGCCACCCACTCGCCGGTCGTGGCCGGCTCGTCGGCGACCGTGCCGACGGACCACTGGCTCGGGTTCGGCTCGCTGCCGGGCGGCGGGCCACCGGGCGCCCACCCGTCGAGAGTGTTGCCGTCGGGCTCGAACGACGTGGTGCCCGGCCCGGTCGAGACCACGATGTCGTCGATGAAGACACCGGGCGGGCTGTACGACGGGTCGTTCGCGTACGACAGCGAAAGCTCGACACGCTTGCCGGCGTACGCCGACAGGTCGACCGACCATTGCTCATAGCCGTCACTGACCCCGGTGGCCGCGTTCCAGGCGCCGGTCGTGCCGGACGGGGTGCAGGCGTCGTCGGTCGCGGTCACGTAGTGCAGCAGGAACGGGTGCACGTCGGGCGCGTAGGCGCACAGGGCGCCGGTCTCCCGCGTGGTGTGGCCGTTCGCATCCGGCAGCGTGGTCCAGTAGCCGGCGCCGGCCGTGCGCGCCTCCACGAAGAAGAAGTCCCAATCAGACTCCGTCTCACGGCTCACCCAGAACGACATCTTCCCGCCACCCGCCGGCACATCGACAGAGCGGGAGAGGCGCTTGTACGCCGGTTCGCCCGTCCCGCTGATCGCCAGCTGCCGCCCGCTGTGGGCCGGCGGGCGCACGAACAGGTCAGGATCGATGGCGTCGAAGAAGCGCAGACCATTCTTGACGTACGAGTTCATGCGGAACTCGCCGACGGTGGCAGTGGCCAGATAGGACGCCATCGGGGCCCGCTGATTCCACAGCCACGTGGTCCACGGACCCTTGGTGGTGTGGCTGAGCAGGTCGCCGTTGGAGACCGCCTCCAGCCCCTTGGGCACGGTGACGCGTACGGTGTAGGAGGCCTTGTCCCGCGGATGGTCGTTGACCGGGAACAAGGTCGACGCGGAGAACGGCTGCCCGACGATCACCATGCCGTCGTCGGTGTGGAAGACCCCGCCGTCACCGAGACTCTCGTTGGCGATCAGCCCCGGCACACCGTCGTAGCGCGCGACCACGGCGAAGGTCCGCCCCTTCCGCAGGCCGCGAGCCGGAGTGACGGTGAGCTCGTCACCGCTGCGGCTCCACTGCGCTGTGCGACCGTCAACGGTCACGGAGCGAACGGACAGCCCGTGGAAGTCGAGGTTGAACTTCGACAGGTCCTCGGTCGCCCTCGCGGTGATGCCGGCGGTGCCCACCAAGAGGTCGTCGGCCGGGGTGTAGCGCAGGTCGAGCCCGTAGTGCCGGACGTCGTAGCCCCCGTTGCCGGCCAGCGGGAAGTACGGATCGCCGATCCCCGGGGCGCCGGGCTTGTACGCGGTTCGCGCGCTTGCCGGCGTTCCATACGCCAGCAACGCGAGCACCGCAACGACAGCGAGCGCGACCCTGCGAAACATCCGGACCTCCCGGCGAGAAACGGCTCAGCTCCGATCACGCTATGCCGCCCCCGCACACGCCCCATCCGCCAAACGGCCATCGGCAAGCGCCGATCCATCACCTCCCCCAGCCCAAATCGGGCGTGCGGTCACACGCCGCGGCGGTGTGGGAGCAGGGTGCCCGGGGGCGTCCGCGCCTACGCGTCGCGGCGGTTCAAACGCAGGGGCGCCCAGGGCATGCGCGCCTACGCATCGCGGCCGTGCAAGAACAGGGACGCCCAAGGCGTGCACGGCTACGCATCGCGGCCGCGCAAGAGCAGGGCGCCGAGGGACAGTGCGGCTGCTGTCCAGGCGGCCACGACGGCCAGGGCTGCCCACGGGCCCAGCGGCAGCGTGTCGTTCTCGACCGTGGTGGCGAGGGCCTGCACGGCTGTGGCCGGGGTCAGACGGTAGAGCCACCGAGACCAATCCGGGTCGGGCAGCATCCACAGCAGCATCGGCGTCAGGTAGAGCAGACCCAGCACGACACCGATGGCCGCCGCGGAGCTGCGGACGGCCGCGGCCACCCCCAGCCCGAGCAGACCGATCAGGATCAGGTGCAGGACCGACTCGGCGGCGGCCCGCCACAGCCCCGCGCTCCACGGCAGGCCGATCACCGCCACCCCCACACCGAGCACCGCGGCCGGCGCGACTCCCGCCGTGAGCAGCGCAGCCTTGGCGACGAGCACGTCCAGGCGGCGCGGGACAGCAAGCAGTGTGGCCCGGATCAGCCCAGTCCCGTACTCCCCGGCCAGGATCTGCACCCCGGCCGCCGCCACCGCCGCCTGACCGAGACGGACCCCCAGCAGCCGCAGCTGCACCGGATCGACCACGTCCCGGCCGAGCGCCACCCCGCCGGCAACGAGCAGCACCGCGAGCCCCAACGGCACAGCGAGGCCGATCCACCCGGTGCGCAACTTCGCCCTCTCCGCGATCCATGCCGCCCTCACGTCGTCCTCCCCCAAAGCCGCGGGTTATCCGCCACACGCCCGCGCGAACTGATCGCTGCCCTCGCGCCACGCTCCGGCGAGGTGGGCGAGGTGGGCGAGGTGGGCGAGGTGGGCGAGGTGGGCGAGGTGGGCGAGGTGGGCGAGGTGGGCGAGGTGGGCGAGGACGGCCCCCACGAGGTCGGCGGGGCCGGCGTCAGCGCGCTCATGACGGGCTCCGATGCAGGCGCCAGGTGGCAGCGGCGACGGCGGCCAGGGCGTACAGGGCGAGGACGGCCAGGCCGGCCCACGGTGACAGCGGGTAGTAGCCGTCCAGCACCGTTTGCGGGCGGGAGGCCTGCGGGTAGAACGGGATGCTCTGCTGGATCGCGAACGCCGCGGCCGGGGTCACGCGCAGCAGCCATTCGCCCGCGGCCGGCGGAAGCACGGAGGTCAGGGCCAGGATCGGGGGCGCCAGCATGAGGGTGGTCACCGCGACGATCGCGGGCACGGCTCGTCTGAGGAGGGAGCCCAGGCCGTACGCGAGGACAGCCGTCAACGAGAGCAGCACGGCCGTGCCGCCGGCCACGCGCAGGGTCGTCGGCCACGGGGCGGCGAGAACGACCACGGCCTTGGCGTGCAGCATCCCCAGGGTCACCGGCATGGTCACCGCGACCGCTACGACGCCGGCCACCAGCGCCACCGCCCCGATCACAGCCGCCTTGGCCGCTGACACATGCACCCGGCGGGGCACCGCGGCGAGCGTCGTGCGGATCATCCCGTGGCGGAACTCGGCCGTTCCGAACAGAACCGCCACCACGATCAGCGGCAGCAGCGCCGCGAAGACGCCCGTCAGAGTCCGCTCCACCGGCATCCCGCCCTCGCTGTCCAGCCCGATGTCACCGGCGCCGGCCACGGTGATCACGCCCCCGGCCTCCGTGTGCCCCGGCGGGTGGGTCTGCTCCCAGGTGGTGCGGTAGTCGTCGTATCCCACCAGCGCGTCGACCCAGCCGGCACCCGCCGCCGGCTGGTTTGCGGGGGTGGCAGGGGTCACGTGGGTGAATTGGGCGGTGGCCTGGGTCCAGCGGGCGGCGACGGAGTGGCCGCCCTGGGGGCGTTCCTCGACGGTCAGGCCACTCGGGGAGGCGACGAAAAGGCCGAACTCGACAGACTGGGGCAGGTCGTTCAGGCGTACGGCATCAAGCTTTTGCCAGGTGGCGCCGTCGGCCGAGGTGTGACCGGTGATCTCGTCGCCGGTGCGGGTGAGGCGGAGCCAGGACGTGCGGACGGGTGGGCCGGCCTTGTCGTGGGTGAAGCCGGACTGCATGCGCACGCCGTGGTGGCCCGTGAGCATGATGGCGGCGTAGTCGGCGCCGGGGCGGGTGCCGTCCTTGATCATCAGGCCGGCCTTGGCCCAGGGGACCACGCCGCGGACGATCTCGTCGTGGTGGGGTGGCGGGTAGGTGATGGTGCCGTCGAGGTTGCCCACCTGGGCGGTGATGGAGCCGTCGCCGGTGAGCGTCTGGTGCACGAACGTGAACCTGTCCTGCACGGATCGGCCGGACGAGTCGGTCGGTGGGGCCGGGCAGTCGACTTCGCGGGTGCCGTCCATGCACGACATGGTCACGCCGGACGCGAACAGGCAGCCCAGCGCCAGCATGAGCAGACCGGCGGCCGCGGTGCCGGCGATCCAGGCCCGTACGGTGCGGAACTTCAGCCATTCGGCGCGCAGGATCATCGGATGCCCCCGACGCCGGCGGTGAGCTCGAGATACGCGGCCTCGAGCGAGGAGTACCGGCCGATCAGGTCGCCCACGCCGGCGTCGGCGATCACCCGGCCGTGTCCGGCCACGACCACGTGCCCGGCGATGTCCTGCAGTTCGCTCATCAAATGACTGGAGACAAGCACCGAACGTCCCTCCGCGGCCAGATCACGCAGCAGATCGCGCATCCAGACGATCCCGGCGGGGTCGAGGCCGTTGAACGGCTCGTCGAGCAGCAGCACCGGCGGATCGCCGAGCAACGCGGCGGCCACCCCGAGGCGCTGCCGCATGCCGAGCGAATAGCCGCGGGCCGCACGTCGGCCGGCGGCGGCGAGGCCGGTCAACTCCAGCACTTCGTCGGCGCGGTGGGCGGGCAGGTCCTGGGAGGCGGCCAGCCACAGCAGGTGGTTGCGGCCGCTGCGCGAGGGATGCAGCGCGTGCGGGTCGAGCAGCGCCCCGCAGTGCCGCATCGGATGGTTGAGTTCGGCGTAGCGCCGGCCACCGATCGTTGCCGTCCCGGCGTCCGGCCGGTCCAGGCCGGCGATGGCGCGCAGCGTCGTCGACTTGCCGGCCCCGTTCGGGCCGACGAAGCCGGTCACGTGCCCCGGGCGTACGACGAAGGTCATCCCGTCCAGCGCGACCGACGGCCCGAACCGCTTGCGTAACCCGTTGACTTCAATGGTCGTCATGCGAGGTTTTCTACGGACGAGCCCCTAACCCGGCCGCGACGAAGGCTGTCATTTCTCTGTTAGGGGTGGGCGGGCATGCTGGGCGGATGGGAGTTCGGCTGCGGTTCACGCTGCTGTACGGCGTGCTGTTCGTGATTTCCGGGGCGGGGCTGCTGGCGATCACGGCGGCGTTCAGTGTGCGGTCGACCCGGCCGGCCGGGGATCCGCTGGGGCCGGGGGTGGCTGCGCAACTCGAGATCGCCGCCGAGGCTCAGAACCGGCGGTTGCTGCTCGGGGCGGTCATGGCCATGGCCGTCATGGTGGTGCTGGCGCTGCTGTTGGGGCGGGCGGCGGCGGGTACGGTGCTGCGGCCGCTGCGGACGATCACGGCGGCCACCCGGCGGATCACCGCTGACAATCTGCATTCGCGGCTGGCCGTCGAGGGGCCGGCGGATGAGGTCAAGGCGCTGGCCGACACCATCGACGAGCTGCTGGGGCGGCTGGAGGAGTCGTTCGCGGCGCAGCGCAGGTTTGTGGCGGACGCGTCGCACGAGCTGCGGACGCCGCTGGCCACGATGCGGGCGGCGATCGACGTGGCGGAGGCCAAGCCGGGCGCGCCGGTCGAGGTGAGCCGGCTCGCCGGACGGGTGCGGGCCGAGCTCGATCAGCTGGAACGGCTGCTGGAGGGGTTGCTCGTGCTGGCCCGGGCGCAGCACGGTGCGCTCGACGGGCGTACGCCGCTGTCCATGATGTCGCTGATCCCGGCGGGGACCCCGGTGGTGGGGAACGACTTCGTGACCATGGGCAATCCGGTCCTGCTGGCCCGGATGGTGTCCAACGTGGTCGACAACGCGATCCGGCACAACGAGCCCGGCGGCCGGCGGCAGGTGACGCTCTCCCCCGGCCTGCTGGTGGTCGAGAACGACGGCCCGGTGCTCGACCCCGGCGAGGTGGCGACGTTGGCGCGCCCGTTCCGCCGGATGGGCACTGCGCGCACCACAGCGGACGGCACGGGGCTTGGATTGGCGATTGCCTCGGCGATCGCCTCGGCTCACGGTGGGGCGCTCGTGCCGCGGGCACGGCCGGAAGGCGGGTTGCGCGTGGAGATCCGACTCCCGGTGGAGGGGGGCCGATGAGGGTTCTGGTGGTCGAGGACGCGCCGGCGCTGGCCGAAGTGGTGGCGGAAGGGCTTCGGGATCAGGGTATGGCGGTCGATGTGGCGCTGGACGGGCTCGGGGCGGCGGCGAAGGTGGACGTCAACGCGTACGACGTCGTTGTCCTTGACCGGGATCTGCCGGGGCTGAGCGGGGACACGCTGTGTCAGATGATCACGAGCCGGGGTGAGCGGGCGATGGTGCTCATGCTGACGGCGGCCGGGTCGGCTGATGACCGGGTGCGGGGGCTGACCCTGGGGGCGGACGACTACCTGGCCAAGCCGTTCCACTTTCCGGAGTTGGTGTTGCGGGTGCAGTCGCTCGCGCGGCGCCGGCCGGTCGCGCAGCCGCGGACGCTGGTGGTGGGCGGGCTGGAGCTTGATCCGATCACGCGGGTGGCTCGCCGGTCCGGCGTACGTCTCGGTCTGTCGGTCAAGGAGTTCGCCGTGCTCGAGGCGCTCATGCGGGCGGCGCCGGGCTATCTGAGCAGCGAGGCGCTGCTGGAGCAGGTGTGGGACGAGAACGCCGACCCGTTCACCAACACGGTCACGGTGACCGTGGGCCGGCTGCGGCGCAAGCTGGGCGACCCGCCGGCCATCGTCACCCTGCCCGGAGTCGGCTACCGCGTCGCATAATGCGACAGGCGGCGGGCGCCGGCGCTTCTGGCGTCGAGCGCATGAAGGCACTCGTCTATCACGGCCCCGGGCGCAAGGCCTGGGAGGACGTCCCCGACGCGACCGTCCAGGAGCCGACCGACGTGGTCGTCCGGGTCGACACGACCACGATCTGCGGCACCGACCTGCACATTCTGCACGGCGACGTGGCCGCCGTGACCGACGGCCGGATCCTCGGCCACGAGGCCGTGGGCACGGTCACCGCGGTCGGCGAGGCGGTCAAGGACTTCCGGGCCGGCGACCGGGTGCTGGTGCCGGCGGGCGGATCCCGGCCGAGAAGATGGGCACGCATTCCTTCACGTTCGCTGAGATCGACGAGGCGTACAGCGTCTTCGGCAACGCGGCCGCCCACAGCGCCCTGAAAGTCATCATCACGCCGGCGTGATCGATATGGTCACCGGATGGCGCGATTCGTCCATCTGAACGGGCCGCCGGGCATCGGCAAGTCCACGCTGTCGGCGCTGCTGGCCGACCGGGTGCCCGGCACGCTCAACCTCGACGCCGACAAGGTGCACCAGCTTGTCGGCGGTTGGCGCGACGAGACCGTCGACACGTGGCCGATCGCCTGGTCCGTGGTTCGGGCGATGGCCGCGACCCACTTGGACGGCGGGCGTGACGTCGTCATGCCGCAATACCTGGCCCGGACTGAGCGAATCGACACCTTCGAGCAACTCGCTCACGAGCACGGGGCGAGCTTCCGCGAGGTCGTGCTGCTGGACGAACGCGCACCGGCGATCGAGCGTTTTCACCGCCGCGCACGCGACAGCGACGACCCGTGGATCCGGCACCACCACCTCCGGGCCGACCCCGGCGAGATGTACGACAAGTTGACGGCGGCCGTTCGTCTCCGGCCGGCCGCCGTGGTGGTTCCCAGCCGGGCCCGGGCGGTGCGCGAGACGTACGACGCCCTGGTCGTCGCGCTCAGTCGGCCAGCAGGTGACGGACGTGGTCGGCGCTGATCCGTACGTCGGTGATCGGCCCTTCGCCCCTGGGCTCCTCGGTGAGGATGGTGTCCTGTTCGAGGACGTGCCAGCCGGTGTAGCCGCTGCGGTCCAGGTGGCCGAGGATGGCGGCGAAGTCGATGTCGCCCCGGCCGAGCGGGCGGTACATCGCCTGGCGGACCCCGTCGGTGTAGGTGATCCGGCCGGCGCGGACCTTGGCCGCCACGGTGCCGTCGACGTCCTTGAGGTGGGTGTGCGCGATCCGGTCGGGGGCCTGACGGGTCAGCTCGGCCGGGTCGCCGCCGCCGATGTAGAGGTGGCCGGTGTCCAGGCAGAGCGCGATGGCGGAACCGTCGAGGACGCGTTCGACCTCCTTCGGCTTCTCCACCATCGTGCCCACGTGCGGGTGCAGCACGGCCCGGACACCGCGGCCGGCGGCCAGCGCGGCGACCCGGTCCAGATTGGCCAGCAGCAGGCGCCAGCCCTGCTCGTCCAACTCGGGCCGGGCGTCGTAGCCGGCCCGGCCGCTGTCGGCGGACAGGACCAGCGTGCCGGCGCCGGTGGCGGCGTAGCTCTCGAGCAGGCGGGCGACCGCCGGCAGCGGGTCGTGACCGGGCACGTGCAGCACGGTCGGGGTGAAGCCGCCGACCGCGGTCAGGTGGTGCTCGCCCAGCACGGCGGCCAGGGCGGCCGGATCCGCGGGCAGGAAGCCGTCGGGGCCGAACTCGGTGGCGGCCAGTCCGACCTCACGCATCTGGGCCAGCACCCGCGCCGGGCTCAACTGGTAGCCCCAGCCGGGGACCTCGCACACGCCCCACGAAATGGGAGCGCCGGCAATACGGTTCGCTGCGGTCATGCGCATGCCTGCAGCTTTCCCGTTCGCTTCAGCCCGCGGACGGTCCGGAATCCATCAAAAAGCCCTCAGGTGGAGAGGGCCACCACCTGGAGGCCCACGTTGACGGCGCGGTCGGCGTAACGCTCGTAATAACGGCCCAGCAGCGCGCCGTCGACGGCCGCCTCGACGCCCAGGGGCCACTCGGGGCTGAGCATCGCGGTGAACAGGCGGCGGTGCAGCTGGTCCATCGCGTCGTCGTCGCGGTCGAGCTGGGCCGCCAGCTCGGCGTCGCGGCCGGCCAGGGCCGAGACGATTTTGCCGCTTAGCTCGTCGGCCACCGTGTTCATGGCGCGGAAGAGCTCGGCCAGCTCCGGCGCGACGGCGGGGGTCGGGTTGCGGCGCAGGGTGGCCCGGGCCACATGCACGGCCAGCTCACCCATCCGCTCGAGGTCGCCCGCCACCTGGATGGCGCCGATGACCATGCGCGGGTCGGCCGCGGCCGGGGGCGCCACCAGCTCGTACGCCCGGTCCTCGGCCACCCGGTGCAGCACGTCGATCTCCACCCCACGGTCGACCGCCTGCTGGGCCAGGATCGGGTCGGCCGCGAGCAGCGCCGCCCCGGCCTGCCGCATCGTCTCCCGCACGGCCCGGGCCATGGTGACCAGGACCCCGCTGACCCGGGCGAACTCGTCGTGAAGATCCTCGCGCACAGCTCGCTCCCCGGCCGGATGACGTTTCCGGCGATGCTACGGCCTACCCCCGGGCTATCGCAGGTCCGGCCACGCTGCTTCTTCGCCGGGCCGAGTGTTATAACGATGGATGTCGATGCACACCCCTAGCTGAGGGAGTGACATGCGGATATCAACCATCAGCCGGACCGCCGTCGCCGCCGTGGCGGTCGTCCTGGTCACGCCGGTCGTCGCGGTCGCGCAGGAACCGGCGGGCCGCGCCTGGGGCAGCGGATGGACGGCCTCGGCGCAGGGCGCCTACCCCGACGGGTACGCGGTGGGGCAGCCCGACCTGAGCACGGTCCTGCCCGGCAACCAGGCCAGCGATCAGACCCTGCGCATGATCGTGCCGCCGTCGGCCGAGGGTACGCGGTGGCGCGTACGGCTGACCAACGAGTTCGGCACCAGGCCGGTGACCTTCCGGAGCGCGTCGGCCGGTCTGCAGTCGAACGGGGCCAACCTCGCGCCCGGCACCAACCGGCCGCTGACCTTCGCCGGCAAGCGTTCCGTCACCGTGCCGGCCGGCCGGACGGTGCTCAGCGACGCGGTGCCGGTGCGGGTCACCGACGCCCAGTCGCAGCGGCTCGCCGTGAGCGTGCACGTGGCCGGCGCGAGCGGCCCGATGACGTGGCACGCGGCCTCGTTCACCACGTCCTACCTGACCGACCCGAACGCCGGCGACCACACCGCGGACACGGCCGACGCGGCGTTCCCGAACTCGACCACGTCGTGGTTCTTCCTCTCCGAGCTGCTCGTCCAGCGGCACGACCCGGCCACCGTGGTGGCCTTCGGCGACTCCATCACCGACGGCTTCTTCTCCACCATCAACGGCCGCGACCGCTGGCCCGACGTCCTGCAGCGCCGCCTCGACGCGTCCGGCAGCGACCTCACGGTGGTCACCGAGGCCATCGGCGGCAACATGGTCACCCGGATCGGCCGTACGCCCGGTGGTTGCACCCCCTGCGACGGCCCGCCCGCGATCGACCGGCTGGACCGCGACGTGCTTCAGCGCCCGGGCGTACGTGTCGTCATCCTCCTCGAAGGCATCAACGACCTCGGCGGCGGCAACGCCACCGCCGCGCAGGTGATCGACGGCTACCGCGAGATCATCCGCCGCGTCCACGCCCGCGGCATCAAGATCATCGGCGCTACCCTGACCCCGTCCGCGGGCACCGAGTTCGGGCTCTACGGCACCCCCGAGACCGATGCCAAGCGTCGCGCGATCAACGACTTCATCCGCACCAGCGGCCAGTTCGACGGCGTGGCCGACTTCTCCGCCGTCACCGAGGACCCGGCCCGCCCCGGCCACCTGCGCCCGGCCTTCGACACCAACAGCAGCGTCGGCGGCCCCGGCGACCACCTCCACCCCAACCGAGCCGGCTTCCTGGCCATGGCCGGCGCCATCGACCTGCCCCAGCTGAAGCGCCTCGCCTCGGGCCGGGCCCTTCAGCCCGCCGCCTGAGCGGCGGCCAGGACTTCGTTGAAGGCCTCGGTGGAGCTGGGGTGGGTCCAGACGGCGTCGCGCAGACCGGCGGCCGGGACACCGGCCCGCATGGCCAGCGCGACCGTGTTGATCAGCTCCTGGGCGTCGACGCTGAGCAGCGCGGCGCCCAGGATCTGGTCGGTCTCGGCGTCGATGACGAACTTCATCACGCCGCGGACGTCGTCGAGGATGCGGGCCCGGGGCATGGCCGCGATGGCGGCCACCGGCTTGGCCGCCACCCGCACGGCGCGACCCTCCGCGCGGGCCCGCGCCTCGGTCAGCCCGACCCGGGCCAGCGGCGGGGTCATGAACAGCGTGTACGGCACGGCCACCCGGTCGGTGGTGGCGCGCCGGCCCTCGCCCAGCAGCTGGTCGGCCACCACCCGGTAGTCGTCGAGCGAGATGTAGGTGAACTGGGGGCCGCCGTTGACGTCGCCGATGGCGAAGATGTGCGGGCGGCTGGTGCGCAGGTGCTCGTCCACCTCGATGGCGCCGGTCATGGTGGTGCGCACGCCGGCCGCCTCGAGCCGCAGGCCGGCGGTGGCGGGCCGGCGGCCGGTGGCGGCCAGGACGGCGTCCGCCTCGACCGTGTGGCTCACGCCGTCCACTTCGTACTCGACGACCGCCCCCGCCTCGGTGTCGGTGACCCGCCGGGCGCGGGCGCCGGTGACGAAGGTGACCCCCTCGTCGCGCAGGATCTGTTCGGCCGCCCCGGCGATGTCGTCGTCCTCGGCCCGCAGGATGCGCGCTGCGCTCTCCAGGACCGTCACCCGGGCGCCGGAGCGGCTCAGCATCGCCGCGAACTCAATGCCCTGATAGCCGCCGCCGAGCACGGTCACGCGGCGGGGCAGGACCGGCGAGGCGATCAGATCCGTCCCGGTGACCAGGTGGCGGCTGTCGCGCAGGCCGGCCACGTCCGGCACCACCGGCTCGGCTCCGGTGTTGATGACGATGGTGTCGGCGGTGATCTCCAGCCGGTCGGCGCCGGCCGTGACCTCGACCCGCTTCTCGTCGAGGAAGGCCGCGGCGCCGGTCACCACGGTCACCGAGTCGAGCGAGTCGAGCATGCGGAAGTTGTTGCCGCGCAGCAGCGAGGTCAGCGACGCCGTCCAGGCCACCGAGTCGGCGTACCAGGCCTCGGCGTCCGCGTCCCCGGGGCGGGCGGCGGCCCGGTGGATCAGCGCCTTGGTCGGCACGCAGCCGATGTTGATGCACGTGCCGCCATACATCTGCGCGGACCGCTCGACCATCACCACCCGCCGCCCCTGGCGGCCCAGCGCCGCCGCGAGCGTCTTGCCGCCCTTACCGAAACCGATGACCAGCAGATCCGCGTGCATGGCGTCCATGGATCTAGACTCGGCCGCAACAGGTGATGCGGCAAGACCGTATTGACTCATATTTCGTCGAGATCGGCTCATGGATTCGCTCAGCGCTCTGATTCGCATGGCCCGCGCGGAGGGCCGGGTGGACGTACGCTGCCTGCTCGCCGGCCGGCACACGCTGGACAACCCGCCCTCGACGGCCGGCAAGGCGCCGTTCCACCTGCTGCTCGACGGCCACTGCACGGTCGAGGCGGGCGACCGCGTGATCGACCTGCGCGCCGGCGACCTGCTCGTGCTGCCCCGCGGCGAGCGGCACCGGGTGCGGGTCAGCGCGGACGGCCCGCCGGCGCCGGCCACCAGGAGCGCGGGCGGCGTGGTGGAGACGCTGCGCAGCGACGGCGTGCCGGCCGTCGACCTGTTCTGCGGCCACTACACGTATCGGCCGGGCGCGGGCGAGCTGCTGTTCGCCGGGCTGCCGGCGGTGGTGCACGCGTCCTTCGGCACCGGGGCCGCCTCGCCGCTGCGCCCGCTGGGCGAACTGATGCGCCACGAGGCCGCCCTCGACGGCCCCGGCTCGGGCGCCCTGCTGGCCGCGTTGTGCGAGGCGCTGCTCACGCTCGCCCTGCGCGGGGACGGTCACGACCGGCCGCACCCGGCGCCGTGGACCGCCGTGCCCGATCCGGGGTTGCGGGCGGTCGTCGAGGCGGTGGTGAGCCGGCCCGGGCAGCCGTGGACGACGGCCGGGCTGGCCCGGGTGGCCGGCGTCTCACGGGCCACCCTGGCCCGGCACTTCGCGGCCGCGACCGGTCTGAGCATCGCCGCCTTCGTCACCCGGACCCGGATGACGATCGCCGCCGACCTGCTGGCCACCACCGAGCTCGGCCTCGACGACGTCGCCGCCCGCGCCGGTTACCGCTCGACCTCCGCCTTCGGCAAGGCGTTCCGCGCCGCCACCGGCGTCACCCCGGCCCGCCTGCGCCGCAGCCGGACCAGATAGGCCCTAGGCCGGCTTCGGCCCGTCGTGGGGGCAGCGGAGGCAGTCGCCCGCGTTACCGGCGGTGGCGCGGACGGTGTCGAGCGCGGCCAGGGCCGAGCGGGCACTGTCGAGGGTGGCGTGGCCGGCCTGGGTGAGAGCGACGTGGTGGGTGGAGCGGTCGAAGAGCTGCTTGCCCAGGTCGCGTTCGAGGTCGCGGATGGTGCGGGAGACGGCGGACTGGGCGATGCGCAGGCGGCCGGCCGCGCCGGAGAAGCTGCCCTCCTCGGCCACGGCCACGAAGGTGCTGAGATGTCGCAGGTCGACCACGGTGGCGTGGGTACTCCCCCGGGTTATCTCCAGACGGCATAACCGTTCGGCCGGCGCCCGCATACGGTCGGTACAGCAACCATTTGGAGGAGCTATGGCATCCGTACTCGTCGTTCTGTCGTCGGCCCGGGTCTGGACCTGGACGGACGGCACGCAGCACCCGACCGGCTTCTGGGCCGAGGAGCTCGTCACCCCGTACCGCATGTTGATCGAAGCCGGCGCCGACGTGACCGTCGCGACCCCCGGGGGCCTGGTGCCGGTGGCCGATGAGAAGAGCATCGACAGTGAGGAGATCCGCCGTCATCTCGACGAGATGGCCGGCGTGCTGGCGAAGCCGGTGCGCCTGGAGGACGTGGAGCCGGCCCGGTACGACGCCGTGCTGATCCCGGGTGGGCACGGGCCCATGCAGGACCTGGCGGTCAATGCCGACATCGCCCGGGTGCTGGCGGCCATGCTGCCCGATCCGGGCAAGACGGTGGCCGCGCTCTGCCACGGGCTGGCCGCCTTCCTGCCGGCCGGGGCGCCCGACGGCGGCTGGCTGTTCCGCGGCCGCCGGATGACCTCGTTCATCGACGACGAGGAGCGTCAGGCCGGGCTCGCCGAGCACGCGCCGTGGCTGTTGGAGACGCGGCTGCGCCAGGCCGGCGCGGTCTTCGAGGGCGGGCCGGCCTGGTCGTCGCACGCCGTCGTCGACGGGAACCTGATCACCGGGCAGAACCCCGCCTCGGCCGAGGCGGTCGGCGAGGCTCTGCTCAAGGCGATTCAGCACGCGTAGACGCGGAACTCCCAGAGCGAATAGCCGTACGGAGTTCCGCGCTCAGTGCCGTAGAGGCGCACGTAGCGGGCGCTGCCGCTGAGCCCGTGCGTGACCTGGCCGCCGGCCCCGGTGCCCGTCACCGTGACGGCCGGCGTCCAGGTCGTGCCGTCGGCCGAGGTCTCGATGCGGTAGGAGCGGCCGTAGGCGCCCTCCCAGGTCAGCTCGGCCCGGGTCAGGGTGCGGGACGAGCCGAGGTCGACCTGCAGCCACTGCGGGTCGGCGAAGGCGGACGACCAGCGGGTGCCGGCGTCGCCGTCGACGGCGTTGGCGGCGGGGAAGCCGGCCGCCTCGGTGGACGACGCGGTGGCCGGTCGCCCCTGGGAGGCGAGGGTGCCGGTGCCGCAGCCCGTCGAGGGCACCCCGCCGGCGTTGCCGCCCGACCAGTTGACCGCGCCACCGGCCACCGTGCGACCGGCGGGCAGGGCCAGCGTCCGCCCGTCGGAGAAGGTCACGGTCATCGCTGCGCTGGTGATGTTCGAGGCCACGTACGTCCGGGCCCCGTTCTTGACGAAGACCTTGGCCAGCGGGTGGTTGGCCGTGACGGTGGTGTCGACCTGGCCGAGGGCGGCCAGGTTGCGGATCCAGTGGAACGTGTGCGCCTTGCTCTCGCCCTCCTCCGGCGTGTACGAGCTGTCGGCGCGGAACCGGGACAGCGCGCCGTCGGGGTCGCCGAGGGCGAGGTACTGCCACAGCATGTCGCGCCAGATCGTCGGCTCGCCGCCGTTGTTGCGGACCAGTTCGGCGTACGTGGAGCGGACGGCGGCCGGATGATCGCCCAGGTACAGCTGGCCACCCGTGATCGGCAGCATGTTGATGCCGACGATCATCTCGTGCTCGCCGGAGAACCACGTCGCGTACGCTCCGCCGGAACCCCACACGATGGCCGAGTAGTTGTGGCCCCAGGACGCCGGGAAGTTCTCGTTGCGCACGTCGAACCAGTACTCGTTGATCGCCGCGGCCTGGGTCGTGTAGATCCAGACGCCGGCGTCCCGGACCGCCGTGTTGCCGGTGGCCTGACCCCACTGGATCAGCGCGTTGGCGAAGTTCTGCCCCTCCGACGACGACTCCTGGTTGTTGCCGGCGCCGAACGAGCCGTGCCCGGACGCCCAGTCGTGGCCCTCGTAGATGTCGAAGTCACGCAGGTACGGGAAGCGGGTGTCGGACCGGTCGTAGTTGTTGGCGTCCCGGATGAGCAGGTCGACCATGCCGCCGTAGCGCCCGCTGGCGGCCCAGGCCGGGTCGAACTTGGCGAGGGTGGCCGCCGCGGCCACGAAGTAGCCGTAGTGGAAGTGGTGGTCGTTGAGTTCCTGGTCGGAACCGTACGAGGCCGGGTAGCCGATCAGCGTGCCCCAGTTGCGGTCGTAGTAGAAGACCCGCGAGGTCTTGCCGGAGGACGCGGTGAACCAGTCGGTCAGGCGCGTCCGGATGACGTTGAGCGCCGAGTCGCGTACGGCTGTGATGTTGAGTTGATCGGCGATCTCGGCGATCCGGGCGGCCCGCCCCAGACCCTTGCCCGTCCAGTACGTGTCGTCGCCGCGGAAGTCGGCCGGGTTGCTCAGTTCGGCGTTGAGAAAGTTCGTGATCGTGGTCAGGTCGGCCCCGGAGGAGTCACCCACCGCGGGGACCTCGGGCAGCACCCCGGTGTACGCCATGGACGTGCTGAACTGGCTGCCGGTCACGATCCGCATGGCGCCGCGCGGGGAGACGTAACTCTGCGCGAGCGGGGCCGACCCGGTCAGGTAGCGCCACTGATGCGGGTAGAGCGCGATGACCGTGCCCGTGCCGGTGCCCTCGCGGGCGGTGGTGGTCAGCGCGTACGTCGTGGTGACCGTGCCGTTGGCCTGGTTGTAGCTGTAGGACAGGCGGCTGCCGGTGACATGGTTGTGCGCGTACGGGGTGAAGCGGTCGGCCAGCGCGAGCTTGTCGGTCGTGCTGGTGGCGCTCGTGGTGGGCAGCACGGCGACCGAGAGGTAGCCCCGGCCGGCGAGGTTGCTGCGGATCGTGGTGCCGCTCAGTGACCAGGTGGCACCGGTCGGCGCCCACGCGACGTAGTCGTGGCCGCCGATCGAGAAGCCGATCCGGTTGCCGCTGTTCGACCACGCGGTCGGCGGCCCGGTGATGGTCAGAACGGCGTCGCCACCGGTCACCTGGTAGTACGACAGGGGCAGGCCGCGCCCGATGGTCGCGCGCAGGGTGCGCCCGCCGCCGGAGAGCAAGGTGCTGACCGTCCAGTCGCTCCAGCCGTCGACCAGGGCCTGGCCGGCGGTGAGCCCGTCCACACCGACGCGCACGTGCTCGGCGTACGGATAGTGGTATTCGCCGGTGCCGGTGGCGGACCCGCTGATCGCGGCGTCGGTCTGGTACGACAGGCCCAGCCCGCCCGCGCTCGGCTGGTAGGCGGCCGGCCCGGCGAACAGCGGCGTGGAGAACTGGCAGTCGACCCGCTTGAACAGCAGCGAGGACCACCAGTCGTTGGTCGGCACCGGGCCGGCCGGGGCGTTGCCGGTCACGTACTGCCGGGGGTTGGTGGAGATCGAGCCGCAGCCGGTGGGCAGGCTGCGCCCGGCCGGCAGGGTTTCGAGGTAACTGCCGGCGCCGACCGGCGCGGCCGACGCGCGACCGCTGCCGGTGAGCACCGCCAGGCCGCCGGCGGTGATCACGGTGAGGGCCGCGACCAGGCCGGCGACGATTCGGGGATGGGTCATGGGAGCCTCCGGACTTGGGGGAAGAGAGCGCTCTCAGAGTCCCGGAAGGCTAACCATTACAGAGGGTTTCGTCAATGTTACGAAGATGAATGCCAGCTGGTCGGAATGCCCGCGAGGGCGAGCAGGCGCCCGTCGGACGACCAGATCGGGCTGTACTCGGACACGTCCGGGGTGCTCGACAGGTTGGTCATCGCCCCGGTGCGCACATCGATCGACCACGGATCACCCAGGGCCACCAAGGCCGGGGAGCGGCCGTTCGAACTCCAGGCCAGCTCGGACGCCCGTCGGGCGAATAGTCGGGATGGGCCCAGAACGCAAGATGGAGGCCGAGGCTGCGGACCTCACCGCCGCGCGCGGACGCTGACGACCCGTAAGGGGGCTCATCCACATGGCCGATGGTGCGCCCACGGGCATCTCGGTGTTGGATGGAGTGCGATGCTCTCGTCGATGGAGGCCGTTCGCCGGCTCATGGATCTGCGCCACCGTGGGCGCGCCGAGGACCTTCCGGCCGTCCTGGCCGAGGCCGCGCCGCTGCTCGACGCCGAGGCGGCGACCGTCCTGCTGGTCGATTACGGGCAGGTCGGGCTGCATCCGCTGCGCGGGACCACGCTCGACCTGGCCACCACGCACACGGTCGAGGGCTCCCCCGCCGGGCGGGCCTTCACCACGGCCGAGCAGCAGTGGCTCGAGACCGACGACGGTGGGCGGCTGTGGCTGCCGCTGCTGCACGGGGCCGAGCGGCTCGGCGTGCTGGAGTTCCGGGTCAAGGCCTATCCCCCGGCCGCCACCCGGCACGACCTCGAGGTGATCGCGGCCCTGGTGGCCGAGCTGATCGCCAGCCGGCGTTTCTACGGCGACGCGGTCGAGCACACCCGGCGCCGGCTGCCCATGCAGCTGCCGGCCGAGATCATCTGGAACCAGCTGCCGCCGCTGACCTTCGCGGTGGACGGGACGATGGTCACGGCCGTGCTCGAGCCCTGCTACGAGGTGGGCGGCGACGCGTTCGACTACGCGGCCAACGGCGACACCCTGCACGTGGCGCTCTTCGACACGGTCGGGCACGGCATCAGCGCCAGCGCGCTGACCACGCTGACGCTGAACACGTACCGCAACGCCCGCCGCTCCGGGCTCTCGCTGAGCGACACGTGCCGCTCGCTCGACAAGTGGATCAACGCGCAGTACCCGGGTTCGTTCGTCACCGCGCTGCTGTCCGAGCTGGACATGGCGACCGGCGCCTACCGGCGGATCAGCGCCGGCCACCCGGCCGAGATCTTCCTGCGCGACGGGCAGACGCTGCCGCCGCTGCCCACCCCGAACACACTGCCGTTGGGGCTGGGCCACATGCTTCGCCGGCCGCCGCGGGTCATCGAGGAGCAGCTGCGCCCGGGCGACGCGCTGGTCTTCTACACCGACGGCATCACCGAGGCCCGCGACGCCTCGGGCGCGCTGTTCGGCGTCGACCGGCTCGGCGAGTTCATGCTCGGTGAGCTGCGCGAGGGCGCCCCGGCGCCGGAGACCATGCGCCGTCTCATTCAGACGATCGTGTCGTACGAAAACGGGGAGCTCCGCGACGACGCGACCGCGGCCATGCTCCAGTGGCGCCGCCACGAGCACAAACCCGCGTAAGGTGGGCGCCCGGATGCCGGCGCCGTGGTCAAACCCTCGTCCAAAAGGATTCGGCGCCGGCATCCGTGCGCTGAGATCAAGTATTCCGCCGCCGCCACCAGCAGCGACAGAGCCACATGTACTGATCCAACCCGCCTGAAATCAGACCTTTCCCGGCGTTCGTCTACGCGAGATGACCGAAAGGCCGGAAACATCCGATTTGTCAGTAACGGACAGGCTCAGATCCCTAAGATGCATCCGGCATCGAGGCTTCGGCCGGCTCCGGGGCGGGCAGGGGGCGCAGGCGGATCTGGGTGATGGCGCGGCCGGCGATCTGGGTGACCTCGGCCGTGTGGCCGTCGACCGGGACGATCTCGCCGGGGGCGGTCGGGATGTGGCCGAGCTGGGCCAGGACCAGGCCGGCGACCGTGGTGTAGTCGTTGTCGGCCAGGCGTTCGGTGTCGACGCCGATGTCGGGCAGGTCGTGGATGGGGAACGTGCCGGGCAGCAGCATCGCGCCGTCGGGCTCGCGGACGACCGACTGGACGTCGCGGTCGGTCTCGTCGTAGATCTCGCCGACGACCTCCTCGACCAGGTCCTCCATCGTCACGATGCCGTCGATGGCCCCGCGCTCGTCGACGACCAGGGCGAGCTGCTGGCGCCGGCCGCGCATCTGCACCATCATGTCGGAGACCTTGAGGCTCTCGGGCAGGAACTGAGCGTCGAACATGTGGTCGCGCACCGGGCCGATGGCGTCGATCAGGTCGCGCAGGTGCACGACGCCGAGCACGTCGTCCAACCCCATCGGGCCGGTCACCGGGGCGCGGGAATGCCCGCCGGCGGCGAGCTCGGCCAGGGCCTCGCGGGCGGGCAGGTCGGCCGGCACGGAGAGCACGTCGCGGCGTGGCACCAGGATCTCGCGCAGCACCCGGTCACTTGCCGAGCAGCCAGACCACCGGCCGTGACAGGGCCGACAGCATGTCGAGCGGGCGGGCCACCATCAGCGCCCACCCCTCGGCCCGCTGCATGGCGATCCGCTTCGGGGCCAGCTCCCCCACGACCAGCGTGAAGAAGGTCAGCACGATGGTGACCAGCACGATGGACACCGGCTCGGCGGCGCTGCCCAGAAACGCCAGCGGCCCGGTCAGCGGCTTGGCCAGCGACACCGCGGCCGAGGCCGAGGCCAGGAAGCCGGCCAGGGTGATGCCGATCTGGATGGTGGCCAGGAACCGGTTGGGGTCACGGGCCAGCTTGGCCAGGGTCGCCCCGGTGCGCGACGACCGCTCGAGGCGCTGCAGCTGGCTGTCGCGCAGCGAGATGAGAGCCATTTCACTGCCGGAGAACGCCGCGTTCAACAAGACCAGAATCACCACGAGGACGATTTGCCAGCCGTAGCCGCCCACGCCGGGCTCACTTCTTCGAAAAAAGGCCGGGTAAGTGCGCCGAAGGATAGCCGGTGAAACTGAAAGATGTTTCGTTTCCGGCGGCGGCGGAAATTGCCGGGTCGTCACCGTAGAACAAGGAGCGCACGTGGAAATCTCCGGAATCATCACCGCCATCGTCATCGGCCTGATCGTCGGCGCCCTGGGCCGGCTCGTGGTCCCCGGTAAGCAGAACATCCCGATCTGGCTGACCATCCTGATCGGCATCGTGGCCGCCATCATCGGCACGTTCCTGGCCGCCGCCATCGGCGTCGACGACACCCGTGGCATCGACTGGATCGAGCTGATCATCCAGGTCGTGCTGGCCGCGATCGGCGTCAGCCTCGTCGCCGGCCTGCGCGGCCGGCGCTGAACTAGGAAGAAGCCAAGGTAACGACCGCGTCGATCCCCGTGGGCTCCGCGGCGTCCAGCCGGACGCCGCCGCCACCGGCCTCGGCCAGCTTCGCCACCAGCGCGAGGCCGAGGCCGGTGCCCCCGCGCGGCGCCCCCGGCGCCCGCCAGAACGGCTCCAGGGCCTTCACCCGCTGGTCGGCCGCCAGGCCGGGACCGGCGTCGACGACATGCAGGACCACCTCGCCGTCCGCCGCCCGGGCCGCGCTCAGCCCGATGCGGCTGGCGTCCGGCGCGGCGTTCAGCGCGTTCGAAATCAGGTTGTCGAGGATCTGCTCGATCGCACCCGGCATCGCCCTCGCCGGCAGCGGCCCCTCGGCCGTGACCTGAATGGTTATCCCCCGCTCGGCGGCCAGCGGCCGCCAGATCGCCGCCCGCTCGGCCACCTCGGCCGCCGCGTCGATCACCTCCGGGCGTTCGTCCCGGCGCTCGATCATCGTGAGGTCGAGCAACGTGTTGACCAGCTGATCGAGCCGCTCGGTCTCCTTGATCGCCGCCTCCAGGCTCTCGGCCCCGGCCGGCGCGACGTCCGGTTCCAGGTTCTCCAGCCGCAGCCGGAGCGCCGCGAGCGGACCTTTGAGCTGGTGGGAGGCGTGGTCGGCGAAGGCCCCGCGGGCGGCCAGCACGCTGTGCAGGCGCTCGGCGGTCCGGTTGAAGGTCTCGGCCAGGCGCCGCAGCTCGGGCGGCCCCGCGACGATCCGTACAGCTGGGGGCCCGTTGTCGTCCGCCAGTTGATCGGCGGCCTCCTCGAGGGCGGTGACCGGCCGCACGATCCACCGGGCCAGGGCCCGGGCGACCGCGGCCCCCACGGCCAGCACCAGCAGGCAGGCCCCGGCGAGCAGGGCCCAGACCCGGTGCACCTGCTCGGTGACCGACGTGGTGGGCACGACCAGGCGCACCGAGCCGGCGGCGTGCAGCGACACCGAGACCGACATCATCCGTACGCCGTCGACCTCGGCGAAGCCGTGCCGGATCCCCTCGGCCGCGGGCGCGCCGCCGAGCTGTGGCTGCGGGCCGTAGACCAGCCGGCCGGCGGCGTCGCGGACCTCGACCCGCCCGTCCCAGCGGCGGGCCACCGCGGCCGCGATCTCGCCCACCTGGTCCCCGTCGTCCTCGCCGAGCTCGGCCCCGACGTAGGCCGCGACGATCTCGGCCTCCCGCTCCGAGCTTGCGGCGCAGGGCCGCGATGTGGAAGTCGAGGGTCTTGCTGCGGGTGTCGGTGGTGGCCCAGATCTGCTCGAGCAGCTTCTGCCGCAGCACCATGGTGCCGGGCCGGGCCGCGAGCATCTCCAGCAGGTCGTACTCCTTCGGGGCGAGGGCGATCGCCTGGCCGGCGACGGTCACTTCCCGGGCCGTACGGTCGATGGCCAGCGGGCCGAGCACCAGGTTGTCCGGTTCGGGACGCTTCGTCGAACGGGACCGGCGGTCGACGGCGCGGATCCGCGCCACCAGCTCGCGCAGGCTGAACGGTTTGGCCAGGTAGTCGTCGGCCCCACCCTCGAGACCGCGGACCAGGTCGGCCTCGGCCCGCCGGGCGGTCAGCATGATGATCGGCACGCCCTGCGACCGGCTTAGGGCCCAGCAGACGTCGACACCGTCGATGTCGGGCAGCCCGAGATCGAGCAGCACCAGATCGGCCGGCGGGGCGGCCAGGGCGGCGGCGCCGGTCGCGACGTGCTCGGCCTCGATGCCGAAACGGGCCAGGCCCTGCACCAGAGGAATCGCGATGGAATCGTCGTCCTCGACCAGTAGAACCCGCATGCCTCATGATTATCACGCCACCGGTCCTGGACGAAAACTTTCCTTTTCCTATAACTGTCCTCGAACTATTCCGGGCATATTCCCGGAAAAGCAGATCAAACCCCGTTCCAGCGCCGGCCGCGGCGGCACGGTATAAATGCCTGATGCGCACGGCCCGTCCGCACCCGGCGCGGACCGTGGCAGTGGCTTTCCTGGCCGCGATCGCCGCCGGGGCCGCGCTCCTCATGCTGCCCGTCGCCCGGGCCGGCGACGGCTCGGCTCCCTTCCTGACCGCGCTGTTCACCTCAACCTCGGCCATCACCACGTCCGGGATGAGCACGGTCGACACCGCCACCTACTGGTCCGGCTTCGGTCACGTGCTGCTCGCCGTGCTGACCCAGACCGGCGGCTTCGGGATCACCACCTTCGCCACCCTGCTCGGCCTGATCGTGTCGCAGCGGCTGGGGCTGCGCGGCCGGATGATGGCCGGCGTCGAGACCAGCACCGGGCTCGCCCACGGCGACTTCCGCCCGGTGCTGATCCTGGCCGCCGTGGTGATGTTCGCGTGCGAGACCGTGATCGCCGGCTTCGTCACCGCCCGGCTGTGGCTGACCTACGACGTGCCGTTCGGCCCGGCCCTGGCCGAGGGGGCGTTCAACGCCGTGCAGGCGTTCAACAACTGCGGCTTCTCACTGCGCAGCGACGGTCTCACCGGCTTCGCGGCCGACTGGTGGATCTGCCTGCCGCTGACCCTCGGCGTCGTCGCCGGTGGCATCGGCGTGCCCGTGATCTACGAGATCGTCCGCCAGCGGCACCGCCCGGCCGCGTGGTCGACGCACACCCGGCTCACCGTGTGGGGCACGCTGGCCCTGCTCGCGATCGGTTTCGCCACCGTGCTGGCCCTCGAGTGGCGCAACCCGGCGACCCTGGGCCCGCTCGGCGTGCCGGGCAAGATCCTGGCCGCGTTCGTGCAGGGGACCATCCCCCGCTCGGGCGGCTTCAACACGGTCGACTACGGGGCCATGCACGAGGACACCTCGGCCGTCGTCACCGTCCTGATGTTCATCGGCGGCGGCAGCGCGAGCACCGCCGGCGGCATCAAGGTGACCACGTTCTTCCTGCTCGCGTACGTCATCTGGACCGAGGTCAAGGGCGAGCGGGACGTGGTCATCGGGCGCCGCCGGATCGCCGAGTCGACGCAGCGCCAGGCCACCTCGGTCGCCCTGCTGGGCGTGGCCACGGTCGCCGCCGGCACCCTGACCCTGCTCGCCGTCACCTCGGCCGTGCCCTTCGACCGGGCGCTGTTCGAGGTCATGTCGGCGTTCAGCACGGCCGGGCTGACCAACGGGCTCACCGCCGAGCTGCCCGGCTCCCGCCAGCTCGTCCTGAGTGTGATGATGTTCGTCGGCCGGATCGGCACGGTCGCCGTCGCGTCCGCCCTGGCCCTCAACACCCGTCATCGGCTGTACCGGTACCCGGAGGAGCGACCCATCGTTGGCTGACAAGACCATCGCCCCGGACGAGAACATCGTCGTGATCGGCCTGGGCCGCTTCGGCGGCCAGGTCGCCGAGTCGCTGCTGCAGCTCGGCCACGAGGTGCTCGGCGTCGACGAGGACGCCGAAATCGTGCAACAGTGGTCGGACCAGCTCACCCACGTGGTGCAGGCCGACTCGACCGACTCCGACGCCCTGCTGCAGGTCGGCGCCAAGGAGTTCACCCGGGCCGTGGTCGGCATCGGCAACAACATCGAGGCCAGCGTGCTGACCGTGCTCACCCTCAGCGAGCTCGGCCTGCGCGACATCTGGGCCAAGGCGGTCTCGGCCAAGCACGGCCGGATCCTGCGCTCGGTCGGCGCCCACCACGTGATCTACCCCGAGGCCACCATGGGCGACCGGGTGGCCCACCTGATCGCCGACCGGATGCTCGACGTGATCGAGTTCGACGACGGCTTCGCCGTGGCCCGGACCAAGGCCCCGCCCGGGTCCGCCGGGCGCACCCTGGCCGATCTCGGGCTCCGTTCGAAATACGGCCTGACGGTGATCGGCGTCAAGACCCCGGGGGCCGACCTGACGTACGCCGTGCCGGAGACCGTGGTGCCCGGCGACGCCGAGCTCGTCGTCGGGGGCAGCGTCGAGCAGGTGCGGCGGTTCACCGCCACCACCTGATCGTGTGACGGCGGTTGCGCCGGCCGCGCGGCATCGGGCAGCGTGGCGTCAATGAAAGCCGCCGACGTGGCGGCAGCCTCATGAGGTCGGGTGCGGCCGCAGGCCACCGGGGCTGCTTCCACGAGACCGCGTTCTACGATTCCGATCAGACTTTCCTCGACGTCGTCGGGCCGTTCCTGGCCGGCGGGCTCGCCGCCGGCGAGCCGGTGGTCTCCGCCTTCGCCGGGCACAACCAGACCCTCGTCCTGGGCGCGTTCGGCCCGCGCAGCGGGATCCGGTTCCTCGACGGCGGGGTGCAGTACGCCCGCCCGGCCTCGGCCATCGACCGCTACCGGCGCGTGCTGCGGGACTACGTGGTGGCCGGCGCCGAACAGATCCGGGTGGCCGGCCAGGTGCCGCACCCCGGCTCGGGGGTCCCTTGGGAGTGGTGGGTGCGCTACGAGGCGGCGCTGAACCGGGTCTTCGGCGGCGTCCCCGTCTGGGGCCTGTGCCCGTACGACCTGCGGCAGGCCCCGAGCCAGGTGCTGGACGACGCCCGCAGCACCCACCCGTATGTGGCCACCGGCGACGAGCACGCGGCCAACCCGGCCTTCGTGGCCCCGGAGGAGTTCCTGGCCGGCCGGCGGTCCCGCTGGCGGGACCCGCTGGAGGCGACGGAGCCGGCGGCCACCTTCCACGACCCGCTGCCGGCCCGGGTGCGGGCCGCCGTGGCCCAGGCCGGCCCGTCGACGACCTTGGGCGAGAACGACATCCGCGGGCTGATCCTGGGCGCGTCGGAGGCGGTCAGCAACGCCATCCGGCACGGCCGGCCGCCCGTCACCGTACGGCTGTGGAGTTCCCTCGACCGGATCCTGGTCACCGTGACCGACACCGGCGACGGGCCTTCCGATCCGTACGCCGGTCTGCAGCCCTCACCCGGCGGCGGACTGGGCCTGTGGCTGGCCTTCCAGTCCTGCGGCTACGTCACCCTCGACCGGGGGCCCGCCGGTTTCACCGTACGGCTTCTCGCGGGCCGGGCCGAGCCATGACCGCCGCCGCCTGCCTCCGGCCCGGGGATCACGTCGGCGCCGCCTTCGACTCGGCCGACGCGTTCACCGAGACCACGATCGCCGTCGCCGAGCGGGCGATCGCCGCCTCGGCCCGGATGCTGATCTTCCCGGGCGGCGCCGGCCGCGACGACCCGGCCGGCTACCGGCGGCTCTGCGACCGCCGCAGCCCCGTCGTGGCCGCCGCCGGCGACCAGATCGGGCTGGGCGACAGCCGGCAGGTCCAGTGGGCGCCCGGCCGTCTCGACCCGGAACACCTGACCCAGGCCTACACGGCCGCGACCCGCCAGGCCGTGGCCGACGGCTTCACCGGCCTGTGGGTCAGCGTCGACATGACCTGGGCCGCCGGCGCCGACCCGGACGCCCTGATCGCCTTCGAGGCCGACTCGTCGGCCCTGTTCACCGCGGGCGAGCTGACCGCCGTCTGCCAGTACGACACCCGCGTCTTCGCCCGCCCGCACGTCACCGCCGCCGGCCAGGCCCACCCGGCCGGTCTGGCCAACCGGTCCCCGCTGCGCCACCGCCTGACCGAGGAGGGCCGCACCATGGCCCTCTCGGGCGAGGTCGATCTGGCCAACACGACCGCCTTCGCGGCTCTGCTGCGCCGTCTCCGGCCCGGTCACACCCTCGACCTGACCGCGACGACGTTCCTCGACCTCCGCGCCCTGGCCGCCATCGCCCGCCGCCAGACCGAGCTCATCGACCTGAAGGTCCGGACCACACCCAGCCAGTGCGGCCTGCTCGACCTGATCCGCGACGCCGGCGGCTCAGCGCCGGCGGGCGGCCGGCTGCAGTGACGGGCTGACCGGATGGCGCCGCACGAACGCGATGGCCAGCTGGATCAGCGTCAGCCCGGCCTCGTCGGCGAGCTGCGAGAGCCGGTCAAGAATGCGGTCAGCATGCGGGTTCGCATGCTGACCGCATTTCCCAGCCGTGATCTTGTGGCTGGCGGGGGTCAGCCGTTGCCGACGCCCCAGCCGGCGGCCCGCCAGATCTGGAGGCCGTCGAGTGGGACCGGGGGCAGGGGCTTCAGCCTGACCACCCTGGGGCGGGGGCAGAGCTCGTCGGACGGGTCGAAGGCGAGGGTCAGCTTGGGCGCGGTGGAGGGCGACGGCTCGCCGGCTTGGGCGGGTGCCGGGGAGAGCGGCAATGCCGCAGCGGCCAGCGCGGCCGCTGCGAGGAACTTGCGCATCGGAACTCCTGGTGGTTGTGGATCGGATGCACTCGACGCTAGGCGCGCCGGGTTGCCCTGCCGCCCGGACCGGAATCACCGGCCTGTCCGGAATCCGACCTCAGCGTCCGCCCGGCTAGCCTGGCGGCGGTGACCGACGACTTCACCGCCACGTTGCCGCGCAAGAGGATGGGCGCCGGTGCGCTGCTGACCGACGATCAGGGCCGGGTGCTGCTGGTCGAGCCGACCTACAAGGACTACTGGGAGGTGCCCGGCGGTGCGGTCGAGGCGGATGAGTCGCCCTACGCGGCGGTGGGACGCGAGCTGAAGGAGGAGCTCGGCCTGATCGTGCGGCTGGGCCGGCTGCTGGTCACCGACTGGGTGCCACCGCGCCCGAACCGCACCGAGGGCCTGATGCTCATCTTCGACGGCGGCGTCCTCACCCCGGAGCAGACGGCACAGATCACGCTGCCCGCCGACGAGCTGCGCAGCTGGGCCTGGTGCACCGAGCAGCAGGCCACCGAGCGGCTGTCCGACCTGCTGGCCCGCCGGATCATCGCCGCGATCCGCGCCCGGGCGGAGAACACGGCGGTCTACTTGCAGAACGGGTTCTTCGTGGTCTGACCGCGCATGATGATGGTCATGGCGCATGTTTTCATCACCGGCTCGGCGGACGGGCTGGGCCGGGCGACCGCCGCCACCCTGCTCGACGAGGGGCACAAGGTCGTCGTGCACGCCCGGAGCACCGCCACCGGTGGCTACTGGTATCACCAGCGGCGGCGCGACCCGCACCCGGCGGCCCGGCGCGCCGGCTTTCAGGACAAGCTGCTGGGCGCTCTGGGCGAGCTGACAGGTGCGGTCATCCGGTGACCTTCCAGTCCTGGACGTCGATCTGGCTGCCGCCGTAGCGGGAGGTGAAGATGCTCATCACGCCCAGGGTCCTGAGGCGCTGGTGGTCGATGAGCGGGTCCGAGTAGTAGATGGCGGCCGAGGTGTAGCGGATGGTCCAGTCGGTCCAGCCCGAGGCCTTCGAGGCGGTCTCGATGTGCAGCTTCTTGGTGCTGGAGTCGCCGCTGGCCACGTAGAGGTTGTCGTTGGCGTCGACGGCGATGTCGCCGCGGGACGAGCGCTCCAGGAACGGCGTGTACGTCTGGTGCCAGACCTTGCTCGCCTTGTCGCGCCAGTAGTGGACCAGCACGGCGGTCTCGCGGGCGGCGGTGAAGTCGGTGTTGCTCGCGGCCGCGGCGGGCAGGTGCGAGGCGAGGACGTGCACGATGCCGGCCGCGTCGACCACCTGGGACTCCTGGTTGATCAGGCCGCGGTTCTGGCCGATGCTCCACACCTTGAGGCCGGCGGCGTTGGAGGCCAGGGGGTTGCTGCCGGTGGTGGCCACGACCGTGCCGGCGTTGTTGCGCCAGGTGCGTCCCTTGTCCTTGCTGTACGCGTAGTAGATGTCATGGTTCGTGCTGGCGTCGGACGTCTCGCGCACGGTCCAGGTGACGTGCAACAACGGGTCGAGTCCGTCGTACTCGATGCCGAACAGGTAGGCGTTGTTGTTGTGGGTCGTGCCGTCGATGAACTCGCCGAGGTAGGTCCACGCCCCCGAGCGGTACTCGTACAGCACCTCGTCACCGGTCCCGCTCACGCCCGTACGGATGGCCAGTTGCAGCGTGCCGTCGGGGTGGGCGAAGAACTGCGGGTACGTCACGACGGCCATGCTCGTGCTGGTCAGGCTGCTCTGCACGGCGCCGAAGCCGGCCGTCGACCAGGTGGCCGAGGTGGCCAGCCCGGCCACCGACTTGCGGTAGCGGAAGACCGACGAGTGCGTGTCGAAGGCCAGGTGGATCGTGCCGTCGGCCGGGGCGATGCCGATGCTGATCACGTTGTGCGAGTCGGTCGAGGTGGTCTGGTAGTCGGTCAGGCGCAGGTTGGCCCAGGCGCCGGAGGGCAGCTGGCGCCGGGAGAGGTTGACGTAGCCGCCCTGGTCCCAGAAGGCCGCATATTGCCAGCCCTTGTACGTGACGATGCCGTCCTGCTGGAAGGACTCGCCGTTCATGTACCCGGTGTACGTCAGTGCCGTCCGCCCGTTGGTGGTGAGCACGGTCGTGGACACCGGCGTCACCGTAGGAGCGGCCGCGATCGCCAGCAGCGCCATCAAGACCATGAAACGTTTCACCATGCCCGCTCCTTCCATCGACGTTGATGGATGGAGCTTACAGCGGCAACCACTCCGTGCTGGTCGTGATCTCGGCGAGGACCGCCGGGATCGGCTCCACGCCCAGGCCGGGACCGGTCGGGACGGGGAGGTGGCCGCCGTCCAGGACGAAGGGCTCGGTCACATCCGTACGGAAGTAGCGGTCCGACGCCGAGGTGTCCCCGGGCAGGGTGAAACCCGGCAGCGCGGCCAGCGCGACGTTGGCGGCCCGGCCCAGGCCGGTCTCGAGCATCCCGCCGCACCAGACCGGGACGCCGTTGGCCACGCACACGTCGTGGATGCGGCGGGCCTCCAGATAGCCGCCGACCCGGCCCGGCTTGACGTTGACGATGCTGCACGCGCCGAGCCGGATCGCGTCGGCCGCCGACCGGGCCGAGACGATCGACTCGTCCAGGCAGATCGGCGTCCGGACCCGCTTGGCCAGCTCGGCGTGGCCGAGCACGTCCTCCTCGTCCAGCGGCTGCTCGATCAGCAACAGCCCGAAGGGGTCCAGCGCGGCCAGCAAAGGCCAATCCCCCAGGCCGTACGCGGTATTGGCGTCGACCTGAAGCAGCAGGTCATCCCCGAAGCGCTCGCGGACCGCGCGCACCGGCGCCACGTCCCAGCCCGGCTCGATCTTCAGCTTGATCCGGACGTAGCCCTGCGCCACATAGCCGCCGACCGCGTCGAGCAGGGCCGGAATCGAGTCCATGATGCCCACCGACACCCCGCACGGCACGCGATCCCGGGTGGCGCCGAGCTCCCGGGCGAACGACCGGCCCTCGCCGCGCAGCTCGGCGTCGAGCACCGCGGTCTCCAACGCCGCCTTGGCCATCCAGTGCCCCTTGAACCGGTGCAGCGCCGGCGCGACAGCGGTGGCCCCGGCCGGCGGACGGGCGGCCAGCGCGGGCACGAGATAGCGGCGCAGCACATCGGCCGCCGCCTCCACGTACTCGCTGGAGTAGAGCGGATCGCTCATGGCGACACACTCCCCCCAGCCCTCGGCCTCGTCGGTCACCGCACGCAGCAGCAGCACGTCCCGCTCGGTCTCCGTGCCGAACGACGTGCGGAACGGCGCCACGAGCGGCATCCGGATCCGGCGCAACTCGATCCCGGTCAGTTTCATCGGCTCTCCCTGTCCAGCACGTACCAGCCCGCCCGGTCGAATCCGCGGACCCGGGCCCCTTCGTCGATCAGCGGGGCGAGCGCGTCCCGCACCGCGACCCGCCAGCGTCGCGCGCAGGCCGGGTCGGTCGCCCGCAGCGTCTCGATGTCGGTGGGCACGGCGACCAGCACCGTGCGGCCGTCCGCGGTTCCCGCGACGGGCTCACCCCCGGGCGTACGCCCCAGAGCAGTGACCGCTCCAGCCGCCCTCAGCCCAGCCACGTCGCTCCCCCGCCCGCCACCGCGGGCGGCTCGTTCGACGGCCGGCGCGGTCAGATCCCAGTGCAGCAACAGCCGATCGGTGTCGTCGTCACCGTTGATGGCGTCGCCCATCGTGCCGTAGAAGTCGGGCAGATACTGGGCCGGCACCGCGCCCAGCTTGACCAGATTGAAGAAGGCGTTGCGACGAACCAGCGGGTCGAACGTCCAGCTGATCCGGGTCACGCCCTGGCCGAGCGCCCACGCCCGCTGATGGAGCTTGATGGCCCGGCCCACACTGCGCCCCCGCGCGGCCCGGGTGACCCCCGCGACGTGGCTGTGCACCTCACGGCGCTCCGGCGCCGCGAAGAACCCGACGCAGGCCCCGATCATGCCGGTGTCGTCGTAGGCCCCCGCCACGTAGTTGCCGGCCTTGCTCATCGCCCGCAACAGCTCCCGGCTCACCGGCGCATTCCCCGGCTGCGAGTGCCAGATGCTGTCGAACAGCCAGTACACCTCATGCAGATCGGCCAGCTCACTCAGCAGCCGAATCCGCACCCCCGCCGCCTCAGCCGCGGCCCCGGCAGCGGCACCGGCGGCGGAAGCCCCCGCGGCCGCCTCAGCCACCGAAGCCGCAGTAAGCACGCTCGCGTGATCAGTCATGCGACGGCCGCTCCGAAGTCGCCCGGCCCACGCCGCCACCGGCCCACGCCGAGGGGGCGGCAACGTCGTGGGGCGCAGGGTCGGCGAGCAACGCCGCCGTGAGGGCGGCGACCAGCGCTGCGCGGCGGGGGAGCTCGGCGATGACGACGTGTTCGTTTGCGGCGTGGGCGCCGCCGCCGACGGCGCCGAGGCCGTCCAGGGTGGGGGTGCCGATGCCGGCGGTGAAGTTGCCGTCCGAGGCGCCGCCGACGGCGGCCCGGGCCAGCGGGGGCAGGCCCAGCTCGCCGGCGATCGCGACGGCCCGCCCGAACAGCGCGTCCGAAGCCGCGGCCTCGAGTGGTGGCCGGTTGGGGCCGCCCTCTATGGTGAGCCGGGCGCCGGGCAGCACCGGGGTCAGGCCGCGGAGGGCGTCGTCGACCCGTTTCTGCTCGGCGGTGGTCCGGGCCCGGACGTCGACCGCGAACTCCCCCACCGCCGGGACCGTGTTGGTGGTCGTGCCGGCGGTCATCCGGGTCGGCACCACGGTCGTCCCGAGAGCGGGGTCGGCCAGCGCCGAGACCGCGAGCACCTGATAGGCCAGTTCCACTGTGGAGTTGATGCCTGCTTCGGGCTCGAGACCCGCGTGGGCGGCCCGCCCGGAAACCCGTACCCGGTAGAGCGAAACCCCTTTGCGCTCGGTCTTGAGCGCTCCCCCGTCGGCCGAGGCCTCCAGCACGAGCGCCGCCACGCAGACCGCCGCCTCCTGCTCGATCAGTTCCCGCGAGGTCGGCGAGCCGAGCTCCTCGTCGCCGGTGACGAGCAGGGTCACCCCGGCCCGATCGGGCAGCGCCGCCACCGCGTGCAGGGCCTGCACCACCCCGGCCTTCATGTCGAAACAGCCCGGCCCGCGCAGGACCTCGCCGTCGACCACGAACGGGTTCCCGGCCAGCGACCCGATCGGCCACACCGTGTCGTGATGCCCCAGCAGCAGCACCCGGGCCGGCCCGTCGCCGAAGCGCCACCGCAGATGCGTCCGCCCGTCCAGCACGATCCGCTCCGGCGCCGTCCCCAGCCGCCGCTGCCCGATCCCGGCCAGGACCTCGGCGGACCGCGCCACCGCGGCCCGATCGTCCGACGGCGACTCGCAGGCCACCAGCTCCTCAAGATCGGCCAGTAGGCCGGCGAGCAACTCCGGCCGCCCCGGGTCAAGCGGGTGAGACAGCCGCGAGGGTCGATCCATCTCAGGCCACCTTCGGGGTGGCCCGCACGCCCAGGTGCAGATACGGCTCCCCGGTCGGCAACCGGTAGAACAGCACCGGGATCCACGACCGGCTGCCGGGAAGGCGTACGAGGTAGAGGTCCTCCCGGACCGCGACCATCGCGGTCTCCTGGACCGGCTCCGGGGTGAGCTCGGCCAGCGGCCCGGTTGTGGTGATGCGCAGCATCGGCCCGCTCTCCCCCGCGTACACCTCGAGCCTGGTGCTGGCCCGCTCGTAGGTCCCCACGTGGGGTGTCAGGTCGGCCTCGACCGGCGGTGACGGCAGGGTGAGCGGCGCCGGCATGGTCAGCCCGGCCACCTCGGCGAAGATCTCCGAGAACAGGTCCTGGTAGAGGTCGCGGGCACCCTCGCCGTTGGTCAGCAGGGTGACGGCGAGGCCTTGCGACGGCAGCAGCCGCAGGAAGGCCGACTGGCCGATGGTGTTGCCGTCGTGGCCGATGAGGCGCTGCCCGTCCCAGCCGAAGCGGATCCAGCCCAGCCCCCACGAGTCGCCGAGGGTGTACTTCTCCGGCAGTTCGACCTGTTCGGCCGCCATCGCCTCGGCCCCGGCCGCGCTGATCAGCCGGGTGCCGTCGGGAGCGAGCCCGCCGGTCAGGTGCAGGCGGGCGAAGGCCAGCAGGTCGGCCACGGTGGCGGTGATCAGGCCGGCCGGGCCGAGCGCGCGGGGCAGCGTCCAGACCGGGGCCACCTTCGGCCCGGGCAGGTGACCGGCGGCGGCCCGGTGCAGCAGCGCCTCCTCGGGCAGGGTGCCGGTGCGGCGCAGGCCGAGCGGCGTGCTGAGGCGTTCGCGCAGGGCCGCGTCCCAGGTGCCGCCGGTGAGCTTCTCGACGACCCGGCCGGCCAGCGAGAAGCCGGAGTTGCAGTACGACCAGGTGGCGCCGAGCGGGTGATTCTGGGCCACCTCGCGCAGGCCGCTGACGTACTTCTCCAGGCAGTCGTCGCCGCGCCCGGTGTCGGTGAAGACGTCGCCGTCGATGCCGCTGGTGTGGGTGAGCAGGTGCCGCATGGTCAGCTTGGCCGTGACGCCCGGGTCGGACAGGGCCAGCTCGGGCAGCATGTCGACGATCGGGGCGTCCAGCTCGAGCTTGCCCTCGTCGACCAGCTGCTGGACCAGGGTGGCCGTCCACACCTTGCTGATCGAGCCGATCTGGAAGACCGAGTCGGTGGTGGCCTCGACGCCGGTGTCCACATTGACCACGCCATAGGCGGCTCCCACGATGTCATCCGAGTCGAGGCGCAGAATGCCGAGAGCCGCCCCCGGAACGCCGTGTCGCTCGGCGAGGACATTCAGTCGCCGCTGCCAGTGGCCTTGGTCCAGCGGGCGATGGCCTCCGGTGTGCCGGCGCACCCACTCGGAGATCCGCCGGTTGAAGTCGAGGCGCTGCGACGGCGGCCCCTCGACGATCAGCAGGTGCGAGCCGCCCGGGTAGAGCACCAGCTCGGCCGGCACACCCCGCTCGCGCAGGGCGGTGTGCCACTGCTGGGCCTGGCCGACCGGGCAGCGCAGGTCGGCGTCGCCCTGGATGATCAGCGTCGGCGTGGTGACCTGGGCGACCCGGGTCAGCGGGGACATCGCCGCGTAGCGCTCGGGCTCCTCCCAGGGGCGCCCGCCGAGCTCGAGCGTGGCCAGCAGGGACCCGTCGTCCGAGCTGCCGGCCATGCTGGTCAGGTCGCTGACCACGCCACCGGTGACCGCGGCGGCGAAGCGGCCGTCGAGGGCGGTGAGGTAGCAGGTCATGTAGCCGCCGTAGCTGTAACCGGCCACGGCCAGCCGCTGCGGGTCGGCGGTGCCGTCGGCCACCAGCTGGTCGAGCGGTTCCAAGAAGTCGCGGGCGTCGGCCTCGCCCCACGCGCCCTGGGCGGCGGTGTAGAACTGCTCGCCGTAGCCGTCGCTGGCCCGCGGATTGATCAGCAGGACGGTCCAGCCGGCGGCGGCCAGCTCCTGGTGGTAGAGGTGGATGTCGTCGGCGGCCCCGTTCCACGCGTTGTGCGGGCCGCCGTGGATGTCCAGCAGCAGCGGCCCGGGCCCGCTCGCCTCGGGGTCGCGGATCAGCCAGCCCTCGACCACGGTGCCGTCCGAGATGGTGAACTCGCGCTCCACCCGCGGGAACAGCTCGACGTCGTCGAAGACGGAGCCGTGCGTCGTGCGTACGGTCTCGGTCCCCGAGGCCAGGTCGACCGTGACGACCTCGCCGTACGAGGTGGGGGTGGCCAGGACGACGGCGGCAGTGTCCCCGGCCACCGACAACCCGGAGACGACCCGTCCGGCGCCGCCCACGATCGCCCGGGGCTCGCCGCCGTCCAGGGGCACGGCATAAAGATGAGAGCAACCCCGGTGCCGTACGCAGAAAAGCACCGTCCGCCCGTTGTCGGTGAACCGGGGAATCGCGCCGGGGTAAGCCGGCCCACCCGGCATGACATTGCGGTCGAGGCTCGCGGCCAGGTCACGCACCGGGCCACCGTCGAGCGGCACGTGGAGCAGGCGCGCGTGCCCGGCCGGCGGCCCGGTGTACCCGACGACGACGAGCGCGTCGCCCTCGGGCGTCCAGACGGCCGGCCCGGCGTAGCCATCGGCCAGCCCGGCCACCTCGGGCTTGGCGAGCGGGTCGGTGACGTCGAGGACGTGCACCGGCGCCCGCAGAACCAGGTCGGCGTCGGGGGCGGTGGCCGCCGGGAAGGCCAGCCGGGTCGAGTCGGGTGACCAGGCCGCGTCGCCGGCGTGCCAGTCCCCCTCGGTCACCTGCCGTGCCTTCCGGCTGTCCACATCCAGCACGAACAGGTGTTTGCGCAGGTCACGCAGCAGCCCTGCGCCGTCCGCGCGGTAGTCGAGGCGTTCGGTGACGATCGGCGCGCTCTCGGCGGCTTTCTGCGTGGCCACGGCGGCGGCGAAGGCGATCTTCGTGCCGTCCGGGCTCCACTGCGGAGCCCCCGCGCCCTGCGGCAGGTCGGTGACCGCCTCGGCCTCGCCGCCGGCGACCGGCAGCAGCCACAGCTGGGCCGGGCTGTCGCCGCCGCGGAGGAAGGCGAGCCACTGCCCGTCCGGCGACCAGGCCGGCGACGAGTCGGCCGGGCCCCGGGTCAGCCGGCGGGCGCCGTCCGGCCCGGCGACCCAGATGCTCCGGGTGACGCGGTCGGCCTCCCGGTCGGCCGCGCGCAGCACGTAGGCCACCCGGCGGCCGTCCGGGCTCAGGGCGGGCTGTTCCGGCGCCGCCACCGACACCAGATCCTCGATCTGCGCACGACGTACCACGGTTCTCCCCCTCGGCTCGCGGGTCTCTTCGCGAAGCCTGCCCGCCGACGCCCCCGGTGTCATGGTCGGCGCCGACGAGTCGGAGGCGCTCGACTCGTCCGTTCCACCGAGGCGGGCCCACCGGCGCCGGTGCCGCATACTCGTCACATGGAGATCGTCATCGGCACCGTGGCCCTCGTCGTGATCGCCGTCCTGGCCGTCATCGCCGTGCGAAACGTGCGCCAGGGCTTCGCCGACGGCTATCACAACGGCACCCGCTCCCGCCGTCGCCGGCGCGGCGTGCTCGACACCCTGCTCACCAACAACGCCCGCTCGTACGACCAGAGCAGCGTCACCGGCGACTCCAGCAACTGACGACGCCGGCCCACGCCCTCGCCGCCGCCGGACCATCGTGTTCGACGTGGCCGGCACGATCAGGCTGTCACCCGGCGGCCGCCAGGCCGGCTGACCATCACCCAAAGCGGGAGCTCAACTGAGGGACTCGGCCGCTGCGGGCGGGTGGAGGGCGACCGGATGCGTCTCGGCAAGCTCAACTATGCGAGCTCGATCGCGAGGGACCGGGCGGCGGTGATCACGGCGCCGCTGACCGTCGAGCCGAGCAGGCGGCCGGGGCCGCCGTGGAAGGCGGCGGCGCCCGCGGTGAGGGTGATCGAGCCGTGGCCGTCGAGGGTGGGCCGGGCCGCGCGTACGGCGTCGAGGGCGCGGAACAGGCGGACGTCGAAGAAGTCGCGGGCCTGGGCCGGGTCGTAGTCGGCGATGGTGGCGCGGGCCAGGGCGTCGCCGGCGGTGTAGGCCAAGTGGTGGAACGGGCCGGTCCCGGCGAAGAACGCCGCCAGCGAGGCCGGGTCGGTGACGTCGAGCGGCCGGGGCCCGGCCGGGTGGTCGATGGGCAGCGCCACCACGCGGGGCTCGGTGTAGAGGTCGACCACCGTGAGGCCGTCCTCGGCGAACGGCCGCTGGGCCAGGCAGGCGTCGAAGCGGCCGTCGCGCAGCCCGGCGATCTGGCCGGTCCACGAGGTCCGGGCCACGTCGACCTGGAGCTGGGGGAACCGGTTCTCCAGGTGCCGTACGAGCGGGGTGACGATCGTGCCCGGAAGGAACCCGAGGGTCACGCTCCGGCCGTCGCGGGCGGCCACGCGGATGCGCCGCTGCACCGTCTCGGCCGACCGCAGCAGCTCCCGCGCGTCGTCGCGCAGGATCTCGCCGACGGGGGTGAGCCGGGTGCCGGAACGCGACCGTTCGAAGAGTTTGGCTCCGAGGTCGCGCTCCAGGGCGGCGATGGACCGGCTCAGCGCGGGCTGGGCGAGGTGCAGGATCTCGGCCGCCCGCCCGTAGTTCTCCGTACCGGCCAGGGTCAGGAAGTATCGCAGCCGGCGCAGGTCGAGGTCAGTCATGGCGGCTCACCCACCCATTGTTCCGCAGCTCAGCGGCGGGGCTCCCAGCGGAACAGACGGTGGGCGAAGGAGACGGCGACGACGACCCAGGCGAGGGTGGGGGCCAGCAGGAGCAGGGAGTCGGTCAGGGCGACGCCGCCGTTCCAGGCGTTGAGCATCAGCTCGGTGGCGGCGCCGCCCGGCAGCAGGCGCTTGAGCAGTTCGAGGTTCTCGGTGCCGGTGATGCCGACCCAGCTGGCCACGGCGATGACGCCGAGACTGACCGGCAGCGTGGTGACCTGGGCGTGCTCGGGCGAGTTGGTGACCCCGGCCGTGGCCAGGGCCAGGCCGATCATCATGGCCACCGTGGCCAGCACGGCCAGGACGAGCAGCAGCACGTTGTCGGGGCGGCCGGCCACCACGCCGAAGACGATCAGGATGCCGGCCAGCTGGACCAGGGCGATGACCGTGGCCGGGGCGACCAGGCCGGCCAGGATCCCGGCGTCGCTCTCCGCCGTGGAGCGCAGGCGTTTGAGGAACAGGTTCTGCCGGCGGGAGGCCAGCGTGGTCACGGTCGACGTGTAGAGGCCGAAGGCGGCGACGGTGAACATGACGATCGCGGCGATGTAGCCGAGGGTGGCCAGCTCGGCGAAGACCTCGTGCCGGTAGACGAAGAACACGCTGATCGCTAGCGGGATGACGAAGCTGGTGACCAGCACCAGCCGGTTGCGGAAGATCTGGATCAGTTCGGTACGGGCGATGGCGAGCACGAGGACCCCCTCAGGAAGCGATGGATTCGATGGAGCGGAAGACGTCGTCGAGCCGGGTCGGGCCGGCCGACAGGTCACCCAACTCGAGCCCGTGATCCTGGGCCCAGCCGAGCAGCACGTACAGGTCCTTCTGCAGGTTGAAGGTCTCGACCCGCACCGACCCGCCGGCGCCGACAGCGGCCTGCAGCGGCAGCGAAGGCGCGGGAGCCGCCAGCGTGAAGGTGATGACCGCGGGCAACGAGCGCGTCAGCTCGGAGACCGTGCCCTCCCGGCGCAGGGTGCCCTGGTGCATCAGCCCGATCCGGTCGGCCCGCTGCTGCGCCTCCTCCAGGTAGTGGGTGGTCAGCACGACGGTCGAGCCGTTCTCGCGCAGCCGGTCGACCGCGTTCCACAGGTCGTCGCGGGACTGGATGTCCAGCCCGGTGGTCGGCTCGTCCAGGAAGATCAGCTCGGGGGTGCCGTAGACGGCCGTGGCGAAGTCCAGGCGCCGCTTCTCGCCGCCGGAGAGCTGGCCGACCAGGGTGCCGGCCTTGCCGGTGAGCTCGACGACGTCGATGACCCGGTCCACGTCGTCGCTGCGCCGGGTCAGCCGGCCGATCAGAGCGACCGACTCGCGGACGGTCAGGTCCGGGGAGAAGCCGCTCTCCTGCAGCATGACGCCCATCCGGGGCCGTACGGCGGCGCGATCGCGCGGGCTGTGCCCGAAGACCCGGACGGTGCCCGAGGTCGCGGTCCGGTGCCCCTCGACGGTCTCCAGGGCCGAGGTCTTCCCGGCGCCGTTGGTGCCGAGAAGCGCGTACAGCTCACCCGGCCGGACCTCGAACGAGAGGTCCCGGACGGCGTGGAAGTCGCCGTACTTGAGATTGAGGTGGTCGACTTCGATCACTGGCGTGGTGGACATGACTCGATGAAACAGCGGCCCCGTCCGTACGGTCAGTGTCGCCGTGTCACCAACCGGATATGACGTGGTGTCACTACTGGCCGCGCCGATCCCGCCGAATACTGGTGGGGTGAAGGCAAGATCGCTGCGCATCACCGAGGCCACGCAGGGCCGCCTGCGCCGCCTCAACCTGTACACCGCGCTGCCGCCGATCGTGCTGGCGGCGGTGGTCGTGGTGGCGGTCGATCTGCGCTCCTGGTGGCACGTGCTCGTGCTGGCCCCGGGCGCGATCGCGGCGCTGGTGGCCTTCGAGCGGTGGACGGCCAACGACATCGGCCGGGTGGCCTGGCCGTGCCTGATCGTGGCGGCCGCGGTCTGGCCGGTCGGCGTGCTCGTGGTGGCCGCCCCCAACGCGTACTGGGGGGTGATCAGCGTGGCCTCGCTCGCCCTGCCGCGGCTGCCGCGCCACAAGTACGCGGCGGCGGCCGCCGTGCTGCTCTACGTGGCCGGGGTCGGCGCCACCCGGCTCCTGGTCGACGGCGACGACGCGTTCGCCGCGTTCGTTCTCGTCCCGAGCGGCCTGACCGTGCTGATCATGGTGCTCTCGTTCGCCGGCGAGCGGTTCTACGACATCGTGCAGGAGCTGGAGGTGTCCCGCGAACGCGAGGCCGAGCTGGCCGTCATCCGCGAGCGGGTGCGCTTCGCGGGCGACCTGCACGACATCCAGGGCCACACGCTCCACGTGGTCAAGCTCAAGGCCGCGCTCGCGGGCAAGCTCGTGCACAGCGATCCGGCCCGGGCCGAACAGGAGCTGCAGGAGATCCACGGCCTGGTCAGCGACACCATCCAACAGACCAAAGAGCTGGCGTACGCGCAACGGCGGCTCAACCTGTCGGCGGAGCTCGAGAACGCGAAGAACCTGTTCGAGGCGGCCGGGATCCGGGTGCGCATCACGCGCGAGTCGGAGCCGGACGCCCGCGTGAGCGAGATGCTCGGCCAGGTGCTGCGGGAGACGACGACCAACATCCTGCGGCACGCGCAGGCCACGCAGGTGCGGATCACGCTGGCCGGGTCGGGCATCACGATCGTCAACGACGGCGCGGCCCTGAACGGGCCGCTCGAGTTGCGCGGGCTCTCGGCCCTGCGCCGGCGGATCGAGACCGATGGCGGGGAGCTCACCGTGCGGGTGGACGCCGGCGACTTCACGACGGCAGCGACATTCGGGGGTACGCGGTGACATCGGTGGTGCTGGCCGACGACGAGGCCCTGCTGCGCAAGGCGCTGGCCGCCCTGCTGCCGCTCGAGGGCGACATCACCGTGCTGGCCGAGGCGTCGGACGGCGAGGAAGCCATCGCGGCCACCATGCGCCACGAGCCGGACGTGCTCGTGATCGACCTGGAGATGCCGAACGTGGACGGGCTCGGGGCGCTGGCCGAGATCCGCCGTCTCCGCCCCGGACAGAAGGTGCTCATGCTGACCCGGCACGCGCGTCCGGGCGTACTGCGCAAGGCCTTGAAGTTGGGGGTGCAGGGCTTCGTGAGCAAGTCGGCCGAGCCGGCCCACATCGCCACCGTCATCGCCACCCTGCACTCGGGCAAACGCTGGATCGACCCCGACGTCTCGGCCCTGGCCGTCATCGACGACTGCCCGCTCACCGAACGCGAGCTGGACGTCCTCCGGGTGACCGGCGAGGGCTACTCGGTGGCCGACATCGCCGCCCGGCTCCATCTGGCCCCCGGGACCGTCCGCAACTACCTGTCCAGCGCCATGCAGAAGACCCAGACCCAGACCCGCCACGAGGCGGCCCGCTACGCCCGCGAACACGATTGGTTGTGAGACATGCTTCTGGTCGAGGACCTGATGCTGCTGTTGCTCGACGACGAAACCGGAACACCCGCCGCGGCGGGCACGCTGCCCTACGCGCTCGGCGGGGCCGTGCTGGTCGAACTGGCCCTCCGCGGCCGGGTCGAGACGGACGGGAAGAAGGTGTACGCGACAGGTTCGGAACCGCTCGGCGACCCGCTGCTCCAGGAGGCGTACGACAAGGTCGCCGAGAAACCCCGCAGCGCGCAGACGCTCCTGCTGTCGATCGGCGGCAAGCTCTGGGACCCGGTCATCGAGCGCCTCATCGACCGCGGCCTGATCCGCCGCGAGAAGAAGCGGGTACTGGGCGTCTTCAAGATGAACACCTTGCCGGCCACGGATTCGGACTACGAGACCGTGATGCGCGACCGCATCCGCGGCGTCCTGGTCGACGGTGACCAGCCCGACGCCCGTACGGCCGCGCTGATCGCTCTTCTCTCGTCAAGCGGCGCGCTGCCGATGTTGCGGCCCCAGCTGGCCTGGTCATCGCCGGTCATCAAACGGGCCAAGGAACTGGAGCAGGGCCACTGGGGCGCCGAGGCCGTGAACACCGCCGTGACCGCCACGGCCGCCGCCATCGCCGCCTCGACCGCCGCGGTGGCCGTCACCGTGGTCACGACGACGAGTTAACCGGCCAGGTGCTCGAGGGAGACCACCCACAGCTTCTCGGCGGTCTCCGGGTCGAGGGCCCACCGCTTGACGGCATGGCTGTGGTCCAAGAGCTTCGCGCCGTCGGGCACGGTGTACGCCTCGTTGCCGTCGTCGAGGTAATGCCCGCCGGTGCGGGCGAACTCGGGGGCGACCGCGGCGACGAGGGTGGTGGCGGCGCCCTGCTGGGTGGTCTTGTAGGCGAAGGCGCCGGCGGCCTCGGCCGCGGCGAGGTAGGCCTTTTGTTCCGGGGTGAAGTCGCGCTGCAGGCCGGTGGCGACGAACCGGCCGCTACATCGGCGCCATGGCCCGTGAGGTCGCGGTTCTGGTGGAGACCAACCCGGAGTTGCTCGGTGCGGTCGTGGCCGACTATCCCCGGCGCTTCGCCTCACTCGTCACGGAGGCGGTTGCGGCCGGTCGGCCCGCGTCGGCCGCGGGCACAGCAGCGGACGTGTCCCGGACCCTGCTGAGCGTCGCCGCCGGCCTCAAGCACGAAGTGACCGACCGGGACGAATTCGTCGCTCGCATGGGTGTCGCCGTGGACTTACTGCTGACGGCGCTCGGTGGCCGGGCCCGGGAAGACGCGTAGCTGGAGCATGGCGCCGAAGCGGGCCTCGGGGTCGGTCAGGTCCAGGTCGCCGACCTCGGCCAGGCGGCGTAGGCGGTAGCGGAAGGTGTTGGGGTGCACGTGCAGGGCCGCGGCGGCGGCTACCGCGTCGCCGAAGGCGTCCAGCCAGGCGGTCAGGGTGTCGACCAGGTCGGCGTTGTGTTCGGTGTCGTAGGCGAGGAGTTTGGCCAGCGGGCCCGTGGGGGTGTCGCCGCGGGCGGCGACCAGGTCGCGCATCTCCAGGATCATGGCCTTGGTGTAGACGTCGCTGAGGCGGGCCACCCGGCGGTCGCAGCCGGAACGCAGGACGCGCAGGGCCCGGTCGGCGCTGGCGCGGGCGGCGGGGAGCACGGCGACCGACAAAGCGGCCGGGCTCACGCCGACGAAGGCGGGCACCCGGTCGCCGACGCGGTCGAGGAACTCGGTGGCCACCTTGAGCGCGCGCTCCTCGGTGACGGCGGGCAGCAGGCCGTACGCGACGTCGCCGAGCAGGGCGACCGCGCTGCCCGCGTGCACCGCGCTCAGGTGCATGGCCAGCGCGTCGGCCAACCGTTGGCGGTCGGCGGCCAGGCCGGAGCGGTCGGCCGGGCCCTCCGGCTCGGCCGGGGCCAGCGCGAGCACGACGAGCGGCTGGTCGGCCAGGCCGAGGCGGGCCAGCGATTCGCGGGCGCCGGAGCCTCCTTCGAGGGCGGTGCCGACCAGTTCCGTACGGAGCCGGCGCTCGACGTCCGCGCCCGCCCGCAGCCGCAGCATGTGCAGGGCGACCAGCTTGGCCGCGTCGCTGAAGGCGCGGGAGCGGTCGGGGGTGAGCGGCTCGTGCACGGCGGCCCAGATCGAGCCGAGGAACTCGTCGCCGGCCCGGACGGCCACGGCGGCCCGCGGCACCGAGAACTCGCCGGGGGCGGTCTCCGGCGGCGGGAAGTAGACCGGGTCGGGGCTGCGGTGCAGGTCGCGGTGGACACCGGCCCGGGTCAGCAGGCGGGCGAAGCGCTCCGGCACCTGGCGGCCCAGGATGGTCTCGACCCGGGACTCGTCGGCCTCCTCCTGGCGGCCGGAGAAGGCCAGCACGCGCGAATCCGGGTCCTCGATCGTGACCGGGGCGTCGACCAGCGCGGCGACGGCGTTGGCCAGGGCGAACAGGTCACCCGAGGGCAGGCCGCCGAGCATCTCGGGGCCGGGGTCGCCGACGTCGCCCTGGCTGAGCATCGAGCGCAGCAGCGCGGCCAGCTGGTCCCAGGACGCGCCGCGGGTCAGCGCGAGCAGGGCCACCCCCGACTCGTCGACGGCGGCTCTCACTTCCTCGGTGGCCGGCACGGGGGCCCGTACGATCAAGCCGGCCGCCGCCTGCTCCCCCAGCGCACGCAGCAGGGCGGCGATCTCGCCCGGCTCGCGCAGACCCACGCCGAGCACCAGCGCCGGTGAGGGCAGATGAGGCTCGTCGAACGGGTCGTGAATGGCTATCCCGGCGATGGGCCGCACACTGAGGACGCCGTGCACCAGATCCAGCAGCGTGGTGCCCAGATCGTCGAGGATCCGGCCGAGACTCGCGCGCGGCAGCTGGGTCATGCCGCTCACATTAGGGCTTGGGGACAGCATCCAGCAGCTCTCGTGTGTAGTCGTGGCGGGGGTCCTGGAGCACCTGCTCGACCGGGCCGCACTCGACGATCCGGCCCTGGCGCATCACGGCGACGATGTCGCTGACGTAGCGGACCACGGCCAGGTTGTGCGAGATGAAGAGCATGGTCAGCCGCATCTGCCGTTGCAGGTCGCGGACCACGTTGAGCACGGCGCCCTGGATCGAGACGTCGAGGGCCGAGGTGATCTCGTCGGCCACGATGACTTCGGGGCGGCCGGCCAGGGCCCGGGCCAGCGCGACCCGTTGCCGCTGCCCGCCGGAGAGCCGGTCGGGGCGGTCGGCAGAACGGAGAGCAGGCAGGCCGACCAATTCCAGCAGCCGGGCCACCTCCGCGCGCCGGTCCGGCTCGCGACGGGGCATCGCCTCGGCGATCGAGGCGCCTACGGTCATGCGGGGATCCAGGGCCGAGTACGGATCCTGGAAGATCATCTGCACCTTTCGCCGCGGAACGTCCCCGCCGTCCAGCAGAATCCGGCCGGAAGTGAGCGGGGCCAGCCCGACAGCCGCCCGGGCCAGCGTCGATTTGCCCGACCCGGACTCGCCGACCAGTCCCACCACCTGCCCGGCCGGCACCACCAGGTCGACCCCGTCCACCGCGACCGTGCCGCCCCGGCGCGGGCCGAAGCGGACGGTCACGTTCTCGAAGGTCAGCTCGCGCATCGCGGGGTGGCCCGGGCGCCGAAGTGCACGTACCGCTCGCCGGTGGGCAGCTGGTAGAAGCTGGCCGGGATCCAGTTGCCGGTCTCCGGGTCCTGGCACACGAACAGGCCGGGCTCGACCGCGACCATCTTGTAGTCGACCGGTTTCTCCTGCAGCACCTCGGCCAGCGGGCCGGTCACGCTGACCCGCATGATCGGGCCGCCGTCGTCGACGCGTACCTCCTGGCGGATGCTCGCCCGCTCGTAGACCGCAGCGTACGGCGCCGGATCGACCTCGACCGGCTCGGCCGGCGGCCCGAGCGGGTGCGGCACCGGCACCCCGGCCAGGTCGGCGAAGATCTCGCGGAACAACTCCTCGTACAGCTTGGCGCCGTTGCCGCCGTTGGTCAGCAGCGTGACCGCCAGCCCCTGCTCGGGCAGGATCCGCAGGAACGCGGCCTGGCCGATGGTGTTGCCGTCGTGCCCGATCAGCCGGTGCCCGTTGCCCCAGCCGAGCCGCTCCCAGCCCAGGCCCCACGAGTCGCCGAGCAGGCGCGTGTCCGGCAGCTCGACCTGATGCTCGGCCATCGCGGCGGTGCTCGCGGGGCTGAGCACCCCGGCCCCGTTCTGAAGGTGCATGCGGGCGAACCGCAGCGCGTCGGCCGCGGTGGACACGACCGCGCCGGCCGGGCCGGCCGAGCGCGGAATGCCCCAGACCGGCGCCACCGTCTGCTCGCCGTCGTCGGTCACGTGCCCCACGGCGGCGCGGTGCATCAGCGCCTCCTCGGGCAGGGTCACCGTGTGTTCCAGCCCGAGCGGGGTGATGATCCGTTCGCGCAGGGCCGCGTCCCAGGTGCCGCCGGTCAGCTTCTCGACGACCCGGCCGGCCAGCGAGAACCCGGAGTTGCAGTAGGACCAGGTGGCTTCCAGCGGGTGGTTCTGCGCGGCCTCGGCCAGCCCGGTGACGTACTTCTCCAGGCAGTCGTCGCCGCGGCCGGTGTCGGTGAAGATGTCGCCGTCGATGCCGCTGGTGTGGGTCAGCAGGTGCCGCATGGTCAGCTTGGCCGTCACGCCGGGGTCGCCGAGGCGCAGCTCGGGCAGCACGTCCACGACCGGCGCGTCCAGCTGCAGCTTACCCTCGTCGACCAGCTGCATGACCAGCGTGGCGGTCCACACCTTGCTGATCGAGCCGATCTGGAACAGCGAGTCGGTCGTCGTCTCCACCCCCGTGCGGAGGCTGAGGACGCCGTACGCGGCCTCGGCGATCTCGTCCTCGGACAGGATCCCCAAAGTGGCCCCGGGAACCTTGTGGCGCTCGGCGAGCTCGGCCAGTCGCCCGGTCCAGTGTGCGATGTCGACGGTCACGGTGCTTCTCCTCCCAGGTGTGCGGTCTGCGCCTGTCCCGCGGGCGTCAGGTCGGCGTGCCAGCAGGCGACGCGGCGGCCCTCGGCGTACGCCGTCAGGGGTGGATCCTCGTGCCGGCAGCGATCGGTGGCCAGCGGGCAGCGCGGGGCGTAGGCGCAACCGGTGGGCAACGCGTGCGGGTCCGGCGGCCGGCCCGGGATCACCGCGAGCGGCCGGTTGCGGTCGGTGGTCATGTCGGGCACGGCGGCGACCAGGGCCCGGGTGTACGGATGACGAGCGTCGGCCAGCAGCGAACCGGTGGGCAGGTCCTCGACGATCCGCCCGGCGTACATCACCAGCACCCGGTCGCAGACCTGGCTCACCACGGTCACGTCGTGGCTGATGAACAGCAGCCCGGCCTGCTCGGCGGCGCGGACCTTGGCCAGCAGCTCCAGCACCTGGCGCTGCACGGTCACGTCGAGGGCGGTGGTGGGTTCGTCCGCGATGATGAGCCGGGGACTGGCCATGATGCCCATGCCGATCATGGCCCGCTGGCGCATGCCCCCGGAGAACTCGTGCGGCAGCTGCCGGGCCCGGCGCCCGGCGTCGGGGATGCGGACCGCGGCCAGCCGGTCGACCGCCCGGCGCCAGGCCGTGCGGCGGTCCGCCTTCTGGTGCTCGCGGGCCACTTCGGCCAGCTGCCGGCCCACCTTGTGGGTCGGGTTGAGCGACGTCATCGGATCCTGGAAGACCATGGCCAAGGAGGTGCCGAGCAGTTTCCGATGCTCGCGGGCCGCGTCCTGGCCGCGGCCTTCGGGCGAGCCGGTGCTTTCGCGCAGGTCGGCCCCGAGGAAGTCGAGCCGATCGGCTTGGACCCGGCCGGGGGGCTCGATCAGCCGGGCGATGGCCAAGGCGGTCAGGCTCTTGCCCGAGCCCGACTCCCCGACGATGCCGACCGCCTCGCCCGTGCGCAGCGTCAGGCTCACGCCGCGCACCGGGGTCACCTCGCCGCCGGCAGCGGGGAAGCTGACGCGCAGATTCGCGAACTCCAGCAGGTTCTCCGCCGACCGCTCGGTCACCGGGACCTCGGTGGCGGGGGCGGGATCGGCGGGCGGCGGTCCGCCCGTGTCGGAGCGCAGGCCGATGGCGCGGGCGACCGCCTCGCCGGTCAGGTTGAACGCCATCGCGGCCAGCACCACGGCCACGCCGGCGGCCAGCGCCCCGGCCGGGTGGATGTAGATCTGGGCCAGTCCCTCGCCGAGCAGCCGCCCCCAGTCGTAGCTCGGCGCCTGCACGCCCAGACCGAGGAACGACAGGCTCGCGAAGGCCAGCACCGCGCTGCCGGCCGCCGCCGTCGCCGAGACCACCAGCGGCTCGGCGATGTTCGGGAGCACGTGCCGCAGCAGGATCCGGACCCGGCCGACGCCGGACACCCGGGCCGCGGCGATGAAGTCACGGTTGGCCACGGTCGCGGCCATGGTCTGGGTCAGACGGGCGAACCCGGGTGCGGTGGCGAAGCCGATGGCCAGCACCGCCCCCTTGGCCCCGACCCCGAAGACGACCGCGAAGAAGAGCGCGAGCAGCAGCGTCGGGAAGGCCACGGCGATGTTGATGACCGCGGTGATCCACCGGCCGGCCCGGCGCCCGAGCAGCGTGGGCGCGGTGCCCAGCAGCAGCCCGGCGGCCACCCCGATCCCGGTCGCCAGCAGGGCCAGCCCCACCGACAGCCGGGTGGCCACCAGCACCCGGGCCAGGATGTCGCGGCCCAGCAGGTCGGTGCCGACCGGATGAGCGGATGACGGCCCCTGCAGGATGGCGGCCGAGTCGACCGCGGCGGCCCGGTCCTGCCAGATCAGCGGGGCCACCAGGGCCAGGCCCAGGACCAGCACCATGAGCGCGGCCGCGGTGATCGCCAGTGGTTTCCTCATCAGCTGTCCCGGATGGCCGAGCGCGGGTCGAGCACGGCCAGGGCCACGTCCACCACCAGGTTGATCAGCAGCACGCCGATGCCGTAGACGAGCACCACCCCCTGCACGGTCGGGTAGTCCTTGGCCAGGATGGACTGCACGATCGTGCTGCCCAGCCCGGGCCAGGCGAAGATGTTCTCGATCAGCACCGTGCCCGCGACCAGCCCGCCGAGCAGCAGACCGCCGATGGTCAGCGTCGCGGTGAGCGCGTTGGGCAGGGCGTGCCGCAGGTAGATCGCCGCGGGCCGCAGGCGCTTGGCCCGGGCGGTCCGGATGTAGTCCGCCTGCAACACCGTCAGCAGCTCGACCCGGACGATCCGGGCCAGCATGAAGGCCGGGCCGATGGCCAGGGACAGGACCGGCAGGATGTACGAGTCGAAGCCCGCCCGCCCGGCCACGGGCAGCCACCCGAGCTGGACGCTGAAGACGAAGACCAGCCCGACCGCCATCAGGAACTCGGGTATGGTCGCGACCACGACACCGGCCGAGGTCAGGGCCCAGTCGCTGCCCCGCCGCCGTCCGTGCCGGGCCAGCACGGTCATCAGGGTGCCGAGCGGCACCGAGACGATCACCGCCACCGCGAAGGCCAGCAGCGCCATCTCCACTGTGGAGCCGAGCCGGGCCGAGATCACCTCGTTCACCGGCAGGCCCGAGCTCATCGAGACGCCCAGGTCGCCGGTGACGAGGTGGCCCAGGTAGTGCACGTACTGCAGCCACAGCGGGTCATTGAGCCCCATCGCCTCGCGCCGCTGCTCGACCAGCGAGATCGGGGCGGTGGGGCCGAGCGCCGTGCGGACCGGGTCGCCCGGCAGCACGTGGATCATCAGGAACGCGGCGGTCACCAGCACCCAGACCGACACCACCAGCCGCCCGGCGCGGCGCAGCCCGAACCGCACCCAGGCGTTGTCGGCCGGGCCTTTGAGCGCGGCCAGTCCGGCCGCGGCGACGGTCATCGGTCAGCCCAGCATGCGGATCGACGACGGATCGATGTCACCCTCGGACAGGTTCAGCTCGGCCCCGCGGGCGATGACCGGCACGTTGGAGTTGGCGAACGGCACCAGGTCCAGGTTCTTGATCACCGCTTTCTCGGCCGTCTCCCACTGCGGGCAGCCGCTCTCCCCGGTGACCTTCTGGGCCGCGGCCACCGCCGAGGCGTACTCCTGGTTGTCGAACGCGGCGAAGTTGGCCCCGTCGGGTGGCGTCGGGCCGGAGAGGAACGGCACCAGCTGGCTGGGCAGCGTCACGCCGATCGGGAACATGGCCACGTCCCAGGCGAGCTGCCCGGCCGCGATCTGGCCGACCTGGGCGGTGGTGACCGACTTGAGCTCGATCTGCGCCCCCGCGGCCTGCCACTGCTGCTGCAGCAGCTCGGCCGCGGCCTGTGCGCCCGGCCCCCCGGTGGAGCCCCAGGCCACCACGAGCTTGCGGCCGCCGAGACTGCTCGCGGCCAGGGCCGCCTTGCCCGCGGCGGCGTCGAAGCCGGGCAGGTTGCCGGTCACCGTGTCGCCCTTGCACGGGGAGTTGGCCGGGACGACCAGCCCGGTCGGGGCGGCGCCGCGGCCGCTGGTGAAGACCTGCTGCATCTGCTTGAGGTCGAGCGACTGGACGAGGGCCTGGCGCACCTTCTCATCGGCCGTGGGCAGCCCGGCCTTCTGGTTGAACCAGAGCTCGCCGGTCGGGGCCAGCACGTCGCGCTTGAGGTAGTCGCCGCCCTGCAGCCGCTGGCTGTCCGGGCCGGTGAAGCGGGCGGCGTTGACCTCGCCCGACAGGAGCAGGTTGGCCGTGGTGGTCTCGTTGGTGATGACCCGGATGACCACTTTTTCCGGCTGCCCGACCGGAGCCTGGACGTCCTTGCGGCGGGTCAGCGTGTAGTGGTCGTCCGGCACGGCCTCGGTCACCGTGTACAGGCCCGTGCCGTCGGCCGCCTGCTTGAGCTTGGTCCGGTCGGCCATGCCCTTGGCGCAGACGATCGGCAGCGCGCCCAGGTTGCGGTCGAGGAACGCGTCCGCGGCGGGCGCGGTCACGCTGACCGTGCCGGCCGCGTCGTCGGCGGTGGCCTTGGCCCCGGCCGGCACGTAGAGGCCGATCCGGGTCGAGGAGTTCTTGGGGTCGCCGACGAACGAGATGTTCGCGGCCACCGTGGTCGCGGTCAGCGGCGTGCCGTCGGCGCAGGTGACACCCTTGCGCAGGGTGAACTTGGCCGTGGTGCCGGTCGTCTCCCAGGTCTCGGCCAGCCCGGGCTTCGTCTTGCCGTCCGGCGCGAAACCGAGCAGCGAGTCGTAGAGGAACCGGTCGACCTGCCCGGTGACCGACAGCGAGGTGAAATGGGGATCGAGGTTGCCGGGGTCGCCCGGCACAGCCATCGTGAACGTCTTGCCGTCGACCGGCCGGCGACCGCCCGTACCGCCGCCGCCGTCACCGCAGGCGGCCAGGAGCACCACAGCCCCGGCCACCGCCGCGCATCGCAAAGCCTTCATAGTGCCTCCACGTGCTGCGTGTGCGGAAAGACTGCCGATCACCCGGCCTCTTTGTCTTTGGCGCTCCCGACAACAACGTGGAGATCCACTTGTCCCGGTGGACGACAGGCGAACGATCGGTGTCAGCCGATCAGCATGCGGGCGCCCAGCCCGCGCAACTCGGAACCGCCGGCCTGGCGGCGGGACCGGTCGAGCAACGTCCGTACGGTCGCCGCGATGTCGGCCGTGCGGTGCACGTGCTGCGGCGCGAGCCGCTCGGCGGTGAGCAACAGGCGGATGGCCTCACGGTCCCGGTGGCCCACCGCAGCCAGCGCCCGGGCGGTGTCGGCGTAGTAGTAGACCTGGCGCAGGCCGACCGGCAGGGCCGCGGGCGTGACCCGCCGCGCGATCTCCACCGCGTGCCCGGGGTCGCCGTCCTCGACCTCGATGCTGATCCGCCACAGCCCGACGTTGGTCGGGCCGAAGAACAGGCCCATCGCGCTGGTCTCGCCGGTGCGCCGGGCCAGCGCGGCCGCCTCGGCCGAGAAGTCGCGGCTGTCGTCCAGGCGCCGGCCGCACTGGCTGGCCAGCGCGCACACCAGATGCAGGCTGCCCAGCACCTCGGCCGCGCCGGGCCGGGCGACGTGCCGGCCCAGGTCGCCGGCCGCCCGCTCGGCCAGGGTCAGTCCACGCTGGTACGAGCCGGCCACCACGGCCGCGCTGGCCCGCGCGTACGCCGCGTACCCCCGCAGCACGGGATCACCGCAGCTGTCCGCCGCCGCCTGGGAACGCTCGGCGGCCAGCCAGGCGTCGGCCGGCAGGCCGAGAACACGCAGCACCGACGAGGCGGTGGAGGCGGCGGTGCAGAGCAGGCGCAGCGCCTGCCCGGAGTCCGGCCCGGCCGTCTCGACGTGCAGGTCGCGCAGCAGGCCGGGCAGGATCCGGATCACCGCCGCGTAGTCGCAGGCCTGCAGCAGCGACTCGGCCAGCTCGGCGGTGCGGGCCAGCTCGGCCATCGGCGGCGCCGCCCCCTCGGCGGCCTCGGTCAGATCGACGTCGATCAGGGCCCGGCGCACGGCCACCGCCCCGGTCAGCGCGGCCCGGACGTCGCGGTCGGCGGCGGGCACGGCGGCCCGGGCCAGGTCGTCCGGCGTGCACTCCAGGGCCTCGGCGATGCGGGCCAGCGTGAACCGGTTGCCGGCCGTCTGGATCCCGCGCTCGATCCGGCTCCAGGTGGCGTGCGAGAGCCCGGCCCGGCTGGCCGCGTGCCGGATGCTCCACCCCCGGGTCAGCCGCCGCGCCCGGATCCGGTCCCCGACCTCGAGGTCCGCGCTGGATGGTGACGTCATGGGCCGACCGTAGCCGCGGCCGCGGCGGTCCCGGTACATCTCTGTACCACTCCCGGGGCGGGGGTGGCGATCACGCTGTATGTTGAGTCGCCGCCGCTCGGAAAGAAGATCAGATGTCCGTCGCCCCACCACAGCATCCGCCGGAGTTCGGCGCCGACGCGCTGATCGTCTGCGACAGCCTGGTGCGCATCTACCAGACCGGATCCATCGAGGTGCAGGCGCTGCAGGGCCTGGACCTGACCGTGGACAGCGGCGAGATGATCGCCGTCGTCGGCGCCTCCGGGTCGGGCAAGTCGACTCTGCTGTCGATCCTGGCCGGGCTGGACGCGCCGACCGCGGGCCGGGCCCGGGTCGAGAAGTGGAACCTGCTGTCGATGTCCTCGGCCGACCGGGTCCGCTACCGCCGGCACACCGTCGGCTTCGTCCGGCAGCAGACCGCCAGCAACCTCGTGCCGTACCTGACCGCCGAGCAGATGGTCGACCTGCCGATGACCGCCGCCCGGGTCCCGGCCCGGGTGCGCCAGGCCCGCCGGCGCGAGCTGCTGGGCACCCTGAACATCGCCGAGCTGGCCGACCGCCGGCCCGGGCAGCTCTCCGGCGGCCAGCAGCAACGGGTCGCCATCGCGGTCGCGCTGGCCAACGAGCCGCGGGTGCTGTTCGCCGACGAGCCGACCGGCGAGCTCGACACCACCACCGGGGCCGAGGTGTTCGCGGCCATGCGCGACGTCAACCGCGAGCTCGGGGTGACCGTCGTGGTGGTCACCCACGACGCCGCGGTCAGCGACCAGGTCGAGCGGACCGTGGCCATCCGCGACGGGCGCACCAGCAGCGAGGTGCTGCGCCGCACGGCCACCGCCGACGACGGCGGCACCCACGTCATCGCCGAGGAGTACGCGGTGATGGACCGGGCCGGCCGTGTCCAGGTGCCCCGCGACTACCGCGAGGCGCTGAACCTCAACCGCCGGGTCCGGCTCGCGCTCGAACCCGACCACATCACGATGAGGCCCGACGAATGAGCGACCCGCTGCTGACCGTGCGCGGCGTGCGCCGCACCTTCGGCGCCGGGCCGGCCGCGGTCCACGCGCTGCGCGACATCACCTTCGACGTCGAGCCGGGCACGATGGTGGCCCTCGTCGGCCGATCCGGCTCGGGCAAGACCACCCTGCTCAACGTCGTCGGCGGGCTCGACCGGCCGGACGCCGGCGCGGTCACCGTGGACAGGGTCGACGTCACCGCGCTGGACGAGGACGGCCTTTCGCGGCTGCGGCGCGAGAAGGTCTCGTACGTCTTCCAGACCTTCGGCCTGATCCCCGTGCTCTCGGCCGCCGACAACGTCGGGGTGCCGCTCCGCCTGGCCCGCACCGACCCGGCCGAGCGTGAGCAGCGGGTCGGCCGCCTGCTCGACCTGGTCGGCCTGACCGGGCACGCCGAGCAGCGCCCGGGCGAGCTCTCCGGCGGGCAGCAACAGCGGGTGGCCATCGCCCGTGCCCTGGCCGCCTCGCCGCGGCTGCTGATCGCCGACGAGCCGACCGGGCAGCTCGACGCCGAGACCGGCCGCTCGGTGATGGGCCTGCTGCGCGGGGTGGTCGAGAGCGAGGGCGTCACGGCGCTCATCGCCACCCACGACCCGGTCATGATGGCGCTGGCCGACCGGGTCATCCATATCGCCGACGGTCAGCTGACCTCGTGACCACGCTGCTCCTGCGACGGGCCCGGGCGCAGTGGCCGCTGCTGGCCTGCCTGCTCGCCGTCCTCACCCTCGGCGCCACCCTGCTCGGGGTGAGCGCGCTGCTGGTCACCCGCACCTCGGAGCGGGCGGTCGAGGTGGCCGCGTCCAGGGCCACCGCGGACGACATCGAGGTCACCGCGTACACGGTGACCGTGGCCGCGGCCGACGCGGTCTCGGTCGCGGCCGACACGCGCCGCCTGCTCACCTCGTCCATCGCGCCGTTCCCGGCGACCACCAGCACGCGGGCGTCCACCGTGATGCGGACCCTGCCCGCGGCCAGCGACGAGGACCGCGGGCTGCTCAGCGAGGTCTATCTGTCCGGGGTGGAGGGGCTGCAGTCCCGGGCCGCGCTGATCTCGGGGCGCTGGCCGCGCTCGGCCGGGGACGGCGGCGCCGCGCTGGAGACGGTGCTGTTCGACGACACGGCCCGGCTGCTCGGGCTCAAGGTGGGCAGCCGGGTGCGCATCGGGCCGGAGCTCGGCCGCGACCCGGCCCCGGGGCTCGACGTGACCGTGGTCGGGCTCGTGCACCCGCTGCCGGCGGCCGGCTGGGACCGGGATCCGCTCGGCGGCGCCGGTTACGACCCCGACCCGGTGGACAGCATCTACGCCGACGACGTCAACGCGTACGGGCCCTTCCTGGTCACCCTGGACGACCTGATGGCCAGCGGCTCCGCCCTCGACCGGCTGGAGGTCGTGGCCAGCCCCGACCTGTCCGCGCCGACCGGGGCCGCCCTGGACCGGCTGACCCGCTCGATCGCCGGGGCCGACGCCCGGCTGGCCGGCACGCTGGGCGACCGGGTCCGGATCGAGCGGGTCTCGTCCGCGCTGCCGCAGACCCTGCGCGACGCCCGGGCCCAGCAGCAGCTCACCGCGAGCTCGGTGCTCGCGCTGGCCCTGATCGGCATTCTCCTCACGGCGACTGCGCTCACCCTGGCCGGCCGGCTGGCGGTGGGCGTACGGGCCGACGAGAGCGAGCTCATCGGGGCGCTGGGCGTCAGCCGGGGTCAGTTCGCCGCCGTCGCCGCCGTCGAGGCGGCCGCCCTGGCCGGTTTGGCGGCCCTGTGCGCCGTACCGGCCTCCTCCGCCCTGCACAGCCTGCTCACCCACCTCCCGCCGCTGTCCGGAGCGGGGCTCGAGAGCCGGCCCGTGCTGGCCACGCCGCAGGTGCTCGCCGTCGCCGGGGGCGCCCTGGCCCTGGCCGCCCTGCACGTGGCCCTGGCCGTGTGGCCCGGCGCCGCCCGGGGTGACCGCCGCACCCGCCGCGAGTTCCTGGCCCGCTCCGGGGCCGACGTGCTGCTGTTCGCCCTGGCCGCGGTCGGCTGGTGGCAGCTGCGGGCCCAGCCCGCGGCCGCCGGCTCCCGGGCCGACACCGTCCGCATCGTCGCCCCGGCGCTGCTGCTCATCGCCGGGACCGCGCTCACCCTCCGGCTGCTGCCGCCGGCCCTGCGGCAGGCGGAACGGCTGGCCACGCGGGCCCGCGGGCTGGTGCTGCCGCTGGCCGCGTTCCAGGCCGCCCGCCGCCCCCAGGCGTACGCGGCCGGGCTGCTGGTCGGCCTGGCCTGCGCGGCCGCCACCTTCGGCACCGCGTTCAACGCCACCTGGAACGTCTCCCAGCACGACCAGGCCGACATGGCCGTCGGCACCGACCTCGCGGTCACCCTGGACGCGCCGCCGCTGCCCGGTCAGAGCGCGGCGGTCGCCGCCGCCACCGGCGGCACGGTCGGCCCGGCCGTGCGGCAGAGCGTCTCGGTCGGCCAGTGGCTCGGCGGCCCCGGCGAAGCCCCGCAGCTGGTCGCCTTCGACACCCGCAAGCCGCTCCTGCGCGGGGCGGAATTCAAGCCGCTCGCTCCCACCACCACGGTCACCGGGCCGCTCCTGCCCCAGGGGGCCACGCCGACGCTGACCGGCACCGCGACCGGCGGCACGCCGGTCACCGTGACCCCGCGGCTGCTGCTGCAGGACGACACCGGGCTGCGCACCGCCTGCACCGGCCCGCCGGTGCTGCTCGACGGGCGGCCCCACCCGCTGCCGGGCTGCGTGCCCGTGGCCGGGCTGCGCCTGGTCGCCGTCGCCCTGCCGATCGACGCCGAGCCGCAGGACCAGCCCGTCTCCCGGCTCGACGTCACGCTGGCCCTGCCCGGCGCCGACCGGACCCCGGCGCCGTGGACGGTCCGCGCCGCCTCCCCCGGGTCGTCCCAGCTCATCGCGCCGGTGATCGCGGCCGGGGCCGACCGGCTCCGGCTGTCGGTGGCCGTGCAGTTCTCCGATCCGGCCGACCTGACCCGCGTGCTGGTGGCCTCCACGTTCCCCGACCCGGGTCCGGTGCCCATCGCCGTGTCCCGGCGGTTCGCCGACTCCGTGGGCGCCGGCCCCGGCGCGAAACTGAGCATGGCCTTCGGCACCACCCCGTTCGACGCGGTCGTCACCGAGGTCGTGCCGGCCGTGCCCTCCGCGCCCGGCGCGCCCGCCGCCCTGGCCGATCTGGACGCGCTGACCCGCGCCCTGGTCGCCCGGGGCGACCTCGATCCGCCGGTCACCGCCTGGTGGGCGGCCGGGCCCCGCCCCGGGGCGGCCGCCGCCGTCGAGGGACTGCACCTCGGCCCGGTCATCACCCGGGCCGGTGAGACCGAACGCCTCATCGGCAGCCCGTTGCGGGCCTCGCTGCCGGCGGTGCTGCGAGCGCTGGTCGTGGCGGCCGTCGTGCTGCTGCTCGGCGGCGTCGTCCTGCACGTGGCCTACGACGTGCAGTTGCGGGCTCTCGAAGTGGCCCGGCTGCGCGGCCTGGGCATGGCCCGGCGCGACATCCGGGCCGCGCTGCTGGCCGAGCACGCCGCCGTCCTGCTGCCCCTGCTGGCGGCCGGCGCCGTGGTCGGGGCGCTCACCGGCCGGCTGGTGGCGCCCCTGCTCGTCCGCTCGGACACCGGCGCGGCGCCGGTGCCGCCGGCCGTCGCCCAATGGCCGTGGGGCGCCGAAAGCGCGCTGCTCGCCCTGCTGCTCCTCGGTTCCGCCCTGGCCGTCACGGCCGTCGTCACCGCCCAAGCCCGGCGCGCCGACGCCGCCCACCTGCGGATCACCTCATGAGAAACCTGCTTCCGGCCATCCACTGGGCCAGCGTCCGCGGCCGGGCCCGGGCCGGCGCCGGCCCGCTCGCTCTGGTCGCGGCCGTCGTCCTGGTCATCACGCTGCTCGCCGCGGCCGTGCCGCCGCTGAGGGAGTCGACCGCCGACGACGCCGCCCGCGACGCGGTCCGCAAGGCCGGCTCCGACGCCACCGTGCAGGCGTCCTCCCCGTGGGGCGACGACTACGGGCCGACCGGCGGGCGGATCCGCGACGAGAACCTCGCGGACTCCATGAACGACCTGGCCGACCAGGCCGAGAGCCAGCTCGACCCCGGCCTGCGGGCCGTGCTCCGGCCGCCGGTGATCACCGCCACCAGCGTCCCGTTCAAGGTCGTCGAGGGGACCGCCCCGCGCAGCTTCCAGCTGGCCTACGCCCGCGACAACGTCGGCGGCCCGGCCGTGACCTGGGTCGCCGGCCACGCGCCGGGGGCCACCGTCGACGGTCCTAAGGAGATCCCGCTCAACGGGCCACTGTGGGAGACCCAGGTCGGCCTCTCCGAGTCCGTGGCGGCCGAGCTGGGCCTGCGGCCGGGCGACCACGTGCCGGTCGAGGACGAGCTCCGCAACAAGTACAACGTGCTGGTCAGCGGCATCTTCCGGCCGGTCCGGGCCGACGACCCGGCCTGGTCGACGATCCCCTGGGTGGTACGGCCGGTGCCCGCGCTGAGCAGCGTCGGCAGCACCCGGGTGGGCGGTCTGCTCAGCAACGAGTCGCTGCCCGACGCCCGCCTCGCGCTGCAGGCCGAGCAGCTGCGGCGCACCGCCTGGTACGCCCCCGATCCGGACCGGCTCAGCTGGGAGTCGGCCCAGCGGCTGGCGGGCACCGTGGCCTCCCTCAAGGCCGGCTCGGCCTCCTCCGGCGACCGTGACACCAGCCTGCGGTGGAACACCCAGCTCGACAGCGTGCTGACCGACGTCCGGGCCCAGATCGACGCGGCGTCGGCCCAGGCCTCGGTGCTGCTGATCGCCGTGCTGGCCGGGGCCGTGCTGGTCCTGCTGCTCGCGGCCGACCTGCTCGTCCGGCGGCGCGCGGGCGCCCTGATCACCGCCCGCCAGCGCGGCGCCGGGCTGCCCGGCCTGGCCACGGAACTGGTGATCGAATCGGTCTCGGTGACCGTGCCGGCGGCCGCGATCGGCCTGGTTGGGGCGTACGCGCTGACCGGTGGGGCCGCCCTCGGATGGGCCGCCCCGGTCGTCCTCGGCGCCATCGTGGCCGGGCCCCTGCTCGGCACGCTGACCGCGGCCCGGGCCACCCGCGACCGGCGCGCGCCGGCCAACCGGGCCGCCCGTCGCTGGCGGGAGCGCACCGCGCAGCTGCGCCGGGCCGCGGTCGACGTGGCCGTCCTGCTCGCCGCCGCCGGCGCGGTGGTGGCCCTGCGCCAGCGCGGCGTCGCCGCCGGGGCGGACGCGGTGCTGCCGGCCGGGGCGCCCACCCTGGGCGCGATCGCCGGTGTGGTGGTGCTGCTCCGGTTGCTGCCCCTGGGAACCGGGTTGGTCCTGCGTCAATCGCGCCGCTCGCGCCGGCCGCTGGCCCTGTTCGGCGCGGCCCGGGCCGCCACGACGGCCACCCGGGCCCTGCCGGTGCTGGTGCTGATCACGACGACCGCGCTGGCCGCGTTCGCGGTCACCCTCGACGCCACCACCTCCCGCGGGGCCGAGGACGGCGCTTGGCAGACCGTAGGGGCGGACGCGCGTCTCGACCTGACCGCCGGCGCCAACGCCCCGGCGGCCGAGATCGAGCAGCGGATCAAGGCCGCGCCCGGGGTCACCCAGGCCGTCGCCGCCCAGGTGACCACGGCCGCCCCGGTGATCGCCGACAACACGGCGGTCCAGCCCGACCTGGTCGTGGTCGACGCCGCCGCGTTCCAGCGGCTGCTCGCGAGCACGCCCCTGCCGGACGCACCGGAGCTGGACCGGCTCAAGCCGGCGGGCGGCACCGCGCCCGCGTCGCCCGGCGGGCCCGCGTCGCCCGGCGGCAGCACCCCGCCCGGCGGCACCCCACCGGGCGGCAGCGCACCGGGCGGCAGCGCGCCGGCCGGTGGAGCCGTGCCGGCCCTGGTCCGATCCGGTGACGGCCGCCTGCGCCCCGGCATGACGCTGCGCCTCGAACAGGAACAGGGCAAGCCGATCGAACTCACCGCGGTCGGCCTCGCACCGGCCGTCGGCGGGGCCGCCGACGTCGTCATCGTGGATTCGGCGGCCGGGGTGCCGTTCGCCCCGAACACGATCTGGGTGACCGGCCCGGGAACGGCCAAAGCCCTCGAGACCAGCGCCAGCGGCGGTCGGGCGGTGCTCCGCGCCGACGTGCTGCACGAGCGGCGGGCGGCGCCGTTGAACGCCGGGCTGGCCGCGCTCGACCGGGCCGCCGCCATCACCCTGCTCGCCCTGGGGCTGCTCGGGTTCGCCCTCGCGGCGGCGGCGAGCGCCCCGGAACGCTGGGAGACACTCGCGCGGCTGCGCACCCTCGGCCTGCGCCCGCGCGACGCGCGCCGGGTCGCGGCGGCCGAACTGCTGCCGCCGGTGCTCGTCGCGGCGGTCTTCGGGCCGTTGTTCGCGCTGGGGCTGGCCGGGCTGACCTTCGGGCCGCTGGCGTTGCGCACGCTGACCGCCCAGACGAGCGACCCGGCCACCGCGGTGCCGTGGTGGCTGCTGGGGCTGCTCGTACTCGTACTGCTCGGCGCTCTTCTCGCCGTCGTCACCACCGAGGCCGCCGTCCGCCGCCACCGCCGCCTCGGCGATGTCCTCCGCGTCGGCGGCAGCTGAGCGACCCCTTCCCCCAGCGCCGCGCCGCCGCCCGCGGCCTCACCGCCCGACCGGCCGAGCCGGCCGCCTCCGCCGGTCGGGCGATGTTGAGCGCCGTACAAAGTCCCACTGTTCTCAGGTCGACCGGGCGGGACCCGATGGTGGTGGCGTTGAGGCGGTGGCCATCCCTGGGTCCCGTGGATCGAAAGGACGGCCGATGGCGAAGCAGCGTGACGAGCCGGCGGAGCAAGTCGCCGACCTGCTGCGGACCGCGCGGCGGTCGCTCGGGCTCAACTTCGCCTTCCTGAGCCGGATGGACGGCACGACCCAGCACCTCGAGGTGGTCGAGTCCGGGCTGCCCCTGCTCTTCCGGGACGGCCTCCAGCGGGCGCAGCGGACCTCGTTCTGCCAGGCGATCATGGATGGGCGCCTGCCCGCGGTCATGCCCAACGTCAAGGACTTCCCCGAGGCCATGAAGCTGCCCTCGGCGCGGATGCCCCGCATCCGCAGCTTCGTCTCGGTGCCGGTGGTGCTCAGCGACGGCAGCGTGTACGGCACGTTCTGCGCCGGCGGCTTCACCGCGGACGACAAGCTCTCCGACCGCGACGAGGCCCTGATGGCGGTGCTCGCCCACGCCGCCGCGGTCATCATCGAGCCGGACGTGCACCGGCGCCGGCGCAACGTCGAGCTCGAGCAGCGCTACCGCCCCCTGATCGAGGCCGGTGGCCCGGCGGTGCTGCTGCAGCCGATCGTCGACCTCGCGACCGGCCGCCGGGTCGGGGCCGAGGCCCTGAGCCGCTTCCCGCAGCACTGGAACGAGCCGCCGAACGAGTGCTTCGCCGACGCCGGGCTGATCGGCGAGCGGGACGGGCTCGAGATCCAGGCCCTGCGCTCGGCCGGGGCCCACCTGGCCCGGGTCTCCGGCTACGTCGCGATGAACGTCTCCCCGGCCACGCTGATGACCTGGGAGTGCCAGAACGCCCTGGGCCAGATGCCGCTGGACCGGGTCGTGCTGGAGCTTTCCGAGCACGACCAGGTCGAGGACTACGACGCGCTGCACGCCGTGCTGAAACCGCTGCGGGCCCGGGGCATGCGCCTGGCCATCGACGACGTCGGCGCCGGCTTCTCCTCGCTGCGTCACATCGTGGCCACCGACCCGGACGTCATCAAGCTCGACCGCAGCATCGTCACCGGTCTGCAGGACGATCACGTGCTGCCGGTGGTCGTCCGTTCGCTGGTCGACCTGGCCCGGGGCGTCCGGGCCGTGGTCGTCGCCGAGGGTGTGGAGACCGCCGAGGACGCGGCCACGCTGGCCGGGCTGGGCGTGAACCTGGGCCAGGGCTGGCACTTCGACCGCGCGACCGCGCCCGAGGACCTTCGCGACTCGTACGGCCTGATGGTCGCCGTCTGATCAGGCGCGGGTGTTGGGTCAGGCCCGCTTGACGGCGACCGACACGCGGTGGGCGGTGGCGAAGATCGAGCCGGCCCAGCCGGCGGTGTCGCGGAAAGCGAGGCTGGTCGAGTCGGTGGCGGCCCGGTCGGCGACGATCGTGAAGGCGCCGGCCGCCAGCTCGCGGCGGTAGAACGAGAGCACGGCCTCCGGGCCCGGCGCGGTCAGGACGAACGACGCGCCGGACTCGGGGTCGGACAAGCTGGTCACCCGGCTGCCGGGCGGCAGCGGGAAGGCGGCCGGCACATTACGCGGGGCGGCCTGCGCTCGGCCGGCGACCTGGACGTCACGGGTGATCGGCCGGGCGCCGGCGGCGGGGCTGGGGGCGATCGCGGCGGGCTCGTCCCGGCGGGCTTCGGTAGCGGCGCTGCCGCAAGCCCCGAGGCCGGGGACGGCGAGCAGGGTGGCCAGCACGGTGACGATCCGCTTCGCGAACATGGGTAACTTTAACCTCCCGCGTACCGGCTCCGGTCTTGATTGTCGGTCATTCGCGCAAGGCGCGTTGCGGGCGAAGCGGTCGCCGAGATCCTCGCTGGTGCCGCCCGGCAGCGAGCTCACCGAACGCCAGCCGGAAGCCTCGCCCGGGCCACGAAACGGCGCGGCGGCAGTTACCGGGAGGTCGTCTACGCCGATTGTGGCCACTCCCCCCACATCGAACGCCCGGCCGAGTTCACCGCCGAGCTGCTGACCCTGGTCGACGCCGCGGCCTTCTAGCGACAAACCAGGTTGGCAATACGATGGGGCGGTGACGACGGAAGACCTGCGTGACTTCGAGGCCCTGGCCAGCCTGGGTGATCCGGTGCGGCGGCGGGCCTACCGGGTGGTGGCGGACGCAAGCGGGCCGGCCGGGCGGGACGAGGTGGCCGAGGCGCTCGGGGTGGGGCGGACGCTGGCCGCGTTCCATTTGGACAAGCTGGTGGCGGCGGGGCTGCTCGAGGTCTCGTACGCCCGGCGGTCGGGGAAGACCGGGCCCGGCGCGGGGCGTCCGGCCAAGCTCTACCGGGTGGCCGCGGCGGAGCACGCGGTGAGCGTGCCGCCGCGGGCCTACGGGACGGCGGCCGAGCTGCTGGCGGAGGCGCTCGAGCGGGCCGGGGCCGAGGAGGTCCTCAACGAGGTGGCCCGGCAGCACGGGAGCCGGACACCGGCCGGTTCCCGGGTGAGCGAGGTGCTGAGTGAGCACGGGTACGCGCCGGTGGCCGACGGGCCGGACCGGATCGAGCTGCGCAACTGCCCGTTCCACCGGCTGGCCGAGCAGTTCCCGCCGGTGATCTGCGGGATGAGCCTGGCCATGATCGAGGGGCTGCTCGGCGACAGCGCATGGCAGGCCCGGATGGACGCGGCGCCGGGGCGCTGCTGCGTGACGCTCTCTAAAAAGTAATTCCGTTGACATTAGAAGCGGTGGCTGGTGGAGTGGGCTCATGAGCGCCTTCCACCTGGCCCAGATGAACACGGCCCGGCTCCGGGCCCCGCTGGAGGATCCCTCGATGCGCGAGTTCGCCGAGGGTGTCGCGGTGATGAACGAGCTGGCCGACCGGTCGCCCGGCTTCGTGTGGCGACTGGTCGGCGAGGGCGGCGACGGCACCATCGCCGCGCCCGGCGACCCGAGCCGCATCTACACGCTGTCGGTGTGGGAGAGCCCGGAGCACCTGCGGGCGTACGCCTATCAGTCCGAGCACCTCGATTATCTGCGCCGCCGCCGCGACTGGTTCCACCCGCACGGCCATCAGGCCGCGCTGGTGCTGTGGTGGATCCCGGCCGGCACGGTCCCCACCATGCGCCAGGCCGTCTCCCGCCTCGGCCGGCTGCAAGCCGCCGGGCCCGCCCCGGACGCGTTCACGTTCCGCCGGCTGTTCCCGCCGCCTCTTCCGGTCAGCGCCTCCTAGATCGGCCGGCCGGGATCGGCCTGGAGAAGGTCCAGTCGTAGGCGGGCCCGCGACTTGCGGACGGCTCCTGGCCCGCCCGGTCATGCGCTCAGCAGGACCCGGGTACGGCCGGCGGCGTCGGTCACGATCTCGGCCGTGACCCCGAAGACCTGGGCGATCCGGGCCGGGGTCAGGGTCTCGGCGGGTGGGCCCGCGACCACGACGCGGCCGCCGGCCAGGAGCACCACGTGATCGCAGTAGCGGGCGGCCAGGTCCAGGTCGTGCAGGGCGGCGACGACGGTGATCGGGCCGGCCGCGAGCTCGGCCAGCAGGGCGAAGCGGTGGCGGATGTCCAGGTGGTTGGTGGGCTCGTCGAGCAGCAGCAGCTCCGGTTCCTGGACCAGGGCGCGGGCGATGGCCACCCGCTGCCGTTCGCCGCCGGAGAGGGTGGGCCAGCGGCGGTCCTCCCATCCGTCCAGGCCGGCGCGGGTCAGGGCGGCCGCGGCCCGCGCGTGGTCGTCGGCGCTGGGCGGGGCGAGCAGGGGCCGGTGCGGGATGCGGCCCAGCAGGACCACGTCGGCCACGGACATGTCCGCGTCGTCGGGGGTGTGCTGGGTGACCACCGCGACCCGCCGGGCCAGGGCGCGCCGAGGCTGCGAGTCACGATCGGCCCCGTCGAGCAGGACCCGGCCGGCCTGCGGGCGGTCCAGGCCCGCCAGCACTCTCAGCAGTGTCGACTTGCCGGAACCGTTGGGGCCCAACAGTCCGACCGTGCTACCGGGCTGGGCGTCCAGGGCGACATCGGCCAACATGGTCGAGTCACCGGCTCGGCGCTCGACGCCGTACGTCTCAACTCTCATGACGGCGCAGGAGCAGGGCGAAGGCGGGAACCCCGAGCAGCGCGGTGACGACGCCGACCGGCAGCTCCTGCGGGGCGAACAGGGTACGGGCGGCGGTGTCGGCCCAGATGAGCAGGACCGCGCCGGCCAGCGCGCTGACCGGGAGCAGGATCCGATGTGGGGAGCCGGTCAGCAGGCGTACGGCATGGGGAACGGTCAGGCCGACGAAGCCGACGGCGCCGCTGGCCGCGACCAGCACGGCCGTCAGCAGCGCGGTCACCGTGAACAGCAGCCCCCGGACGCGGGCGGGCGAGAAGCCGAGCGTCTGCGCCACATCGGCGCCGAAGGCGAACGCGTCCAGGGCCGGCGCCGCCGCCCAGCACACGAGCAGGGCAGCGGCGCCGACGATCGCACTGAGCGCGACGGCCGGCCAGGACGCTGCGGTCAGCGAGCCGAGCAGCCAGAACATCGTGCTGCGGGTCCGGTCGGCGCTGGCGTCGGTCACCAGCACGAGGCTGGTGAGCGCGGTGAACAGCTGGGCGGTGGCCACGCCGGCCAGCAGGATCCGGGCCGGCCGGGTCCAGCGGCGCCCGGCCAGCAGCAGGGTCACCCCGAAGGCCACCACGCTGCCGGTGAACGCGCCCGTCGACAGCGCCACCGCCCCGGCCCCCGCGCCCAGCACCAGGACGGCGACGGCGCCGGTCGAGGCCCCGGCGGAGATGCCGATGAGGTACGGATCGGCGAGCGGGTTCCGGGTCAGCGCCTGCAGCACCGCCCCGCACACCGCGAGCCCGGCCCCGACCAGGCCGGCCAGCAGCACCCGGGGCATCCGCAGATCCCAGACGATGCTGTCGGCCAGCGGCGGCAAGCGGCGCAGCGGCAGCCCGGCATGCGCCCCGATCGTGCGCAGCACCTCCCCCACCGAGAGGTCGGCCACCCCGATGGTGACCGAGGCGGCGACGCTGAGCACGAGCACCGCCCCGGCCGACGGCAGCAGGACCGCGACGGGCGCCCTCACCGGCGGGCGTAGACGACGTAGTCGTCCAGGTATTGCCAGACGGTTCCCACTTCGGCGAAGCCGGCCGTCCGGAGCGCGGCGAGATGAAACTCCAGCGGCGCCAACGGCTGGGGTGGACGATCGGCGAAGCGCCGCTCGCGTTCCTCCGCCACCGCCGCCAACTCGGGCGCGAGCAGAGCCTCGGCGTACCAGCCGGCGTAGTCGAGGGCGCCGGCCGCCTGCCCGTCCCGCTGGGTCTGCTCGTCGTGCCGGGCCGCCAGGTCGCGCAGGGCGGGCGACCGGTCGTCGAAACGCAGGTGGTCGGCGTTGAGCAGGACGCCGCCGGGCTTCAGCACGGTCGCGACGGCCTGGTAGACGGCGAGCAGTTGAGCCGGCGAGAGCCAGTGCAGCGCGGTGGAGGTGAGCACCGCGTCGTACGGCCGGTCGCCGAGGGCCGCGGTCCAGTCCGGCGCGACCAGGTCGACGTCGAGCACCCGGGCCCGGTCGCCGAGAACGCCGCGGGCGATGCCGAGCAGGATCGGGTCGTAGTCGACGGCGGTGACGGTCGCGTCCGGAAAAGCAGCCAGGACGCGCTGCGAGATGGCGCCGGGGCCGCACGCGAGGTCGAGCACGTGCGGCTTGTTCGGCCCGGTCCGCAGCACGTCGAGCATGACGGCGAAGCGGTTCTCCCGGTGGGCCACGTAGGCGGACTGCTGTTCGTCCCACAGCCGCAGAAGGCGGTGGGCGTTCATCGGGCCAGCCCCGCGCTGACCTGCTCGACCGCGCTGACGCTGCGGACCGACGGGTCCATCGAGGAGCCCGAGACGGTGATGAACCTGTTGTTGCGTACGGCCTCGAGCTTGGACGTGACCGGGTCGGCCCGCAGGAAGTCCATCTTGGCCTGAGCGCTGTCGCCGTCGCCGCCGCGGGTGAGGTCGGCCAGCACGATGACGTCCGGGTTGCGCTGGGCGATCTGCTCCCAGCTGCCGGCCGGCCACGGCTTCGCCGCGTCCGCGTAGACGTTGCGCAGGCCCAGGCGGTCACTCACGGCCGCGGGCAGACCCTTCGAGCCGGCGACGTACGGGGTACTGGTTCCGGAGTAGTACCAGAGCACCGAGGTGCCGGGGCCTTTCGTCGCCTTGTCCAACCGTGCCCGCAGGTCCGCCACCAGCTTCTCGCCCCGGTCGGCCACCCCGAACACCTTCGCGATGTCACCGATCTCGGCGAAGATGCCGTCGAAGCTCACCGGCCCGTCCTCGCAGGCGAACCGCGAGAGGTAGGCCGGCACGTTCAGCTTGGCCAGATCCTCACGCGGCCCGGCCGCGTCACCGGCGTAGGCCGACGCGAACGTCGAGTACACGAAGTCGGGCTTGGTCTCGAGCACCTTCTCCCGGTTGGGGTAGAGCTTGGCCAGCACCGGTACGCGGTCGTAGTCGCTCTTCAGCTCCGGCAGCACCGGGTCGGTCTGGTAGCTGGTGCCCGCCATCCGGTCGGCCAGCCCCAGGCTGAGCATGATCTCGGTGGCGTTCTGCTCCATCGCGATCGCCCGCTTCGGCGGCGCCGGGACCGTCAGCTCGGCGCCGCAGTTGGTCAGCGACGCGGCCTGGGCGGAAGCCGGTGCGGTCGGAGTGCTCGCGCACCCCGACAACACGCACACGAGCGCCACCGACAAGGTGAAAACGGTTTTCATGACCGGGAAGGTAATAGCGATCTTGCCGCCCGGTCAACTCGGTGAAACATAGTTTGAAGTGCGCATACTCGCGCCCGTCAATGCCAGCTGGTCGGGATGCCGGCGATCCCGAGCCGCCGGCCGGCGTCCCCGTGCGATCGGGCCGGGCGCAACCACAGCCGGGGCGCGGCGTCATCCGCGCCCTGGCGGGCGAAGGCCAACGTGTGCCCGTCCGGCGACCAGATCGGGCTCGACTCGGCAACCCCGGCCGTCGCCGTCAGGTTGATCACCGCCCCGCTGCGCACATCGACCGCCCACAGGTCACCCAGCGCCTCCACGGCCAGGGTGCGCCCGTCGGGGCTCCAGGCGATCCGGTACGGATCCCAGCCCGTCCCCGGATCCGTCAGCCGCCGCAGGACCGTCGAGCCGTCGGCGCTCCCGATCCAGATGTCGCGACCGTAGACCGGGCCCAGGTCGCCGTCTTCCACCCACGTCCGTACGACCGCGACGCGCCGCCCGTCGGGCGACCAGTCGAAGGTGAGCGGGCTACCGCCCAGCCCGGCCGTGAAGACCGGCCGCCACGCCAACTCGGCGACCTTGGCCGCGACGATGTCGCCCGCCTCGAAGCCGATCTCCGTGCCGTCGGGCGACCACCGGGGATGGGTGGGCTGGAACCCGCCGTCGAGGACCCACCGACGATCGGTGCCTAATTCCGGGAACAACACGCACGATGATCACCCCATCACGGAGAGAAAGGTGCGCTCACCCTAGACAGCGCCGGCCACTACCTGGACGAGGTTGCGGGCCTGCTGGGTGATGGCCAGGCGCCAGGCGTCGAAGGTGGGGTCGCTAGACCCGTAGTCGGTCTCGAAGTGCTGCATGTCCGGGGTGTGGATGTGGCCGGCGGGGATGGCCAGGCCCATCCGGTCCCGCAGCAGGGTGTTGCGGTAGGCACTCTCGTTGGACAGGTAGTTGCCCCCGCCGCCGCTGTAGGAGCAGGACTCCGGCGGGGGCGGCGGGCCGTCGCGGGTCACCCGGGTGGCCGAGGCGCAGCCGGGGAACTCGGTGTAGCTCGTCCGCCACAGCACACCGAACGCGACCGACTCGTCGGGCCACGTGTCGCCCGGCGGCCGGGGCACGCCGGCGCCGGTACGCGCGTCGATCATCCGCTGAACGGGCAACGTGGCCGAAGTCCATTGTGGCGGGTTGCGCAGGTCGAAGGTCGGCGGGCCACCCCAGCGGTCGACGACCGTGCTGTTGCACTCGGGGTTGTTCACCGCGAGTTGCGGCACGCCGTCGATCGGCGGGCACGGCCGGAAGCGATCATTGCCGAGCGTGATGCCGTGGTAGCGCGCGTTGTACTGCTCGAGGTTGAACTCGGATCCGCCGGCCTGACTCACCGTGATCGACGCGTCCACCCGCCGCGGACCGGGGAGCATGAATGGGCCGACGGTGTCCTCGAGGTAGCCGCGACGGAACTCAGGAAAGCTCACCGGCAGTGTGTACGCCTCGATGTGCGCCACCTTGCCGCCCGCCGTCCGATACTTCGTGCCGTCCAGTGACAGGGCCGTCGCGCCCGACGGGTTGCCATGCCGGATGTTGTTGCCGTTCAGGCCACCATCCAGGGTGTACGGATCGAAACCGCTCACGATGACCCGCTTCGCACCCGCTCCCGCGGGTAGGTTGATGGCGCCCATCCCCCGTGACGCGCGGTCGAACTTCTCGATGAGCGCGAGCCGCTGCCCCGCGAACAGCGGGAACCGCGGAATCCACTGCCGGATGGCCCCCATCGCCTCGACTCGGGTCCAGTAGAGGGGCCGGTCGTCGCTGTACGGAAGATCCCCGCTGACCGGCCCATGCCGTTGCGCTCGGTCGACCGCCCGATCCCACAGCCGCCCGGCCGTCCGATTCACAATCACCGATGCCGCCGTCAGCGAACGAGCGCCGCACAGCCGCGAAACCAGGTCCGGCGTGAAGTCCTGGAACCCGGCCCCGTCGATCATCTGCCGGGCGAACGGTTCGTCCTGCCCCGGCAGGGTGAAGCTGAGCCGGCTCTCCTCGAGAGACGGCGTCACGTCGGGGGCGAGACATCCGCCGGCTCGATGACCCTGGGCCGGGCCGCCCACAGCGAGCATCGCGATCAAAATCAGGCCCACGGCGACGACTCTCATGGAGACGAATATATGACCGTCAATACATTGAACGTCAACACTCTATGAAGTTTGTTGACTACTTTTGCCGCCTGAGTCCCCAAAAACGCCCTTTCGCGCGTCTTCATGGTGAGCCCTCGTCCGTGGGCCGTGAAGGGAGCGCCGTCAATGCCGAAGGCCATAGCCAGGTGGACACGGAGCGTTGTCGGCTGGTTTCGGCGATGGCCCCGCTGGTGTCGCTGGCTGGCGGCGGTCGTGCTGGTCGGTGAGCTGGTCCTGGGGCTGGCCGCGGCCGGCTACGTCTGGAGCGTCGACCTGCCGCCGGATCCGGAGCCGCCGCAGGCTTCCGTGCTCTACTACCGCGACGGGCGTACGGTCCTGGCCCGGATCGGCACCACCGACCGCACGGATGTCACCCTCGACCACGTGCCGCTCGGGGTCCGCCGGGCATTCCTGGCCGCCGAGGATCGCGGCTTCTACGACCACTCCGGCGTCTCGGTGCGCGGCCTGGCCCGGGCGATGTGGGCCAACCTCGTCCACGACGGCGGTGAGGGCGCGTCCACGATCACCCAGCAGTACGTCCGCAACGCGTATCTGACGCAGGAGCGTACGGTCAGCCGCAAGGCCAAGGAGGCCGCGCTGGCGCTGAAGGTCGAGCACCGGTTCAGCAAGGACGAGATCCTCGAGCGGTACCTCAACACGATCTATTTCGGCCGCGGCGCGTACGGCATCGAGGCCGCGGCCCGGGCCTTCTTCGGCACCTCGGTCGACCGGCTGGACGCCTACCAGGGCGCCGTCCTGGCCGCGATGGTCAAGGATCCGACCCGGGGCGACCCGGCCGTGGATCCGAAGTGGACGCTGAACCGGTGGAAGTGGATCGTCCGGGAGCTGAGCGCGGCGGGCTGGCTGCCGGACGGCGCGGCCGACCACACCCCGTACCCCGCCGTGGCCCCGGAATCGGTCACGGCGGCCACCATCGGCGGACCGGCCGGGCTGATCACCGACCGGGTCGAGGAGGAGCTCGTGGCGGCCGGGATCAGCCGCCAGCAGATCCGCACCGGTGGCCTGCGCGTCGTCACCACGCTCGACGCGACCGCGCAGAAGGCGGCCACCGACAGCATCGGCGCGGCGCTGAAGGGCCAGCCCGCGCAACTGCGCTCGGCCCTGGTCGCGGTGGATCCGGGCGACGGCGCCGTGCGCGCCTACTACGGCGGCGACCGCGGCCGCGGCTTCTTCGACGACGCGCTGGCCGCCCGGCCGCCCGCCTCCACGTTCAAGCCGCTGGTGCTGGCGGCCGCGGCCGAGCACGACATCAACTACCGGTCGCTCTACAACGGCAGCTCGCCCCGCCTGTTCGCCGACCGGGGCGGCGCCCCGCTCTACAACCAGGACAACCTGCAGTGCCCGGTCTGCCCGCTCGACACCGCGATGGTGTACTCGCTCAACACCCCCTTCTACGCGCTGGCCGAGCAGCTCGGCCCCGACCGGATCCGCGACCTCGCCCTGCGGCTCGGGGTGCCCGAGCGGTACGGCGACAAGTCCACCCTGGTCGACGCCCAGGGTGACCCGGCTCCCGGCCGTACGCGGGCCGACATCGCCATCGGGCGCTATCCCGTCTCCCCGGCCGACCTGGCCACGGTCTACGCCACCCTCTCCAGTGGCGGCACCCGGGCCGACCGGCACTTCGTCGAGTCGGTCGCCCGCGCCGACGGCCGGCTGCTGCATCGGCACCGGGCCCGGACCTCGCGGGTGCTCGCCCGGGGCGTGGCCGCCGACGTGGGGGCCGTGCTGTCGAAGGTGGTCGCCCGTGACGGGCGGGTGCCGGGCGTGGACGCCGCCGCCAAGACCGGCTCCCAGCAGTATGGGAACACGGCCGACTCGTCCGACGCCTGGACCGCGGGCTGGGCCACCGGGCTGGCCGCGGTGGTCTGGGTGGGTCGCGACCGCCCCGGCCCGATCCGCACGAAGGACGGAAAGGCGATCAACGGCGACGGCCTGCCGTACGACATCTTCGCTGGTTTCCTGGCCGGCGCGCTGCACGGCCGGCCCGCCGCCGCGCTGCCCCCGGCGGCCGAGGTGGGCAGTCCGCGCAAGGACGACCTGGTCTCCCTCGGCCCGATGATCAAAATGGCGCCCGGCCTGGTCTATCCCGGCCCGCAGAAGGGCGATCAGGTCGACCGTTCCCTGGCCGTGGGCTCCTGGACCGAGCGGGTGGCCCGGCTGACCACCGCCCTCGACAAGGAGTCCCCGGATTTCGCGGTCTCCTTCGTCGACCGGAGGACCGGCCGGCGGTACGACTACCACGGCGACCAGAAGTTCGAGGCGGCGAGCGTCATCAAGGTGGAGTTGCTCGCCGCCCTGCTGCTGAAGGCCCAGGACGCCGGCCGCCCGCTCACCACCGCCGAACGCGACCTGGCCCGCCGAATGATCGTGGCCAGCGAGAACGACCCGGCGGCCCAGATCTACGGCCTGATCGGCAGCGTGGCCGGCCTGCGTACGGCCCTGGACCGGCTGGGCCTGACCGGCACCGACCCGGAGAAGTCGGTCGGCCTGAGCCGCACGACGGCGAAGGACCAGACCCGGCTGGTCCTCGCCCTGACCGCGGCCACCAGCCCACTCAACCAGGACTCACGAGCCCTGATCCTGCAGCTCATGTCCTCGGTCAACGCCGACCAGACGTGGGGCGTCAGCGCCGCCTCACTCAAGGGCGAGCAGACGGCCCTGAAGAACGGCTGGCTCGCCCGCTCCACCGAGGGCGGCAAGTGGATCATCAACAGCACCGGCCGCATCAGCGGCGAGAAGACCGACGTGGCCCTCTCGGTCCTCTCCCACGGCCACAGCAGCCAGAAGGAGGGCATCCGGTCAGTCGAGCACATCGCCGCCCTGGTCCGCAGCTACCTCGGCTGGTGACCTCTCCGCCGGTGCCGTGAAGATCCGGCCGCTCTCCGGGAAGCCGGCCAGGGCGGTCGGCTTCGGTTCCCCGGTGGACCAGCGCGGATCCCGGTCCTCCTCGATGAGACCGCGCCACAGCATCGGGAGGCCCGCCGCGGCCGTCGGCGTCGCGCGATCCATCAGCTGGACGTGCAGGTGCGGTTCGGAGGTGTTGCCGGTGTTGCCCACCTCGGCCAGCTGCTGCCCGGCCGCGACCCGCTCACCGGCCCGGACCATCGGAGAGCCCTTGCGCAGATGGGCGTAGGCGGCGAAGGTGCCGTCGTCATGCTCGACGATCACATGGTTGCCCAGGATCCACCCGGCCCCGCCGACCTCCCGCACGAACGCCTCGACGGTCATCATCCAGATCAGCGACGGCCACGTGTCCCGGCTGCGGTGGTCACGCCGGGCGCCGACGGCCCGAACGACCGTCCCCGCCGCCATGGCCAGCACCGGCGCGCCGAAGCAGGCATACGCCCGCGGCGCGCGCGTCCGCAGCGACCAGCCGATCTTCGCCGGCGCACCCTCGGTCGGCATCAGAAGATCAACGGCAAAGGCCTGGCCGTACGCCTTGACGCCGTGACTCGGCACGGCCGTGCCCGGACTGTTGATCGCCACCCAGCGACCGCGCACGGGTGGCGCCAGCTGGACCGGCGCCCACCCCGAGGGCGGCTGCGCCAGCTCGACCGGCACCCGGTCCGAGGCCGACGGCGCCAGCCCGGCCGGCGGCCCGCCCGAAGTCGGCGGGCGGACCAGCGAGAGCGCGAAGAACGCCGCCGCGAGCACCAGGTCGAACGGCGTGGGGATGTCGAGGGCCACCGCGACCAGAACGGTCAGGACGAAGAGTCGCAACCACCAGGTCTGCCATCGTGCGATCGCGCGTTTCATCGGCGAGCTCCCACCAGGATTGTGAGCAAGGGAATGACGCGGCCGATGGGCACCTCGTAGCGCCCGCCGCCGATCGTGCGCAGCCAGCCCGCGGCGACCAGTTGCCGCAGGTGGTGGTAGACCTGCCCGCTCGTGCCGACCCCGTCGAGCTCCATGAGGTCGTTCGCGCTGGCGGCGCCGGTCAGCACCCGTTTGAGCAGGCGCACCCGCACCGGATGCCCGAGTGCGGTCAGGGCGGCGACCTGCTCCGACCAGTCGGCCCCGAGCAGCTCCTCGACGGCGGCGCCCTCCTGCCACTGCGCGACCCGCCCGTCGGGCAACGTCACATGCCCGGTGATCAGCACGGCGCCCGGCTCCTCGACGCGATTTCGCAGCCCCTCGAGGGCCCAGAACGTGTCGGGATCGGGACCGGTCGAAACCGCCGGCGCCCGCCGCTCCTCGAGGGCCGCCACCCGTCGTTCGAGGTCGGCCAGCCGGTCGTCGGTCATGTCGTCATCTTATCGAAATTACGTAGGATCGTAAATGGAAGCTTTCAAACTCTGATGAACAGCCCGGACCCGGCATGTCCGTCATCAGAGCGCAGAACCGGGTGTAAACCTCGGTTTAAGTAAAGGAACGGTAACGACTCAAGGTCGACGGTCGACAATCAGCGGTCGACCCTTAGGGTTCCGTTCATGTCACAGCCCCCGCTGACGGTCGTCATCGCCAGCTACCTGGAGCCGGATCTGGTGGAGCGCATCGCCGCCGCCGATCCGGGGCTCACCGTGCTCTACGAGCCGGAACTGCTGCCCGTGCCGCAGTACCGCTGCGACCACGGCGGCCGGCGCCCCGAGCTCACCGCGGCCCAGTCCGAACGCTGGGCCGGCCTGCTCGCCCGGGCCGACATCGCCTTCGACTTCGACTGGGAGCGCCCGGCCGACCTGCCGCGGCGGGCCCCCAAGCTGCGCTGGGTCCAGGCGACCAGCGCCGGCATCGGCGGCTTCGTCCAGCGCACCGGCCTCGACGGCAGCGACATCGAGTTCACCACCGCCGGCGGCATCCACGCGGTCCCGCTGGCCGAGTTCGCCGTCACCGGGGCCTTGCACTTCATCAAGGGCGTTCCGGAGCTGCGCCGCCGCCAGCAGGCGCGGGTGTGGGAGCGCTACACCACCGCGCAGCTCGCCGGCCGCACCGTCACCGTGGTCGGTCTGGGGGGCATGGGCCGCCAGGTGGCCCGCACCTTCCAGGCCCTAGGCACCCACGTCATCGGCGTCGCCCGCAACCGCAACGCGGAGGGCCGGCTGGGACGGGAAGGCGCCGCCGCGCAGAACCTGCCCGCAATCGACGGCCACACCACGGAGGGCCGGCCAGGGATCGACGGCCACACCACGGAGGGCCGGCCAGGGATCGACGGCCACACCGCGGAGGGCCGGCCAGGGATCGACGGCCACACCGCGGAGGGCCGGCCCGCAACCGACGGCCACACCGCGGAGGGCCGGCCAGGGATCGACAGCCGCGCCGCGCAGGGCGGGGCGGAAGCCGCGGCCCGCACGCTGGACGGGCTGCCCGGGGTTGAGGTCCGGACCATCGGCGAGCTCGACGAAGTGCTGCCGCGGACCGACGTGCTGGTGCTGTGCTGCCCGCTGACGCCGGAGACCGAGGGGCTGGTCAGCAAGCGGCGGCTGGGGCTGCTGCCGGCGGGGGCCGTTCTGGTGAACATCGCGCGAGGGCCGGTCGTGGACGAGGCCGGGCTGATCGAATCGCTCGCGGCGGGGCACCTCGGCGGGGCCGCGCTGGACGTCTTCGCGACCGAGCCGCTGCCGGCGTCGTCGCCGCTGTGGGACATGGAGCAGGTACTCGTCTCTCCGCATTCGGCGTCCACGGTGGCCACCGAGAACGCGGCCATCACCGACCTTTTCCTCGACAACCTGAGCCGATACCGGGCCGGCGAACCGCTGCGCAACCGGTACCACCGCGACCGCGGCTACTGAAACGGAGACGACGATGATCAGCCTGCGGGGCACCTGGTACATCAGCCCGACGCCGTTCACCGAGGGCGGCGCCGTCGACGCCGAGAGCCTGACCCGGCTCGTCGCGGCGGCCGCCCGGTGGGGCGCCGACGGCATCACCATCCTCGGCGTGATGGGCGAGGCGGCCGACCTGACCGCGGCCGAGCGCGACCTCGTGCTGAATACGGTCGCCGAAGCGGCCAGCGGCACCAGCAAGAGCGACGGCGGCGAAAGCGGCGCCAGCAAAAGCGGCGGCGGCGAAAGCGCCGGCTTCCCGTTCGCGGTCGGCTGCTCCGCGCCGTCGGCGGCGGTGGTGGCGGAGAACGCGCGCCGCGCGGTCGAGGCCGGCGCAAGCGCCGTCATGGTCTCCGCTCCCCCGCTGCTCAAGGACACCGACACCATCTCCGCCTTCTACAAGGCGGCGGCCGGCCACCTCGACGTCCCGGTGATCGTGCAGGACGAGCCGGCCGCGACCGGGGTCACCATGCCGGTCTCGGCGCTGCTGGCCGCGCTCGACGCGTGCGGCGCCGACACGGTCAAGCTGGAGGACCCACCCACCCCGCCGAAGATCACCAAGCTGCTGGACAAGCGGCCCGGCCTCACCGTCTTCGGTGGCCTGGGCGGCGTCAGCGCTTATTCGGAGCTGCGGCGCGGCGCGGCCGGCACGATGACCGGCTTCGCCTTCCCGGAGATCCTGCGGGCGATCCGCCTGGCCGCCGAGGCCGGCGACTGGGCCGGGGCCGCTCGCATCAACGACAAGTACCTGCCGTACATCGCCTTCGAGGGCCAGCAGAAGGTCGGCCTGGGCATCCGTAAGGAGGTGCTGCGCCGCCGCGGCATCCTCACCACCGCCCGCACCCGCGCGCTCAGCCCTCTGCCGGACGCGGCCACCCTCGCGGATCTCGACGACGTGCTCAACCGCGTCGGCCTGACGCCGGCCCCTGAGGCGTTGACCCTGTGAGGGCCGTAGTCGGCGGCGCCAGCTCGGGCCTGGGCGCCGCGATCGCCCGCAACCTGGCCGCCCAGGGCGTCGACCTGCTGCTGTGGGCGCGCAATCAGGACCGGCTGGACGCGATAGCGAAGACGATCAAGGGAGTCGACGTCGAGACGGTCACCGCCGACGCGACCGATCCCGCCGCAGCTCAACAAATCGCGGAAAAAGCCGAGAAAACCGACATACTTGTGCTCAACGCGGGCGGCCCGCCCCCGGCCCCGGCCGACAAAACGGACGCCGACACCTGGCGCACCGCCCTCCAGCTGCTCACGGTGACCCCGATCGACCTTGCCACCAGGCTGCTACCGGGAATGCGCGAGCGCGGCTTCGGCCGAATCATCGCGGTCCTCTCCTCGGGAGTCCGCGAACCACTACCCGAATTGTCCTACTCGAACAGCGGCCGAGCCGCACTGGCGGCTTGGCTGAAAACAGTCGGCCGCACAGTTGCCGCCGACGGTGTGACGGTCAACGGCGTGGTGCCCGGCCGCATCGACACCGAGCGCGTGGCCGCCCTGGACCGGGCCGCCGCCGAGCGCACCAACCGCACCGAGGACGACGTCCGAGCCGCCTCGATCGCCACGATCCCGGCCGGACGGTACGGCAACGCCGACGAGTTCGCCGCAGTGGTCGGCTTCCTCGCCTCACCGGCCGCCTCCTACGTGACCGCCAGCCTGATCTCCTGTGACGGCGGCCTGATGCGGAGCATGACGTGATCGCCCCCGAAGTGAGCGGCACCGCCGCCTCCGGAATCCGTGCGGTCGCCAACGCCGCCTGGGCCAGGCCGGACGCCAACCACCTCGAGCTGGGTGAGCCCGACTTCGACACGCCGGCCCACATCGTCGAGGCGGCCGACCGCGCCGCCCGCGACGGCCACACCCGCTACGGCCCCAGCGTCGGCCTGCCCGCCCTGCGTGAGGCCGTCACCGCCAAGCTGGCCCGGGACAACGCGCTCGACGGGGTCCGCCCCGAGCAGGTCGTGGTCACCGCGGGCGGGGTCGGCGCGCTCTTCGCCGCGTACCGCAGCCTGCTCTCGGCCGGCGACGAGATCCTCGTCCCCGACCCGGGCTGGCCCAACTTCGGCACGATCGCCACGCTGCTCGGCGCCGTGCCGCGCGGCTACCGGCTGGACCCGAAGGCCAACCACACGCCCGACTACGACGACCTCGACGCCCAAGCGGGACCCCGCACCAAGGCGATCGTCGTCAACTTGCCGTCCAACCCGGTCGGCTACCAGTGGACCGCGGACGAGCTGGCCACCCTCGGCCACTGGGCGGCCGACAAGGGCATCACCGTCATCGCCGACGAGTGCTACGACCAGCTCTGGCTGGACAAGCCCGCGCCCACCTTCGCCGCGGCCGCCCCGGGCGTACCGGCCGTCACGGTCTTCTCGCTCTCCAAGAGCTACGCCATGACCGGCTGGCGGATCGGCTACGCCGTCACCACCCCCGAGCTCGCGGCTGCTCTCGGCCGCGTGCAGGAGGTCACCGCCTCCTGTGTCAACACGATCACCCAACATGCCGCGATCGCGGCGCTCACCGGCGACCAGCACTGTGTGGCCGTCATGCGCGCCGCGTACCGCGAACGCCGCGACGTCGCCCTCGCCACGGCGCAGCGGCTCGGCCTGCTCGCCACCCGGCCGGCCGGAGCTTTCTACCTCTGGCTGGCGCTCCCGAATGCCGATGACGGTTTCGCCGAGCGCCTCCTCCATCACACCGGCACGGCCGCGGCACCCGGAACGGCTTTCGGGCCGGGCGGCGCCGGCCACCTCCGGCTCTCCCTGGCGGCGGCCACCCCCAGCGTGGTCCGCGGCCTCAATGACGTGAACTCCCTGCTAGGCAACCCGTAAAGGAGGCCCGGATGGCTGCTCGCAAGCTCATCCTGGCAGCGTTGCTCTCCGGCGTAGTCGGGCTGACCGCCGCCTGCGCCGGAAACAGTGACTCCGATTCCGCTGCCACCGGCAGCGCCGACAGCGCACGGTACGGCGGCACGATGACCGTCGCCTACCAGAGCGACCCCAAGACCTTCGACCCGGCGGTGTGCTACGACGCCACCTGCTGGAACAACATGCGCATGCTGTACGACCGGCTCTACGACTACACCGGCGACACGATGAACATCGCGCCCCAGGCGGCGTCGGCCGAGCCCGAGATCAGCGCCGACGGCCTGACCTACACCATCAAGCTGCGCTCGGGCATGACGTTCAGCGACGGCAAGCCGGTCACGGCCAAGGACGTCGTCTACTCGTTCGGCCGCATCTTCGACCCCGCCACCAAGTCGCCGGTCCTCGGCTTCTGGACCGGGGTGGCCGACAAGGCCAAGGGCATCACCGCGGTCGACGACACCACCGTGCAGATCAAGCTGACCGCGCCCAACAGCGCCTTCAAGTACGTGCTGGCCATGCCGCACTCCTCGATCATCGAGGACGGCACGGCGGGCGACAAGCCGGTCGGCTCGGGTCCGTTCACCCTCGACCACTTCACGCCCGGCCAGGAGATCGTGGTCAACCGGAACACGAAGTACTGGGACTCGCCCCGGCCGTACGTGGACAAGGTGGTCGAGAAGCTCGGCGTGGACCCGCACGTCCAGCTGCTGTCGCTGGAGAAGGGCACCATCGACCTGATGGGCGACCCGATCCCGGCCGCCGACTACCTCTCGGTGAGCAATGACGCGGCGCTCAAACCGCAGATCAAGACGATCGTCAAGCCGTCGACCTACTTCGTCACCATGAACACGAAGATGAAGCCGTTCGACAACCCGAAGGTGCGCGAGGCGGTCTCGTACGCCTTCGACCGGCAGTTCCTGCTCAAGCTGGTGGCCGGGCAGGGCAAGGTGGCCAACGAGTACCTGCCGCCGGGCATCACCGGCTACACCGACGAGAAGCTGACCCACGACCAGGACATCGCCAAGGCCAAGCAGCTGCTGGCCGAGGCCGGTTACCCCAACGGCTTCAAGACCGAGATGTACTCCTGGAACACCTCGCCCTGGACCGCGCTGCTGCCGCAGCTCCAGCAGGACCTGGCCAAGATCGGCATCACGGTGGACGCCAAGCCGGTGCAGCAGAGCGCCTTCTTCGACCTGGCCGGCACGCCCGGCAAGGCCCCGATGACGCTCACCTTCTGGGTGGCCGACTACCCGGACGCCAGCGACTTCTACCAGGCGCTGCTGTCCTGCGCGGCGGCCGTCCCGGGTGGCCAGAACTACCCGTTCTACTGCAACAAGAACGTGGACGGCCTGGTCAACAAGGCCCTGGCGGCCAAGGACGACACGGCCGCGACCCAGACGTACGTCGAGGCGACCAAGGCGATGCTGGCCGACAACCCGGTGGTGCCGCTCTACTACGGCTCCAAGACCGAGGTCTTCGGCAAGACCGTCGGCGGTTACCACTCGCAGCCGATCTGGGGCTGGGACATGACCAACTACTGGAAGACGACCGGCGCCGCCAGTCGCTGATCGGGTTTCCCCGGCCGCGGCGGCGTAAGAACCCGCCGCGGCCGGGGACCGACTCCCAAGGACTCCATGTGACTGCACTTCTGGAGGTCGACGGCCTGACCGTCGGCTTCGCGGGATCGGCCGCCGTGCGCGGGGTCTCGTTCGAGGTGGCCCCCGGTGAGCGGGTGGGCATCGTGGGCGAGTCCGGCTCCGGCAAGTCGGTCACCGCCCAGGCGGTGATGCGGCTGCTGCCGCCGACGGCTGAGATCGGCGGGGCCGTACGCTTCGCCGGCCAGGACGTTCTCGGCTACGACGCCAAGCAGCTGGCCGGGTGGCGCGGCAACGACATCGCCATGGTCTTCCAGGACCCGATGTCCAGCCTCAACCCGCTGCTGCGGATCGGCACCCAGCTCACCGAGGGGCTGCGCCGGCACCGCGGGCTGTCCAAGGCGGCCGCCCACTCCGAGGCCGCGCGGCTGCTCCGGACGGTGGGCATCGCCGACGCCGAGCGGCGGCTGCGGGATTACCCGCACGCGTTCAGCGGCGGCATGCGGCAGCGGGTGTGCATCGCGATCGCGGCCGCCTGCGCCCCCAAGATGATCATCGCGGACGAGCCGACGACCGCCCTCGACGTCACCGTGCAGGCCCAGGTGCTCGACCTGCTGGACGAGCTGACCGAGCGCCACGGCACGGCGACCGTGCTGATCAGCCACGACCTGGGCGTGGTGTCCAGCTTCTGCGACCGGATCCTGATCATGTACGCGGGGCGGGTGGTCGAGGCGGGGCCGGCCGACGACATCATCGCCCGGCCCGCACATCCGTACACCCGGGCCCTGCTCGACTCGATCCCGCCGCTGCGCGGGCCGCTCCCCCGGCGCCTGCCGACCATCCCCGGCGCTCCGCCGTTCGGCGGGGTCAAGGGCGACCAGTGCTCGTTCGCCGACCGCTGCCCGCGGGTTCAGGACCGGTGCCGTACGGCCGATCCGGCGCTCACGCCGACCGCCACCGGCCGCCCGGCCGCGTGCTACTTCCCGCTGGACGAGAGCGAGGTAACGGTATGAGCGCGGTCGCCGTCAGCGGTCTCACCGTGAAGTACCGGCGCCCCGGCCAGGGGCTGCGGCAGGAGGTCTTCAACGCGGTCGACGACGTCAGCTTCACCATCGAGCCCGGCCGCACGCTCGGGCTGGCCGGCGAGTCCGGCTCCGGCAAGAGCAGCGTGGCTCGCGCCCTCATGCGGGTCGTCGAGCCGTACGCCGGTGAGGTGCTGATCGGCGGGCAGGAGGTGACCAAGCTGCGGGGCGGGGCGCTGCGCAAGTTCCGCCGCCACATGCAGATGGTGTTCCAGGACCCGTACGACTCGCTCAACCCGCGCCTGACCGCGGGGGACAACATCGCCGAGGCCCTCACCGCGGCCGGGGTGCCCCGGCCCGACCACACCGCACGGACCCGGGAGCTGCTGGACCGGGTCGGGCTGCCGGCCGGGTTCGCCCGGCGCTACCCGCACCAGATCTCCGGCGGGCAGCGGCAGCGGGTCTCGATCGCCCGCGCGCTCGCCGTCGGCCCGCAGGTGCTGGTCTGCGACGAGGCCGTCTCGGCGCTCGACGTGTCGGTCCGGGCGCAGATCCTCAACCTGCTCAAGGACCTGCAGGACGCCGACGGGCTGGCCTACCTGTTCATCTCGCACGACATGTCGACGCTGCGCTTCATGGCCGACGACATCGCCATCATGCGCGGCGGCCGGATCGTCGAGAGCGGCGAGAGCAAATCGGTGTTCGCCGAGCCCGCACATCCGTACACCCAGGAACTGATCGCCGCCGTGCCGGAACCCGGCGCCGGACGGCGCCGCCGGCTGCGCGCCGAAGGAGGTGACCGATGACCGCACCACTGGAGATCCCCCAGGGCGACCCGGCCCTGCCCGGCTTCGGCCTACGGGCCTGGCGCAGCCTGCGCAAGGACTGGCCGGCCCTGCTCTCGATCGTGCTGCTGGTGCTGCTGGCGCTGGCCGCCGTGCTGGCGCCGCTGCTGGCCCCGCACCCGCCGCTGACCACCTACCCGGACGGGCTGCAGGCCAACGGCGCGCCGGTCGGGCCCGACGGCAACTTCCTGCTCGGGGCCGACCCGAACGGGCGTGACGTGCTCTCCCGGCTGCTCTACGGGGCCCGGGTCTCGCTGGTCATCGGCATCCTGGCCAACGGCCTGGCCACCGTGCTCGGGGTGCTGGTCGGCCTGGTCGCCGGCTACCTCGGCGGCTGGGTCGAGACGGTGCTGATGCGGATCACCGACGTGGTCATGTCGTTCCCGATCCTGCTGTTCTGCATCGCGCTGATCGCGGTGACCGGGCCGAGCGCCAAGAACGTGGTCTTCGTGATCGCGCTGATCTACTGGACCGCCCTGGCCCGCATCGTGCGCAGCCTCGTGCTCTCGCTCAAGGAACGCGAGTTCGTGGTGGCCGCCCGCACCCTGGGTCTGTCGCACTGGCGGGTCATGCGCAAGCACCTGTTCCCGCATCTGGTGCCGACCATCATCGTCTACGCCACGCTCGGCGTCGCCTCGTCGATCCTGATCGAGGCCTCCCTCTCCTTCCTCGGCGTCGGCGTGCCGGTGCCCGACCCGTCCTGGGGCCAGATGATCGAGCAGGGCAAGGAGTACTTCCAGATCGCGCCCTGGCTCCTCTTCGCCCCCGGCGTCTGCCTGATCCTCACCGTGCTGGCCTTCAACCTGGCCGGCGACTGGCTCCGTGACCTGCTCGACCCGACCGCCCCGGAGCGCCGCTGATGAGCCGTTTCCTGCTGCGCCGCCTGCCCCAGGCCATCATCGTCCTGTTCGGCGTGGTCACCCTGGCCTTCCTGATGACCCACGTGGTGCCGGGCGACCCGGCCCGGCTCATCGCCGGACCTAACGCCAGCGCCGACACGGTCGCCTCCATCCACCACGAGCTCGGCCTGGACCGCTCGCTCGGCTACCAGTACTGGCTCTACCTGCGCCAGGCGGTGCAGGGCGACCTCGGCACCAGCTACGCCCTGCAGGGCATGTCGGTGACCTCGGCCATCGGCCACGCGCTGCCGGTCAGCGCGGCGGTGGCGGTCCTCGGCGTGCTGTGGGAGGTGCTCCTCGGCGTGCCGATCGGCATCATCGCCGCGTACCGCCCCAAGGGTCTTCTCGACCGGGCGACCACGCTCGCCTCGCTGATCGGGCTCTCGGCGCCCCCGTTCTGGGTCGGGCTGCTGCTGCTCTACGTGCTGGCCTACAAGACCAGCGTCTTCCCGCTGAGCGGCTACGCCAACCCGTTCATCAACTATCTGATCCTGCCGTCGTTCACCCTCGGCCTGGGCGGGGCCGCCTGGTACGCCCGGCTGACCCGGACCAACATGCTGGAGGCGCTGCGCAGCCCGTACGTGCAGACCGCGCGGGCCAAGGGCATGCCCGAGAGCGTCATCCTGCTCCGGCACTGCCTGCGCAACGTGCTCAGCCCGCTGCTGACCATGCTCGGCATGGACCTCGGCTACTTCCTCGGCGGCGTCGTGGTCATCGAGTCGGTGTTCGGCCTGCCCGGCATCGGCAAGCTCACCTTCGACGCCATCGGCACCCTCGACATTCCCATGATCACCGGCGCTGTCCTCTTCGCCGCCTTCTTCATCGTCGTGATGAACCTGCTGGTCGACCTCGCCTACGCGGCGATCGACCCGCGCGTGCGTCGCTGAACCCGTCCAACCGCCCCGCCACCGCCCCTAAGTGGACTAAAGGCCTTTGAAAGGACCCCTCCCATGACTGACAAACTCCGCGTGGCAGTAGCCGGCGCCGGCCGCTGGGCCCAGCGGGCGCACATCCCCGGCTGGCAGCGCGACCCCCGCGTCGAGGTCGTCGCCCTGGCCGACACCGACCCGGCGATCCTGGCCGAGGCCGGCGAGAAGTTCGGCGTCAAGAAGCTGGTGACCGACTACCGCGAGCTGCTGACCGACCCGGACATCGACGTGATCGACGTGGCCACGGCCAACACCGCCCACTACGAGATCTCGGCCGCCGCCCTCGAGGCCGGCAAGCACGTGCTGTGCGAGAAGCCGGTGCACCACGACTACCAGGAGACCCGGGCCCTCTCCGAGCTGGCCAAGACCAAGGGGCTGAAGACCAAGCTGGGCTTCACGTTCCGGTACGCGCCGGCCGTGCAGTACGCCAAGCATCTGATCGACTCGGGGTTCGTCGGGCAGCCGTACATCTTCAACGGATACGAGCAGAACAGCCAGTGGATCGACCCGGCCACCCCGATGCGCCAGGTCGACCCGGACGCCGACCCCGACGTCATCGCCACCTCGTCCATCGAGGGCTACGGCGCCCCGATCATCGACATCATGCACTGGTGGAGCGGGGCCGAGCTGGAGTCGGTGGTAGGCACCATGCGCAACTTCGTGCCGGAGCGGATGGTCCGCGCCACCGGCCAGACGCAGCGGCTCAACATCGACGACGGGGACATGTGGATCGGCGAGTTCTCCAACGGGATGCTCGGCTCGATCCAGTCCTCGTACGTCACGGTCGGCAACTTCCCCGGCATCGAGGCCCGCATCTACGGCTCCGAGGGCGCGATCATCGTGCGGTTGGTCGACGAGTTCGGCATCTGCCAGACCATCAGGACGGCCACCAAGAGCGAGGTCGAGTTCGTCGAGCGGGAGATCCCGCAGGAGTTCTTCCCGGCCGGCGGCAGCTCGCAGGAGGACTGGGACTTCCTGTTCTACTCGTGCCTGTGCGCCGACTTCGCCACCGAGATCCTCTCCGGCGGCCCGGCCAACCAGGGTGACTTCGGCCAGGGCGCGCTCGTCCAGGAGACGATCAACGCCTACGAGAAGTCGTTCCGCACCCGCTCGTGGGTGAACATGCCGCTGGACGCCGCGTGAGCGCGCATTCCTGGGGCTCCCTCGCCGATTCCTCGACCGCCGCCTCGATCTTGGACAGCGCCCTCGGCGCCGTATCCGACAAATCTGACTTCGCCGACGCGCGGCTGATCGAGGCCGAGGAGATGCGGTCGTACGTCACCCTCGGCAGCGACCCGGATGAGCGGATCGAGCAGAACATCGGCATCGGCGTCCGGGTGCTGGTCGACGGACAGTGGGGCTTCGCGGCCCGCCCGTTAGGGTCACTAACGGATGCCGTTAGTGCGGCGCACGACGCCCACGCCTCGGCGGTGGCCATGGCCGGGCACGGCAAGCCGGTCTCGCTGCCGCCGCGCGAGCCGTCGAGCGGCACCTACGCCACGGAGGTGGCCGAGGACCCGTTCGCGGTCTCCACCGAACAGCGGTACGAGCTGCTGGCCGGCTGGCTGGCCGCCGCCTCGGCCCCGGAACTGGTCGCCGCGGCCCAGGCCGGGATCAACGCCAAGCGCCAGCACCGGCACTACGCCGACACCGAGGGCTCCCGGCAGCACCAGCACTTCGTCGAAACCGGCGCCATGCTGCTGGTCACCGCACACGGCCACGGTGACGTGCAGCGGCGCAGCTACCCCAACTCGTTCCACGGCAACACGGCCGCGGCCGGCTGGGAATACCTCTCGTCGCTGTCCATGCTGGAGCAGGCGGCCCGGGTCGGCGAGGAGGCGGTGGCGCTGCTGACCGCCCCGATGGCCGACCCCGGGCAGGCCGACGTGGTGATCGGCCCGCAGCAGGTGTCGCTGCAGATCCACGAGTCCAGCGGGCACGCCCTCGAGCTCGACCGGATCCTCGGCGACGAGGCCAACTACGCCGGTACGTCGTTCATCCGGCCCGGTGACATCGGCTCCCTGCGGTACGGGTCGCCGGCGGTCACCATCACCTCCGACCCGACCGTGCCCGGCACCCGGGGCAGCTTCGCCTTCGACGACGAGGGCACCCCGGCCCGCGCCTTCAACCTGATCGACGAGGGCATCGTGCGGCACACGCTGTCCAACCGGGACTCGGCCGCCCGCTCCGGGCAGACGCTGACCGGCGCCGCCCGCTCGGACGGCTGGGGCTACATGCCGGTCTGCTTCGCCACCCACGTCTTCCTCCAGCCCGGCCAGGGCAGCCTGGACGACCTGCTGGAACGGATGGGCGACGGCTACTACATCGACGACAACCGCAGTTGGTCGATCGACAACCAGCGCCTCAACTTCCAGTTCGGGACCGAGGTGGCGTACGAGGTCAAGCGCGGCCGCCGCGGCCGGTTGCTCAAGAACTTCTCGTACGGCGGCATCACCCCGCAGTTCTGGGGCTCGGTCGAGGCCGTGGCCGGCCCGTCGGAGTTCCGTTCGTACGGCTACCCGTGCGGCAAGGGCGAGCCGAAGCAGTGGGGTTTTCTCTCCCACGGCGCCGCGCCCATGCTCGTCCGCGATCTGAGGATCGGAGTCGCCTGATGTCCTCGTTCACCGCTCCCGTCCCACCCGATTCGCTGCTGGAGACGCTCCAGAAGGCGGCGTCCGGCACCTCGGCCGACGCCGTGGAGATCGCCCTGCTCGGGCGGGCCGGCGAATACACCCGCTTCGCCGGCGGCCGCATCCACCAGCCCCAGAACATCACCGAGACGCAGTTCATCGTCCGGGCGGTGGCCGATGGGCACGCCGCCCGCGCCGCCTGCGGCACCCTCGGCGATCTTTCCGCGACCGTCGCGCGGGCCGCCGCCCTCGCCCACGACCTGGCTCGACGGGCCGCCGCAGCCGGCCCCGCGACGGTCGCCGACCCGGTCGACATATCCGACATGTCACTCTGGCACGACGACACCGTGGCCTTCGACGCCGGGGCCCGGGCCGCCCTGGCCTCGTCGGCCATGAAGCAGAACGAGGCGGCGGCCGGCATGTTCGGTCGCGCGGTCACCCAGATGGCCGTGGTCAACACGGCCGGAGTCGCCCACCACACCCTCGCCACCGAGGCCTCGGGCAGCCTGACCGCCACCGTCGACGAGGGCACCTCGCACTGGATCGACCTGCACCGCTCGGCCGGCGCGCTCGGCATCGAACAGGCCATCGCCCGCACAGTGAGCGAGGCGACCGCCGGCCGGGGGCGTGGACCGCTGGCGGACGGGCATTACACCGTCGTGCTCGGCCCGCAGGCGGCCGGGGAGCTGATCGGCTTCCTGCCCGACTTCGGCTTCGGCGGCGAGCTGGCCGCGGCCGGGGTCGGCCTGCTCGCCGCGCCGGGGCCCGGCGCCCAGGTCGCCGCGCCGATCGTGACCGTGGCCGACGACGCCGGCTTCGCGGCCGGGCTGCCGATCGGCTTCGACCTCGAGGGCACCCCCAAGTCCCGGGTCGCGCTGCTGGACCGGGGCCGGGTCGGCGCCGCCGTGACCGACCTGACGACCGCGCGGGAGCTCGGCACCGCCTCGACCGGGCACGCGCACATCGCCCGCGAGGAGCCGCCCCGCCCGGTCGCGGCCAACCTGGTGCTCGCGCCCGGCGACGAGACCGAGGAATCGCTGATCGCCGGGGTCGAGCGCGGCGTCTACGTGCAGCGCTTCTGGTACACCCGGCTGGTCGACCGGGTCACCGGCACGATCACCGGCGTCTCCCGGGACGGCTGCTTCCTGATCGAGAACGGCCGCCTGGCCGCGCCGGTCGCGGGCGCGCGCTTCACCCATTCCGTCCTGGACCTGCTGGCCACCGTGGACGGCCTCGGCCGGGACCTGCGCTCCCAGCCGGTGATGAACGTCTGGAACGGCGCCGCCACCGCGCCCGCCCTGCGCGGGCACAACTTCCGCTTCGGAGCCGCCTCGTGAGCACTGTCCGGACCAACCGGGACCGCCTGGTCACCCAGATCCTGGCCGGTGAGGTGTGGCCGGCCCTGGCCGACCGGCACGGCTACCGGGTCGACGCCGACGGCACTCCGTTCCTGCTGCCCGGCATGGGCGGGGTCACGCTGGGCGCGCACGCCGGCGACCCGGCCACCGGCTACGCGGCCGACCACCTGGAGCCGGGCCTGTCCGTGCGGGCGGCCGGCGAGGGGGCCAACATGGCGCTGCAGTTCCTGGCCTGCGCCGGCAACAAGGTCACCGTCCGGTCGGGGCCGGCCACCGGGGCCGTCGGGCGGGTGCTCGGCCAGCACGCGTACGTCCTGGTCGACATGGCCGAGGAGGACCTGGAGCGGGTCGCCCCGGGCGACCGGGTCAGCGTGGCCGCGTACGGCCAGGGCTTGAAGTTGCTTGATCACCCGGAGATCGTGGCCAAGAACCTGGACCCGGACCTGCTGGACGAGCTGCCGATAAGCACGGGCGCGGACGGGCGGCTCCACGTCCGGGTCGCGGCCCGGGTGCCGGCGGCGGCGGTCGGCGCGGGCGCGGGCATGGTGTCCGAGTTCGCCAACACCGATCTCATGGGCGCCTATGCCGGGCAGGGCGAGGACCTGTCGCTCGGGCTGGAGACGCTGCGGCTCGGCGACCTGGTCGTGCTGGAGGACCAGGACCACCGGTACGGACGTGGGTACCGGCCCGGATATCTGACCGTCGGCGTGATCAGCACCGGTCACTGCCGGCTGTTCGGCCACGGGCCCGGGCCGACGTCGATCCTGTCCGGCCCGGCCTCGGCATTCTCAGTGGAGGAGTCATCGTGAAGACGGTCGCCATGAATCTCAGCGGCGCCGTGGAGACGCCGGTGATGCCGTCGTCGCCCTACCTGATCGACGCCGACGGCCATCCGTACGTCCCGATCGGCACGGCCGGGATCGTCCTCGGGGTCCACCTGGGCGACGGGGTCTTCGATCACGACGCCGACCACGCGGCCCCGGGCGTCACGCTCGAACACCGCGACCAGGCCGCCCGGCACGCCCTGACCGCGTACGCCTGCCTGGGCAACGAGGCCGTCGTGCACGGTGGCGCGGCGGCCGGGCGGCGGGGCCGGGTGCTCGGCAAGCGCGGCGAGCAGGGGCGGGTGATCGTCGTCTTCCCCGACGACGTGCTCGAACAGCTGCTGCCGGGCGACCCGATCCTGGTCCGCACGCACGGCCAGGGCGCTGTCATCTCTCCGACGGTCACCCTGATGAACACCGATCCTTCCTTCATCGACCGGCTACCGCTCTCCGTCGACGGTGATCGGGTCCGGGTGGCGGTGCGGGCGGCCGTGCCGTCGTCGCTGGCCGGCAACGGGATCGGGCGGCCCGCCCACATGTGGGACATCGACCTGCAGATCACGTCCGGTCCGTTCCGGCTAGGTGATCTTGTCGCCGTCGACGACCTGGATGTACGCCACAACGCCGGCTACCGGCGCGGCTGGCGCACCGTCGGCGTGATCGTGCACGGCGGCAGCCCCCAGCCCGGCCACGGCCCCGGCCTGATGCCCATGCTGTGCGGCCCGGCCGAGGCCCTCAGCCTGGAGATCCAGGGCGACCAGCACCGGGGAGTGACCACCGGCGACATAGAATCCCAGCCATGAGTGAGCCCGCGAACTTCCTGCACCGCTCCCTGCCGGAGGCGGTCTACCTGGAGCTCCGGCGCAAGATCCTCAACAACGAGTACGAGGCGGGCCAGCGGCTGGTCGAGGCCCCGCTGGCCGAGGATCTCGGGGTCAGCCGCTCCACCGTGCGGGAGGCGCTGCGCCAGCTCAGCGTGGACGGGCTGGTCGACATCTCACCGCGCCGGCACAGCGTGGTGACCCGGATGTCGTACGAGGAGATCCGCGACGCGTGTTACGCCCGGTTCGTGCTCGAGTCGGGCGCGGCCCGCCTGCTCGCCGTCCACCCCGAGCCGGTCACCGACCGCATGCAGGAGGTCGTCGACCGGATGGCCGCCACCGCCGTCAGCGGCGACGTGGCGGCCATGATCGACCTGGACACCGAGTTCCACAGCTGCATCGTCGACGCGGCCGGCAAACACCGGCTGGCCGCGCTCTGGCGCACCCTGGACGCGCAGATGGGCGCCCTGATGCGCTCCTCCATCGACCGCCAGCACATCGGCCTCGACGAGGCGGTCCGCCGCCACCAGCAGGTGGTCGACGTCTTCCGCATCGGCTCGGCCGACGACTTCGTCAAAACCTTGGAGGAGCACTACCTGGGCACCGTCGACAGCATGGCCCAGGCCGGAGTGCTCACTCCGTCAGATGGGCTCCGATCTCCGACTCGCTGACCCGGGCCGGCTCCAATACGCGGTGCAGGAACTCGCGCGTACGGGCCTCTCGGGGTTGGCCGAAGACCTCCGCCGGAGGTCCCTGCTCGACGATGACGCCGGCGTCCATGAAGACGACGCGGGAGGCGACCTCGCGGGCGAAGGCCATCTCGTGGGTGACCACGAGCATGGTCATGCCCTCGGCGGCCAGGCCGCGCATGACGGCCAGGACCTCGCCCACCAGCTCGGGGTCGAGGGCGCTGGTCGGCTCGTCGAAGAGCATCAGCTGCGGGTCCATGGCCAGCGCGCGGGCAATGGCGACCCGCTGCTGCTGACCACCGGAGAGCTGCGCCGGATGCGCGTCGGCTTTGTCGGTGAGGCCGACCCGGCCGAGGTTGACTTTGGCGATCCGGTCGGCCTCGGCCCGGCCACGCTTCAGGACGCGGCGCTGGGCGATGGTGACGTTCTCCCGCACGCTCAGGTGGCCGAACAGGTTGAACTGCTGGAACACCATGCCGATGCCGCGGCGTACGGCGTCGATGTCGGTGTCCGGGTCGGTGACCTCGACCCCGGCCACCCGGATGGAGCCCGAGGTCGGCTCCTCCAGCAGGTTCACGCAGCGCAGCAGGGTCGACTTGCCCGAGCCGGACGGGCCGATCACGCAGACCACCTCGCCCGTCTCGACCGTCAGGTCGATGCCGCGCAGCACCTCCAGCGGGCCGAACGACTTGTGCAGGCCACTGATCTCGATGGTGGACATCAGCGCTCCAGACGACGGACGAGCTGGGACAACGGCAACGTGATGACCAGGTAGAGCAACCCGGCCACGACGAGCGGGGTCGGATTGACCTTCGTGTTGAGCGTGTCGCCGGCGTACTTGGTCAACTCGATGGTCGCCGGGGTCACGCCGAGGACGTACACCAGCGAAGTGTCCTTGGTCAGCAGGATGATCTCGTTGGTCAGCGGTGGCACGACGATCCGGAACGCCTGCGGCAGCACGATCGAGATCATCGCCCGGGTGTGCGACATGCCGAGCGTCCGCGCCGCCTCCAGCTGCCCTTTCGGGACGGCCTGGATGCCGGCGCGGATCGTCTCGGCCATGTACGCGGCGGCGGTCAGCCCGAGCCCGAGGGTCACGGAGCCGTAGACGCCGCCCGGGATCTCCCGGTCGGGGAAGGCCAGCGGGATGCCGTACCCGACCATGAACAGCACCAACAGGGCGGGCAGACCCCGGAAGAGCTCGATGTACGCGGTGGCCGCCCACCGGTACGGCAGGATCGACGACAGTCGCATGAGGGCCAGTACGAGCCCGAGCGTCAACCCGAACACGAACGCCAGCAGCGTGTAGATGATCGTGTTCCGCAGCGCGACGAGGATCGCGTCCGGGAACATGCTGCGGGCGACGTCGCCCCGGAAGAACGCGTCGGACAGGCGGCCCCAGTCGGCGGCGGCGATCACGATCGCGATCACCGCCAGGAAGACGACGTAGCCGGCGATGCGGAAGATCCGCTGCCGTTGGCGGCGACTCAGTTTCATCTACGTGGCCGGCTTGTCGCCGATCCATTCCTTGTAGATCTTGTCGTACGTGCCGTCGGAGCGCGCCGCTGTCAGGGCCTCGTTGACCGTCTTGAGCAGCTCGGCGTTGCCCTTCTTGACGGCGAAGCCGTACTGCTCACCGGTGTCGAAGCCGGCCGCGACGACGGCCTTGCCCGGATTGGCCTTGATGTACTCGTTCCACACCGGCAGGTCGTTGACGGCGGCCGCGACCTGGTTGGTGGCCAGGGCCTGCTGCAGCGCGGCCAGATCCTTGTAGGAGACCACCTCGATCTTGAGGCTCTTCTCCTTGACCTGCGCGTTGATGTACTCCTCGCCGGTGGTGCCGCCCTGCACGCCGAGCCGCTTGCCGACCAGGTCGTCCAGCGTCTTGACGGTGCTGCCGGTGAGCACGGTCAGCGCCTGCGTGGCATCGAAGTACGGGTCGGAGAAGTCGAGCACCTTCTTGCGCTCGTCGGTGATCGTCATGCCGGCCGCGGCCACATCACACTTGCCGGAGTTCAGGTCGGCGCCGGACTTGATGCCCTCGAACGGCGTGTCGACGATCTCCTGCTTCACGTTCAGCTTCGCGGCGACCAGATCGATCAGGGCGACATCGAACCCGACCACCTTGCCGCTGTCGTCCTTCGACTGGAACGGCGCATAGGGAAGGTGCGTACACGTGGTCAGCGCCCCCGACTTGACCAGAGCGACGCCGCTCTCGGTGGTGCCCCCGTCGTCCTTCTTGGCGCAACCGGCGAGCCCGCCGATCACCAGAATCGCGGCAGCCGTCAGCGCGACCGCCGATCGAGCATGTCCCAGCATCCTCATGGGGCACAGAGTAATTCATGTGGATCAAAGTGCGCACAGGTCCTTGGCGTCGGCCCACCGCAACGCCGTTATGCTGCTGCTACGTACCTTCGGCAGCGGCGGGCAGGAGACCAGATGACCGGGCTGCGGTTCGAGATCCTCGGCCCGCTCCGCGCCTACCGGGCCGGCGAGCCGATCGACCTCGGCCCCCTCCGGCAGCAGGCAGTCCTGGCCCTCTTGCTGCTCCAGCCCGGCCACCCCATCCCCCTACCGGAGATCGTGGCAGTGCTCTGGAGCGGCGACCCTCCAGAAAACGGCGACGAGATAGCCCTCCGCTACATCGGCAACCTCCGCCGAGCCCTGGACCCCAGCCTGATCAAACTGACCCCCCACGGCTACGTCACCCACGCCACCACCGACGCCGACCTCTTCCGCACCCCCCTGACCCGCCCCGGCGAGGCAACCCCCGACAAGCTCCGCGAGGCCCTGTCCCTCTGGAAGTCCGCCCCGCTACCCGGCCTGACAGGGCCTTTCTTCAACGCCGCCCGCGCCCGCCTGACCTCAGAGCACGCCCAGCTCACCGCCCGCCTAAGAAACCACACCCCTCCGACCCCAACCAGCGCCGAGCCCGCTCCCCCATCCCGTGCCGAGCCCGCGCACTCCACCCCATCCCGTGCCGAGCCCGCGCAGCCCACCCCAGCTCGCACCGGGCCAGCGCAGCCCACCCCGGCCCACGCCGAGCCCGCGCAGCCCACCCCAGCTCGCACCGGGCCGGCGCAGCCCACCCCGGCTCACACCGAGCCCACCCCGGCCCACGCCGAGCTCGCGCGGCCCCCGGCCCACGCCGAGCCCGCTCGCTCTACTCCAGCCGGAACCGGCGCCGTCCACCCCGCACCGACCAGAACCATGCCCGTCCGGTCCGAACCGACCAGAGCGGCACCCGACCGCCTCGACCCGACCAGAGTTGAGACCGGCCATCCCGGGCCGAGCACGCCGGTGCCGGCACATGCTGATCCGGCCCGAGCGGAAGCCGCCAACTCCGATCCGGATGACGCCGAGGCCTACTCCGAGCCGGTCGATCCGTGGGACGGGCACGACCTGTTCCCACCCGACTACTCCAACGACGCCGTGAGATCGACCTCAACAAGCTGGCCTTCGTAGCCGAGGGCGGCCACACCGAGCAGCGTGCTGGCAGTGGTGAAGGCCTCCGCCAACGGCGAATCGTTGAGCTGTTGCCACACCCCAGCCAACACCCTGCTGTCCGCACTCACCACGTAGATCACCGACCGCACCACATCCGCGGGCGCGGCCCCCGCCGCTTCCAGCACCGCAAGACAGTTCGCGATCACCTGCGCCGTCTGCGCGACGTAGTCGCCCGGCTCCCCCACCACATCGCCGGCCCGATCAAGCGGACACTGCCCGGCCAGATGCGCCAGCCGCCCCGCACTCGAAATCGTCACATGGTTGTACCCAGCCGTCTCATGAACCGTCGGCGGATTGAACTTCTCGATCATCCGCGCATTCTCACCACCCTGCGAGCACTCGCGCCACCGATTACAGCCACCCTCAGCCCGCGAGCCAGTCCACCTCAGGGCCAGCCCACCGTGAGTCGCCGAACCCCAGGCGGACCGCGACTCCACCGAACCCCCCGGGCGGACCGCGACCAGCGAACCCCCCAGGCGGACCGCGAACCCAGCGAACCCGCAGGCCGTCCGCGAGCCCACCGAACCCCCAGGCGGACCGCGAACCCACCGGCCGGGTCTGGGCCGCTGGACGACTCGGATCGCTAAGCCGTTGTGATGTCACGGCCCGGCATCGGCTCCGCGATCTTCAGGCGCGCGGCGGGCGCGCCGAAGGGTTCGCCGAAGTATTGCGTCTCGTGCACCACCTGCTCCCCCGCGAACTCCATGATGCTCACCGAGTAATTCGGCGCGCCGTCGTACGTGATGACGCACTCGCTCACCCAGAGATCCGCCTTGCCGGTGATCCGCTGAACGGTGAAGTGCCGATTGGCCGGGTGTCCACCCCGCTGCGCCGCAATCGTGGCCCGACCGCGAAAGCGCTCGCCAGATTGCGGGTAGTCGAGGATCGCGTCCGCGGCGTAGACGGCGTGCTCAGTCACGATGTCGCCGTCTTCCGAGGCCCGCCAGTGCTCTTCGATCGCGGCCCTTACGCGGGCGTCATGGTCCATGCCTCCATTCTGCTGCCGGGCGACGTTTCAGGAACCTCGCCGAGAGCACCGCAGCGGTGCCAACGAAAGCCGCGATCAGCGCAGGCACAGCAGGCACTCGGAGTACGACGGTGGCCATCGGCAGCGCGAGCCAGAGCAGGAGCAGCAAGGAAAAGGTCAGCGGCCCGGCCCGCCATCGTCGACGCCCGCCCGATTGCCACCCGGCGACGATCCGATCGAACTCGTCCTCGCTGGAGGGGCCGGAGACCACAAGACCGTTGCACACGTCGTGCGTGCCCGGCACCGCCCGAACGACGTCGGCCGCCGTGGCCCGCGTTTGCCACGAGTGGACAACGCCGGCCAGCAACACGACGTCGTTCTGTACGCTCACCCGGATCGGCTCGCCTCGAGTCCGCTCGTCGGCGACCAGCCCCAGGACCGCGGCCAGGGCCATCTTGGTCTCGTGGGACGTGGTGACCGGATCCCGGCGGCGCTGGGCCGCGAGGAATTCGTCATCCGGTAACGGCTGCACGCCGGCCTCCCCTCAGGCTTGCCAAGCCGCGATCCTGCGACTCAGCCATAGCGGATCTCCCTCGATCACATGACAGTTTCATGACTCCCGTTCGAGGCCACCGGACATGGCATCTCAGGGTGCATCTGGGCTTCGGCCGGTTAGCGCAGGGTCGGGGGTTGTGTCGCTGCGAAGGTAGGCCAGGACGGCAAGGACGCGGCGGTTCGTGTCGTCGGTCGGGGGCAGGTCGAGCTTGGCGAGGATGTTGCCGACGTGCTTGCCGACGGCCGGGTCGGAGAGGACCAGGATGCGGGCGATGGCGGCATTGGAATGACCTTCCGCGATCAGGGCGAGCACCTCACGCTCCCGCGGGGACAGGTGCGCGACCGGGTCGCGGTGACGGCGCAGCAGTTGCCGGACCACCTGCGGGTCGACCACCGTGCCGCCGTCGACCACCTGTCGCACGGAGGCGACGAACTCCTCCACGTCGACGACCCGGTCTTTGAGGAGATACCCGACGCCGCGGCCGCCGTGCGAGTCGAGCAGGTCGGCCGCGTAGCCCTGCTGCACGAACTGGCTCAGTGCCACCACGGCCAGCCCGGGATGGTCGCGTCGCAGCTCGACCGCCGCCCGCAGGCCTTCGTCGGTGAACGACGGCGGCATCCGGATGTCGGTCAGGACCAGGTCGGGCCGGTGCTCGCGGACGGCGGCCCGAAGTGCCACCGCGTCGCCGACGGCGGCCACGACGTCGAACCCGAACCGGCCCATGAGACCGGTTAGCCCCTCGCGGAGCAGCACGCCGTCCTCGGCGAGGACTACTCGAATCGGCACGGGATCTCCACACGAATCAGGGTCGGCCCGCCCGGCGGGCTCGACAGCAACATCCGCCCGTCCGCGACCGCGACGCGGTCGGCCAGGCCGGTCAGTCCGGAGCCGCCGGCCGGGTCGGCCCCACCGCGACCGTCGTCGAGGACCTCGACGACCAGGGCGCCGTCTCGCTCGACGACCGTCACGGAGGCCGACGTGGCATGGCTGTGCTTGAACACGTTGGTCAGCGCCTCGGCGGCCACGAAGTAGACCACCGACTCCACGGCGGGTGGTGGCCGCGCGGGCAGGTCGGCGCGGACCACGACCGGGATCGCAGCTTGATCGGCGAGCTCACGGAGCGCGCCGGGCAGGCCGACCTCGGTCAGGGTCTGCGGGCGGATGCCGTGGATGAGCTCCCGGAGCTCAGCCATGAGCAGCTTGGCCTGTTCGTGGGCGCCCGCGACGGCTCGACCGGCCGGCGAGTCGCCCGGCAGGTCGACGCGGGCCAGCCCCAGCTGGAGGGTGAGGCTGACCAGCCGCTGCTGGGCGCCGTCGTGCAGGTCGCGCTCGATGCGGAGACGCTCGGCCTCGAACGCGTCGACGAGCCGTACCCGGGACCGCTCGACCTCGGTCAGCTCCGCTCGCAGCTCGGCATCGACGGTCGCGGACAGCAACAACCGTGCCGCGGCGGCATGCGCGCCGGCGGTCACCGCGAGCAGGTACGGCACCCCGGGCAGGAGTGCGACTCCGAACAAGGCATAAGGCAGGGCCTCGCTGACCGTCGTCACCGTGCCGAAGCCGAGCGACACCGGGTCACGGTCGCTGACCAGGAACGGAGCGCTCACCGCGGTGGCGATCACGACGAGCAGGATCAGCACTGCGCCATACCAGACCGGGACCGCGGCGGCCAGCAGGATCGCATAGCAGAGCTCGCGCCAGGTGGCGGCCTCGGCGTAGCGGACCCGCAGCCAGGTGAGCGGCTCACCCACCGGCGCCGGACGATGCCCGGACCGCGTGGGCCGGGTGTCGACGAGGCGGAGGCGCCGCCGCTCGAGGGCAGCGGCCGGCACCGCCACCAGCGGGCCCAGCCCGGCGACCAGCACGGCCCCGCCGATCAGCAGCAGGACCAGCTGAACGAGCGAGGGATCCGGCCACGTCACGACCCGCCGCAACAGGACCGCCCACGGCAGACCGAGCAGCACGAGCGGCACCGCGACCGCGACGCAGACGGGCCCTGATGTAAGAAGATAGGCAACGGCTCGCCACGGCCACTCGGACGCCACGAACCGGCGTTGAATGACCGCCTCCATGGCGGTGTGCGGCTTTGACATTCGCCTCACGGTAGTTGCCGGGCCGCCGGAGCACGGTATGCCTAGCCATACTCTTTTCCGGTGCCTGGCCGTAGTGCCCGGCGGGCCCACTCGATGATCGGGTGAGCACATGCGACTCACACCTCTGACTCCCCTGCTTCTCACCGCGGTCCTCGCCGGATGCACCGACGTGGAGGCGATTCATGAGACCAGCGACGACCGGCAAGAGTTCGCCCTGACCGGCAAGCAGCTCGTCATCGACAACGACGGCGGCGATCTGCGCGTGGTCGCCGGCAGCGGCACCGCCCTCGTGGTGGAGCGGTCGCTGAGCGGCAAGGCGACCGTTAAGGGCAACGCCTCCTGGTCGCTCGGCGGCGACACGCTACGGCTGCGCGTCACCTGCAGCGGCTTCGTGCCCGACTGCGGCGGGCGACATATCGTGACCGTGCCACCCGGGGTCGCCGTCAAGGTGACCAGCGACTCGCCGGTCCGGGCGGTCGGTCTCTCCGCCGCCCTCACCGCGTCGGTGTCCGACTCCTGGCTGCGGGTCGAAAGGCCCACCGGCCCGCTCCGGCTCGACGCCGGGCTGAACGTGGATGTCACTGATGCCGCGTCGGCCGACGTCGAGGTCTCGTCCCACGACGGCGCCGCGCACGTGAGCTTCGCGAGCGCTCCCGACCGGGTGCGGGCCCGGGCCGGCGGCGCGGTCGACGTCGTGCTGCCGGCCGGCCCGGAAACCTATCGGGTCACCGCCTCACCCGGCCGCTCGGCCCTGCGCAGCGACCCGGCCAGCAAGCGGTCCATCGCCGCCTCGGCGGGCGAAGGCCGCACCGCGCAAGTGAGGAAGGCGAGCTGATGCCGTGCTGATCGACGCCGGAAACCCTGCAAGGGTCGCCGTTGACAACCGGTCTGTGATCGGCCTGCACCTGGCCGTCAGTACACGGCCTGGCCACTCACACGTGGGCGCCGACGGCTTCTGGGTGGCCTCGCGTTACCAGTACGCGATCGTCTACTCGGCGAACAACGGCAGCCATGTGTTCATGGTCAACTACACGTCGGACTTCCGTACCGTCAGCGCCAACGAGGTCTACTTCAGTCCCGGCTTCGGCGTGCTCGACGGTGACGTCGTGGTCGACGGGTCGACCTCCTACATGTACTTCAAGAACCTCTCCAACGACCTGATCTACGGCGCCCGCTCGTCCACCGGCGCCCCCGAACAGCTATACGACCTACACCAGCAGGCTGCGGCAGGGCAACTCGATGGAGGCGCCCTTGCTGATCGAGGAAAACAGCGGCAAGTACGACGGCCTGGTCACGTGCTGGGGACTGCCCGGCTGGGTGCGGCTGAAGTCCTACAACTTCCCCGACCGGTACGTCCGGCATGCCGACAACATCGGCCGCGTCGACGCCTACCCGTTCGACCCGCACCAGGACCAGCTCTGGCGCATGGTGGCCGGCTTGGCCGACGCCGCCGGCGTCTCCTTCGAGTGGTAACTATCCCGGCCGCTACCTACGCCACTACAACTTCGCGATCCGGCTGGACACCAACGACAACACCGCGGCCCTCCGGGCCGACGCCACCTTCCGCGTCTCCTGATCCGTAACTACGACCGGCGAGCGAACGGGGGAATCCACTGATCGGCGGGTCTTGGGATCCGGGTGGGACAAGGCTGGGCCGCTGACTGGGCCGACTAGTTGCGCACTTCGCCCACGGCGGACAGCCCTGTCACCCACCCGACAGATAACGGGTCGACAGATTCACATGCTTCGGACAGCGCTTGGGAGGCGATTCGCGTGCGTACACTCAGGACGTTTCTAGTGACTGCCCTTGTCGTCGCGGGGTTGTCCGTGGCCGGGGCCGAGCCGGCCGCCGCGGATGCCTGCGCGCCGCTGGTCAACCCGATCGCGTGTGAGAACAGCAAACCCGGCACGCCGAAGAGCACCTGGGACATCTCCGGCTACGGGAGCTCCGCGCTGCAGGGATTCCCCACGCAGATCAGCGTCAACGTGGGTGAGACGGTGCAGTTCAAAGTCGATTCGTCGGCGGCGTCGTACCGCGTCGACATCTACCGGATGGGCTACTACGGCGGAAACGGCGCCCGCCTGATCACCTCAGTCAACCCGGTCGGCCGGCAGAGCCAGCCGAGCTGCATGAGCCAGGCCGCCACCGGCCTGGTCGACTGCGGCAACTGGGCGGTGTCGGCCTCCTGGCCGGTGCCCTCGACCGCGGTCTCCGGCATCTACTTCGCGCGCCTCGTGCGGACCGACGGCACCTCCGGCGCGAGCCATATCCACTTCGTGGTGCGCGACGACGCCAGCCACTCCGGCATCGTCTTCCAGACCTCCGATTCGACTTGGCAGGCCTACAACCAGTACGGCGGCAACTCCCTCTACGTCGGCTCGCCGGCCGGGCGGGCGTACAAGGTGAGTTACAACCGGCCGATCACCACGCGCGGCACAGGCGCCGAGGACTACGTCTACAACGCCGAATATCCGATGGTTCGCTGGCTTGAGGCCAACGGCTACGACGTCAGCTACATCGCGGGCGTCGACGCCGACCGCAACGGCGCGTTGCTGCGCAACCATGAGGCGTTCCTGTCGGTCGGCCACGACGAGTACTGGTCGGGTCAACAGCGGGCCAACGTCGAGGCCGCCCGCGACGCCGGGGTCGACCTGGCCTTCTTCAGCGGCAACGAGGTGTTCTGGAAGACCCGCTGGGAGAACGCCTACCGGACGATGGTCACCTACAAGGAGACCCACGCCAACGGCAAGATCGACCCCGACCCGGCCTGGACGGGCAGCTGGCGGGATCCGCGGTTCAGCCCGCCGGCCGACGGCGGGCGCCCGGAGAACGGGCTGACCGGCACGATCTTCAAGGTCAACGCGGGAACGGTCAACCTGCAGGTGCCGGCGGCGGACGGCAAGATGCGGCTGTGGCGCGGCACCACGGTCGGCACCCAGGCCGCCGGCGCGACCGCCACCCTGGGTTCGGGCACGGTCGGCTACGAGTGGGACGAGGACGCCGACAACGGCGCCCGGCCGCGTGGATTGATCAAGCTGTCCACGACCACCGCCTCCGGCCTCGACGTCCTGCAGGACTACGGCTCGACCTACGCGACCGGCAGCGCCACTCATAACCTGACGCTGTACCGGGCGCCGAGCGGCGCCCTGGTCTTCGGCGCCGGCACCGTGCAATGGTCGTGGGGACTGGACAGCAACCACGACCGCGGCTCCGGCGCCGCCAGCACGCCGATGAAGCAAGCCACGGTCAACCTGCTCGCCGACATGGGCGTGCAGCCCGGCACGCTGCAGGCGGGGCTGACCGCGGCCACCGCCTCCACCGACACCGTCGGCCCGGCTGCGGTCATCACCACCCCAGCCACCGGCGCCACCGTGCCGGCCGGCTCGCCCACGGTCATCTCAGGGACTGCGACCGACACCGGCGGCGGCGTGGTCGGCGGCGTCGAGGTCTCCACCGACAACGGGACGACCTGGCATCCCGCCACCGGCCGCGCCTCCTGGACGTACACGTGGCGGCCCGGCAGCACCGGCACGCCCACCATCCGGGTCCGGGCCACCGACGACAGCGGCAACGTCGGCGCCGACGCGACCCGGACCGTCACCGTCGGCTCGCGTACCTGCCCCTGCAGCATCTGGGCCTCCACCGTCACCCCGGCGACGCCGACCGACCCGGACGGCACCGGTACGGAGATCGGCACCCGGTTCCGGGCCGACGTCACCGGGCAGGTGACCGCGATCCGGTTCTACAAGGGCAACGGCAACACCGGGACGCATGTCGGCCGGCTGTGGTCGAACACGGGCACCCAGCTGGCCACGGTCACCTTCACCGGTGAGTCGGCCTCGGGCTGGCAGCAGGCGAACCTGTCCACCCCGGTCACGCTGAGCCCGAACACCACCTACGTCGTCTCCTACTACGCACCGAACGGCCACTACGCCGGCGACACCGACTACTTCGCGACCCAGGCCTACGACAACGCGCCGTTGCACGCGCTGCGCGACGGCACGGACGGCGTCAACGGCGTCTACCGCCTCGGTACCGGCTTCCCCACTCTGGCCTGGCGCAGCGCCAACTACTACGTCGACGTGGTCTTCACCCCGGGCAGCAGCGTCCCCGACACCACAGCGCCCACCATGACCACCCGCTCCCCGGCGGACGGGTCGATCGGGGCGGCGATCACGGCCACGCCGTCCGCCACCTTCAGCGAGCCGGTGTCAGGCGTGGTGATGACGGTGAACGGAGTGCCGGGCACGACCAGCTACAGCAACGGGACCGCGACCTTCACGCCCACGGCGGCGCTCGCCCCGAACACGGCCTACACCGTGACGGTCAGCGGCGCCAAGGATCTCGCGGGCAACACGATGGCTTCCACCTCGTGGTCGTTCACCACCGCCGCGCCGGGCAGCAGCACGACCTATTCGGTCTGGCCGGCCACGGCCGTGCCGGTTACCCCGGCCGACCCGGAGACCGCGGCGGTCGAGCTCGGCATGCGCTTCCGCTCAGACGTGGCCGGGCAGGTCACCGGCGTCCGCTTCTACAAGGGCACCGGAAACACCGGCACCCACCTCGGCCGGTTGTGGTCGAACACCGGCACTCAGCTGGCCACGGTCACCTTCACCGGCGAGTCGTCGAGCGGCTGGCAGACCGCCGTCTTCTCGGCACCGGTGACGATCACCGCCAACACCACCTACGTCGTCTCCTACTACGCGCCGAACGGCCACTACGCGGCCGACACCGGATTCTTCGACGAGGGCGTCGACAACGGCCCGCTGCACGCCTTGGCCGACGGCACCGACGGCGGCAACGGCCTCTATCGGTACGGCACCGGCGGCGGGTTCCCCACCAGCACTTGGCAATCGGCCAACTACTGGGTCGACGTCCTCTTCACCGCGGCCTCTTGAGGGGGAACACGTTGCGAAAACTGACGATGGTCCTGGTCCTGCTGGCCGCCCTGCTGATCGCGCCGCAGGCGGCCCAGGCGGCCACCTGCCCATGCTCGATCTGGCCCACCACGGCGACGCCGGCCAACCCGTCCGACTCCGACACCGCCGCCGTCGAGGTGGGCGTGAAGTTCCGCGCCGACTCCGACGGGTTCGTGACCGGCGTCCGGTTCTACAAAGGCAGTGCCAACACCGGTACGCACGTCGGCCACCTGTGGAGCGCGAACGGCACGAACCTCGGTACCGTTACGTTCACCGGCGAGACCGCCTCCGGCTGGCAGAGCGCCACGTTCGCCAGCCCGGTCGCGATCAACGCCAACACCACCTACGTAGCGTCCTACTACGCGCCGAACGGCCGCTACGCCGGCGACGACGGGGCGTTCGCGGCCGCTGGGGTCGACAACGCCCCGCTGCACGCGCTGCGCGACGGGGTGGACGGGGCCAACGGCGTCTACCGGTACGGCACCGGCGGCGGTTTCCCCACCAACACCTGGCAGTCGGCCAACTACTGGGTCGACGTCGTCTTCGAGACCAGCGCGGCCGACACGACGCCGCCGGCGGTCACCGGCACCAGTCCCGCCTCGGGCGACACCGGCGTGGCCACCACGGCCACGGTGAGCGCCACGCTGAACGAGCCGCTGCAAACCGGCACGGCCGCCCTCGCGGTGCGCGCCGGCACCACGGCCGTAGCCGGCACGACCGCGTACGACGTCGCTACCCGAACTGTCAGCTTCACGCCGTCGAGCGCCCTCGCGTTCGCTACGACGTACACCGCCACGGTCAGCGGAGCGCGGGACACCGCGGGCAACACGATGGCCGCCCACTCGTGGTCCTTCACGACCGTGAGCGGCGGCTCGGCCTGCCCGTGCACGATCTGGCCGCCCACCGCGACGCCGGCCACCGCCGCGGCCGCCGACAACAGCGCGGTCGAGCTGGGCGTCAAGTTCCGGGCCAACGCGGCCGGCTTCGTCACCGGGCTGCGTTTCTACAAGGGCGCCGGGAACACCGGCACACACACCGGCTCGCTCTGGAACACCGCCGGCACCCGGCTGTCCACGGTCACCTTCACCGGCGAGACGGCCACCGGCTGGCAGAGCGCCACCCTGCCCAACCCGGTCGCGGTCACCGCCAACACGACGTATGTGGCGTCGTACCACACCGACACCGGCTTCTACTCGACCACCGCCAACGGGCTCGCCTCGGCCGTGACCCGGGGCCCGCTGACCGCGCTCGCCAGCGGCAGCAACGGCGGCAACGGCGTTTACCGGTACGGATCCAGCGCATACCCGAACGCCAGCTACCAGTCGACCAATTACTGGGTCGACGTCGTCTACAACACCACGGCCACCGACACTGTGGCTCCCGGCCTGGTCGACCGTGCCCCTGCGGCGGGCGCCAGCGGCGTAGCAGCCACCACCGCGGTCAGCGTCACCTTCAACGAGCCGGTCTCGGGCGCGGTCCTGACCCTGACCGGGCCGTCGGGCGCGATCACCGGGACGACCGCGTACGACGCCGGCAGCAACACGGTCACGTTCACCCCGTCGACCGCACTCGCCTACTCCACCGCATACACGGTCTCGGTGAGCGGGGCCCGCGATGCCGCCGGCAATGTGATGACGCCGGTGACCTGGACCTTCACCACCGGGGCGGCGCCACCTCCGCCACCCGACCAGGGTCCCGGCGGACCGATTCTCCTCGTTCGGCCGCCGAGCGGCTTCACGCCCTTCCTGGCCGAGGTGCTGCGCACCGAGGGCCTCAACGAGTTCACCACCGCCGACCTGTCCACGGTCACCGCGACCACCCTGAGTCAGTACGACGTCGTGCTGCTCGGCCAGTCCACGCTGACCGCAGCCCAGGTCGCCATGTTCACCTCCTGGGTCGAGGGCGGCGGCAATCTGATCGCGTTCCGCCCGGACAAGCAGCTGGCCGGGCTGCTCGGTCTCACCGCCACGACGGCCACGCTGGCCGAGGGTTATCTGAGGGCGGACGGCAGCGGCATCACCGACCAGACGATCCAGTTCCACGGCAGCGCCGACCGGTACACGCTGAACGGCGCCCGGGCCGTGGCCACGCTCTACTCGAACGCGACCACGGCCACCACCAACCCGGCGGTGTCCCTGGCCGACGTCGGAAGCAACGGCGGGCAGGCCGCCGCCTTCAGCTTCGACCTGGCCCAGTCGCTGGTCTACACGCGGCAGGGCAACCCGGCCTGGGACGGCCAGGAACGCGACGGCTCCTCGCCGCGGCGCTCCGACGATCTGTACTTCGGTGGCAGCAGCACCGACTGGGTCAACCTGTCCAAGGCCGCCATCCCGCAGGCCGACGAGCAGCAACGGCTGCTGGCCAACCTGATCGGCGCGATGAACCTGGACCGCAAGCCGCTGCCGAAATTCTGGTACTTCCCGCGCAGCCTCAAGGCGGTCGTGGTCGCCACCGGTGACGATCACGGCGTCGGTGGCACGGCCGGCCGGTTCGACCAGTACGCGGCGAACAGCCCGGCCAACTGCGTCGTCGACGACTGGCAGTGCGCGAGGCACACCTCGTACGTCTACCCGGCCTCGCCGTTGACCGGCTCCCAGGCGTCGACCTACCAGTCCCGCGGTTTCGAGGTCGGGCTGCACGTGAGCACCAACTGCGGCGACTACACTTCCGGCACGCTGACCGGCTTCTACACCAACCAGCTCGCCGGCTGGCACGGCGGCTACAGCAACGTGGCAGGACCGGTCACCAGCCGGACGCACTGCATCGTCTGGTCGGACTGGTCCTCCCAGGCCACGATCGAGGCGGCCAACGGGATCCGGCTCGACACGAACTATTACTACTGGCCCGGTCCATGGGTCGCCGACCGGCCGGGTTTCATGACCGGTTCCGGTATGCCGATGCGCTTCTCCCCCAAGACCGGTGGGCTCATCGACGTCTACCAGGCCGCCACGCAGATGACCGACGAGTCCGGTCAGAGCTACCCGTTCACCGTGGACACACTGCTTGACCGCGCGCTCGGGGCCGAGGGCTACTACGGCGCTTTCACCGCCAACATGCACACCGACAACGCCACGACGTACGACAGTGATCAGGTGCTCGCTTCGGCCCGTGCGCGCGGGGTTCCGCTCATCACGGCCAAGCAGCTGCTCACCTGGCTCGACGGGCGCAACGCGTCGTCGTACTCGGGGATTTCGTGGTCCGGGACGGACCTGTCCTTCACGGTGAACGTGGGCACGGGGGCCAACGGCCTGACCGGCATGGTTCCCACGCTCGGCACCGGTGGCCGCACGCTGACCGGGCTCACCCGGGCCGGTTCGCCGGTGGCGTTCACCAGGACCACGATCAAGGGCGTGGAGTACGCCATGTTCACCGCCGCCCCCGGCGCATACGTGGCCACCTACGGCGCCGCGGCGAAGGCGACCGGGCCACAGCCGGGCCAGGCCACCGCCACTCCGGACAGGACCGCCCCGGACGGGAGCCAGCCGGGCACGACCGCGCCGAACAAGGCCAGAGCCGACAAGACCGCGCCGAACATGATCCCAGCTGACAGGACGGCACCGGTGATCTCCGCGGTTTCGGTTCTGCCGCGGCCGGACGGGACGGCGACGGTCACGTGGAATACGAACGAGTCGGCTGCCTCGACCCTGCGGGTGGACGGGCAGGACTGGCCGGCCGATCTGGCCGGGCGGCGGCACACCGCGGTGGTCAGCGGTCTCGACCCACAGACCACCTATCGGTTCGACGTACGCAGCACCGACGCGGCCGGCAACCTAGCCGTGTCGGCGAAGTCCAGCTTCGTCTCCAGTGCCGCCGGGGTGGCCGACTGGACCGAGCCCTCGCTGCGCACCGGGACGCTCAGCGGGGCCACGGTCACTTCCGATGGCGTACGGCTGGCTGGTGACGCGCGCCGGGGGTCGATGGTCTCGCGGGTGCTCGACGCGGGGCAGATGGTGAGCTGGGATCGGCTGTCCTATCAGGCTTCGGTGCCCTTGGGGGCTTCGGTGCGGCTGTCGGTGCGTACCGGCAGCACCTCGACGCCTGGCGGTAGCTGGACCGAATGGAGGCCTTTGAGAGAGGGGGACCGGGTCGTAGGTGGCTCACGCTATGCGCAGTATCGGGTCGAGCTGACCCGGGGCAGCGCCTCGCCTGTTCTCCGGGGCGTTGGCATCACGAGTGACGCGAAGCCGTTGGCGGGGCCGGGCGAAACCGGGAGGTAGGCAGGAGGGCCGGGGTACGCCGCAGGTATTCGGCGTAGCCCGGCCGCCGCTGCAACGAGCGACGATCCATCAGCGGCACACTGACGAAGAGGAACAGCAACACCATGGCGACCGGGCCGGCCACGGTCCACCACCAGCCGGGCGCGGCCGCCAGGGCGAACAGCCACATCGACCACCAGAACATGATCTCGCCTAGGTAGTTGGGGTGACGCGAATGCCGCCAGAGGCCTCTGTCCAGCACGCGGCCGCGGTTGGCGGGGTCGGCGGTGAAGCGGCGCACCTGCCGGTCGGCCACCGCCTCGAGCACGACCGCTCCCGCCCCGACCACCACGGCGGCCGAATCCAGCAGGCCCCAGCCGCGGCCGGTGACCGTCAGGGCCGGCCAGACCGGCAGCATCGCGGCGAACACCACGAGCGTCGGCATGACCTGGATGCCGACCAGGCTGACCAGCCAGAACGGCAACCACGAGGGCCGCTGCGCCCGCAGCTGGACGTAACGCCAATCCTCATGCGACAGCCCGCGCCAGCCGGCGGCCCAGTTGGCGGTCAGCCGCACCGCCCAGGCGACCATGACCACCAGCAGCGCCACCTGCCGGACGGTGAGCGGTCCGCTCAGCCACACCACCGCGATCACCGGCGGGGCGACCGACCAGTACGGGTCGTACAGGCTGGCGTTCCCGACGATGAGGCTCGCCACGAACACCACGACGGTGGCGGCCAAGTCGGCCACGAGCGTGACCAGCAACGGAGGCCCGCCGACGGTGACGGCCACCGCCCACGCGGCGATTCCGGCCACGGCGTAGGTCAGCGCCACGACCGCCCGATCGAGTGCCATTCCGCGAGAATACGACCGCCGCCGATGAGTTCGGCCGGCCCGCCGAGTCGGTTACAGCACAACACGCCGACGGAAAGGCAGTCCCATGACCGAGTTGACGCCGGAACGGGCCCGGCAAGCAATCGTCGACCACACCGCGCGCCTGGCCGACTCGGCCACCACGGCCGGACCGGACGCGAACGTGCCTACCGCCCCGGAGTGGACCGTGGCCGACCTGGTCGCGCACGTGGGCCAGACCCAGCACTGGATCGCGGAGATCATCGAACGGCGGATCACCGACCCCACGCAACTGCCGACGGACATGGCCGCACGCCCCGGCGATCCTCACGAGTGGCCGGCCTGGCTGTCGGAGTCGGCGCGGCGGGTCGTCGCCGCGTGCTCCGACGACGCCCTCGACGCACCGGTGTTCAACGCCGCGGGTGACGAGCGGAGCGGAACCCGGTTCTGGCTGACCAGCGTGCTCAACGAGTCGGTCGTCCACGGCTTCGACGCGGCCGCGGCGGCGGGCCGGCCACCCAGCGTCGAGGCCGACGTCGCGGCCGCGCTCATCGGCAACCACCTCGCGATGCTCACCTCCCCCACCTGGACGATGCAGCGCCCCAGCTCCGCCCACGCCCTCCGGGGCACCGGCCAGACCCTGCAGTTCCAGGCCACAGACCTCAAGAGCGGCTGGTACGTCGAGCGACAGCCGACCGGGGCCACGTGGCACCCCGGAACCCGGCCCGCCGACGTGACGGTGACCGGCCCGGCCGGATCGCTGCTGCTGGCTCTGACCCGCCGGCTCCCGCTCACCGAGGCTGCTGGGGTCACTGTGGACGGCGACTTCGGTCTGGCCCAGCACTGGATCGACAACACCGCCCACGTCGCCGACTGACTCCATAATACGGTTGACGTTATACATCGCTCACCGTACTGTCCTCGTTGTGCAAGAACCCACGTTCCTCATCCTCACCGCGCTCGCGGCCCATCCGCTGCACGGCTACGGGATCATCCAGTCCGTCGGCCTGCTCTCCGACGGGGAGGTGAATCTGCGGCCCGGCACGCTCTACGGGGCGCTCGACCGGCTCGACCAGCAGGGACTGATCGAGGTCGAGCGCGAAGAGGCGGTCAACGGCCGGCTACGGCGGTACTACCGGCTCACCGACGGCGGCGCGGCGGCCCTGACCGAGCAGGCCGAGCGCCTCCGGCGCCGCTCGGCCGCGGTCGACCGGCAGCTCGCTCTCCGGCCGCGTCCCGCCGGGGGTGTGGCGTGAGCTACAAGACGCTGCTCGCGGCCTATCCGGCCCGGCTCCGCCGCAAGCACGGCCCCGAGCTGATCGAGACCATGCTCGAGATGGCCGGCCCCGGCGGCCGGCCCGCCCGCGCCGATCAGAGGCGGCTCGTGCTCGATGGTCTGCGGGAACGGTTCCGCCCGCCCGCACGCCGGCCGTTCGCCTTGGTCGCGGTCGTCATCGCCCTGCTGATCGGTGGCGCCCTGGGCGCGGCCGTCGGCTCCTGGCTGGGGACTTTCGGCTACGCCGCCCTGCCCGGTCCCGAGGCGTTCGGCTTCGACCGGGGCTTCAACTCCGAGCACTACTTCTGGGCGCAGGGCTCGATTCCCGCCGGCACCGATGCACAGCAGGCCGCGGAGCAGATGCACGAGAAGCTGACCACCGACGGCTGGACGGTCGGGCCGATCATCTCCGAGGACGGCCGGATCGCCAACACGCACTTCGCCGCGGAGTCCGCCGGCGTGCGGGTCGACGTGTACGCGTACCCCTTGATCACCTCCGTCGACGTCACCGGCTGGCCGCAACGCCCCGCCTCGTACCTGCCCTTGACCATCGCCGGAACGCTGCTGGGCCTGGTCGCCGGCTGGCTCGCCGGCGTGGCCCTGGCCCACCGGATCCGGGCCGCCCGCCACCCCGCCCCGAGCGCGGCCCTGGCCATCGCCGGCCTGCTCCTGGTGATTCCGTCGGCCGCCGGTTTCGTCGCCTCGCTGCTGCGCTACCTGACCGTCGCCGACCCGCAGGGCACGGGCGAGCTGGTGCACAGCCACGGCTTCGCCTTCGGCCCCACGATCGACCTGCTGCGCGCCCACAACATGGGCGAGGGCTGGCTCCTCACCCCCAGCGACTTCCAGCAGCTGCCTCTGTGGGGCTTCGCCCTGATCGCCATCGCCGCGCTCGTAGCGCGCCCCACCCGCGACCAGAAACTCCACAACCCCACCGCCGCCTGACACGGACGACAGCCAACCCCGACACCGGCAACCACCAGGCCCGCGCCATCCAACGCGGGGCCTACGGTCGCTGGCTCAAAGCAAAGACCGGCGGTCAGCGGCTGGAGTTAGGTGACGCAGCGGAGGCCTCGCCACGCGGCGGCGTAGAGCCGGGCCAGGACTGGGCTGAGCCGGGCTGAGCCGGGCTGAGCCGGACCGGGACTCAACCGAGGCCGAGCTTCGGCTGGGCCGGCCGGGGGCCGGACTGGCCGGGGCTCGGGCCGGGCCGAGCTGGGCCGAGCTGGGCTGGGCCGAGCTTGGCCGAGCTGGGCTGGGCCGAGCTTGGCCGAGCTGGGCTGGGCCGAGCTTGGCCGAGCTGGGCTGGGCCGAGCTTGGCCGAGCTGGGCTGGGCCGG
>NZ_JBFAOX010000007.1:0-203798 GCF_040675435.1 Actinoplanes sp. NPDC049598 | reverse complement strand
AGCTGGGCCGAGCTGGGCTGGGCCGAGCTTGGCCGAGCTGGGCTGGGCCGGCCGGGGGGGCCGGACTGGCCGGGGCTCGGGCTGGGCCGAGCTGGGCCGAGCTGGGCTGGGCCGAGTTGGGCCGGGCCGAGCTGGGCTGGTCCGGAGCTAGGGTTGGCCGGGCTGGGGCCGGAAATATCCGGCACAGCCACGTTTCTCGACCCCGCCTACCGCCTGAGTGGACGGCCGGATATGACAACGCCGCCGTTACAACGAGGAAGGCTCAGCGGGTGCTGGCGCGGACCACGATGTGGGCGGCCGGGGCCTCGTAGACGGCCGGGGGGACGCCGTTCATGGCGTCGAGGACGGCGCCGGCCGCGAGCTCGCCGATGCGGGCCACGTCGTGGCTCATGGCGGAGAGGGCGGGCACGGCGAGCTGGCACTGGGCCGAGTCGTCCCAGGCCACCACCGAGATGTCGGCCGGCACGTTCAGGCCGCGCTCGCGCAGCGTGTCCAGCACGGCCAGGGCCATCAGGTCGCTGTCGCAGACCACCGCGGTCGGTTTCGCCTCCAGCAGCTCGGTGATGGCGGCGCGACCCGACTCGTACGAGTAGTCGCCCTCCGCGTGCAGCACCCGCACGTCGCGGGCCTTCGCCTCCTCGTCGGCGCCGGTCCGGCGCAGCTGGGTGTGGGCGAAGGCGGGCGGGCCGCTGATCCGGCCGATCACCCGGTGGCCGCGTTCGGCCAGGAAGCGGATCGCCTCGCGGGCGAAGCCGAGGTCGTCGGTCCAGACCGTGGGCAGGCCGGAGGCGGTCGAGGGAGCGCCGATCACCACCGCCGGCAGCCCCAGCCGCAGGACCAGGCCGACCCGGTCGTCGTCGGGGGCCAGATCGGTCAGCACCACGCCGTCGACCCGGCCGTCGGCGGCCCAGCGCTCGTACGTCTCCGCCTCGGCCTCGCTGTCGGTGACCACTTTCACCAGGACGGAGACGCCGGCCGGGGTGAGCATGCGCTCCAGGCCCTCGAGAAACTCGTGGTAGTACGGCTCCTCGCCGAGCACCTTGGCCGGGCGCGCGAGGACCAGACCGACCCGCCGCCGCTCCTGATGCACGTCTTCCTCCTGGTCGTCTCGCCCGAAGCGATACCGTACCGCCATGGCTCGTCGAGAAGCGCCCGCCGCCGGTCCGGGCAGCCGTGCCCTGATCGTGGACGTCATCCGCTCGGCCGGCGCGATCAGCCGGGTCGAGCTGGCCGAGCTGACCAGCCTGACCCAGCCTTCCATCTCCAACATCGTCCGGGACCTGATCGCCGACGGTGTCGTCCACGAGACCGGCACCACGGCCGACTCCGCCCGCGGCAAACCCCGCAAGCTGCTCGCCCTGCAGGCGGCCAACCGGTTCGGCATCGGTTTCCAGCTCGGCCCCGAGTCGATCACGTGCGTGGCCATCGACCTGACCGGCGGGGTCGTCGGCCGCGAGGTGGTCCCGCTGGACGATTCGCCTCTTCCCGACCTGCTGGCTGTACGCTTCGACGACTTCACCGCCGCCCTTGACCTGCCTCTCGATCGCATCGAGGGCCTGGCCGTGGTCGGCCCGACGGCCCGGCCCGGGCACGAGGCCGACTACCCGGACTGGAAGACGGGCCGGGCCGAGCTGGCCGACCGGCTCAAGCTGCCGGTGCTGGTCGAGAACGACGCGGCCGCGGCCGCCCTGGGCGAGTTCTGGAGCCGCCGGGTGTCGCGCGAGCAGACCTTCGGCAGCGTCTACCTGTCGACCGGGATCGGGGCCGGCCTGGTCTTCGGCGGGTCACTCTTCCGGGGCGCCAGCTTCGACGCCGGCGAGCTGGGTCACCTCTCCATCCAGTACGACGGGCGGCCGTGCCCGTGCGGCAACCAGGGCTGCGTCGAGCGGTACGCGTCGATGGCGGCGACCGTCGAGGCGGCGCGGGCCGACCCCGAGCTGGCCGCCCGCCTGCCCCTCGACGGCACTCTGTCTTCCGCCTACGACGCCATCGCCCAGGCCGCGGTCGGCGGCCACGTGGAGGCGTTCGCCGTGGTCGACCGCGCCGCCGGCCACCTCAGCGTGGCCGTGACCTCGATGGTCAACCTGCTCGACCTGGGCCGGGTCGTGCTCACCGGCCCCGGCGTAGCCGTCGCCGGCTCCATCTACGCTCGCCGCCTGCGCGCCCACCTCGCCCGCACCGCCCACGCCCGCCGCCGCCACGAGATCGCCGTCGAGCTGTCGGCCCAGCCCCGCGACGCCGCCGCCATCGGCGCCGCCGCCCTGGTCGTCCAGGCCTCGATCGCCCCGGGCCACTAGCCCGCCCGGGTTAGAAGCCCGGGAAGACCGCGCGCAGGCCGTCCAGGGTGACGTTGCCGGTCACCTCGACACCGGCCGGGGTGTGGGCCGGGGACAGGCGGCCGGCCAGCAGGCGCAGGGCCGCCTCGAGGGGGCCGGTGAAGGTCGCGGTCGGGGCGGCGGCCTCGGTGGTGAAGCGGGCGCCGTCGCCCAGCACGATGAAGTAGGGGGTGCCGGCGATCTCGACGACGGCCGGCTCGCTGATGGCGTCCGGCTTGGCGATGAAGCCGAGGAAGAAGCTGAGGTTTCCGGCCAGGTGCTCGGCCAGCACGGCGGCCGGCTCCGGGGCGAGGGCGGCTTTGGGGTCGGCGGCGACGCGTACGTCCCAGCCGTGGTGAACCACCTCGCTCAGCCGCATCCCGGCGTAGGCGGCCAGCGGCAGCGGCTCCGGCAGGAAGCCCGGGTTGATCGCGAGCTCGGCCTGCTGCTCCGGGGTGAGCGCCTCGAAGGCGGCCACCAGTTTGGCGTTGGACTCCACCGAGCCGGCCGCCTGCTTGTCGGGGCTCAGCGCGTTCCACCGGTCCCACACGCTCTGGTTGAAACCGGGCCCGGGTGCCTCGGCCTCGCCGGTGCCGCCCCGCAGGCCGGCCAGCGTGATCTCGGCGCCGCTGCCCAGGTGGGACAGGACGTCGGCCACGGTCCACTCGGAGGCGCCGGACGGCCCCTCGATCTGCGCGGGCGTCAGGGTGGCGACCACCGACGCGAGGTCGTCGTGCTCGGAGCGCAGGGCGCCGATCGTACGGGCGGCGAGAGTTGTCATGCCGAGAGCCTAGTGACCCATCCTTGATCCTCTTCGCTCCGAATCCCCGGCGGAAAAAGATTCTGCGGACGGACCAATCCGGCGGACTTCCCGTACCGAATCAAAGCCGTACGAACCAACTCGGAGGAGTAAATCTCATGCGTGCACCGAAGCTCGTAGCCCTCACCGCCGCGACCCTGTTCACCGTCTCGCTGGCGGCCTGTGGCAGCGACGACTCCACCGACAACAGCGCCGCCCCCGCCGCCGCGCCGACCATGGCCAGCGCCGCGCCCAGCATGTCGAGCGCCCCGATGACCGACTCGACGGTCAACTTCGGCAGCGGCTGCGCCGCCGTGCCGGCCGACCCGGCCAACAAGGGCAGCTTCCAGGCCATGGCGCAGGTGCCGGTGGCCACCGCCGCCTCGGGCAACCCGCTGCTGTCGACCCTGGTCTCGGCGGTCAAGCAGGCCGGGCTGGTCGACTCGCTCAACTCGGCCGACGGCGTCACCGTCTTCGCGCCGACCAACGACGCCTTCAAGAAGATCCCGGCCGCCGACCTGAAGAAGGTGCTGGCCGACAAGAAGACGCTGACCGACATCCTGACCTACCACGTGGTGCCCGGGAAGCTGACCCCGGCCGACCTGGCCGGCGGCCACAAGACCCTGGAGGGCAAGGACCTGATGGTCAGCGGCTCCGGCACGGACTTCAAGGTGAACGGCGCGGCCTCGGTGATCTGCGGCAACGTGCAGACCGCGAACGCCAACGTCTACATCGTCGACTCCGTCCTGATGCCGAAGAGCTGATGCGGCGCCTCCTGCGCGGCGCCCTGGCCGGGGTGCTCGCCGCGGGTCTCGGGGTCGCGGTCGCGGAGTTGTTCGCGGCCGCGGCCCGGCCCGGGGCGGGCCCGCTCGTGGCCGTCGGCGGCGCGGTCATCGACGCCACGCCCACGGCGGTCAAGGAATGGGCCGTACGAGAGCTCGGCACCCACGACAAGCCGGTGCTGCTCGCCTCGGTCGGCCTCGTGGTGGCTCTCTTCGCCGCGCTGGTCGGCGTTCTCGGACAGCACCGCCGCGCCCTGGTGGCGGCCGGCGCGGCGGTGCTCGGGGTGGCCGGTGCGGCCGCGGCTCTGTCGCGGCCGGCCGGCACGCTCCCCGACGCCGTACCGTCGGTGCTCGCCGCGGCGGTGGCCGGTGCGACCCTGTGGTGGCTGCTGGGCCCTGTCGCTTCGGAGAGCCGGGACCGGCGGTCGTTCCTCAAGGGCGCGGCGCTGGTGGCCGGCGCGGCGGTGCTCGCCGAGGGCGGCGCCCAGGTCCTGCGGCGCACGGTCGGCCGGGTCCGCACGGACCTGCGGCTGCCGGCGCCCGCCTCGGCGGCCAAGCCACTGATCCCCGGTCTGATGACCCCCACCGCCGACTTCTACCGCGTCGACACCGCGCTGACCGTGCCCCGGATCGACCCGGACACCTGGTCGCTGCGGATCCACGGCATGGTCGACCGGGAGCTCCGGCTATCCCTGGACGACCTGCTGGGCCGGGCCCTGATCGAGCGCGACATCACCCTGAACTGCGTGTCCAACGAGGTCGGCGGCCCGTACATCGGCACCGCGCGCTGGCTCGGCGTACCGCTGGGGTCGCTCCTGCGGGAAGCCGGCCTGCGGGCCGGGGCCGATCAGATCGTGGCCCGGTCGGCCGAGGGCATGACCATCGGCACGCCGGTGGCGACCGCGCTCGACGGCCGCGACACGATGCTCGCGGTCGCCATGAACGGCGCGCCGCTGCCGCCCGAGCACGGCTTCCCCGTGCGGATGCTGACCCCCGGGCTGTACGGCTACGCGGGCGCCTGCAAATGGGTCACCGAGCTCGAGCTGACCACGTTCGAGGCGTTCGACGCGTACTGGGTCGAGCGCGGCTGGGCCCAGCAGGGCACCGTCCGCACCGCCTCCCGCATCGACAAGCCCCGCCCGTTCGCCCGCCCCGCCGCCGGCCCGGTCACCGTGGCCGGCGTGGCCTGGGCCCAGCGCCGGGGCATCGCGAAGGTGGAGGTCAGCGTGGACGGTGGCCCGTGGCAGGCGGCCGAGCTGCTGCCCGTGCCGTCCGTCGACACCTGGGTGCAGTGGCGGCACACCTGGACGGCGAAGCCGGGTCCGCACTCGCTCGCCGTGCGGGCCACCGACGGCACCGGCGCCGTGCAGACCCAGGACCGCGCCACGCCGTTCCCCAGCGGGGCCACCGGCTGGCACACCATCACCGTCACCGTGATCTGAGACGGACCCATCCGCGGCCGGCCCGGCTCCGAATCCCTCTCGCGAACAGAGGGGGGTGACCATGACCGACGAGGTGATCGGCGGCCGGTACCGGTTGCTGGAGATCGTCGGCGAGGGCGGGATGGGCCGCGTCTGGCGGGCCCACGACGAGTTGCTGCAGCGGGTCGTGGCGGTCAAGGAGGTCACGTTCCTGGGCCCCCAGGTCGTGCGCGAGGCGCGGGCGGCGGCCCGGCTCGACCATCCGGGCGTGGTCCAGGTCTTCGACGTGACCTGGTACCGCGACCGCTCCTGGATCGTGATGGAGTACGTACCCTCCCGCTCGCTGCAGCAGGCCGTCCGCGACGACGGGCCGCTGCCCCCGCGCGAGGTGGCCCGGATCGGGTCGCAGGTGCTGGCCGCGCTGCGCTCGGCGCACGCCGCCGGCGTCCTGCACCGCGACGTCAAGCCGGGCAACGTCCTGCTCGCCGCCGACGGCCGGGTCGTGCTCAGCGATTTCGGCCTGGCCACCTTCGGCGAGCGGGATCAGGGACCCGACCCGCTGATGGGCTCGCCGCTGTTCGTCGCGCCCGAGCGGGTCCGTGGGGCCGAGGCGGGCCCGGAGGCCGACCTGTGGTCGCTCGGCGCGACGATGTACGCCGCGGTCGAGGGCCGGGCGCCGTTCGACCGCGGCGACACCGACGAGTCCCTGCGGGCCCTGCTCGACGAGGAACCGCACCCGGTCCGCCGGGCCGGGCCGCTCGGCCCGCTGCTGCTCGACCTGCTCGACAAGGACCCGGCCGACCGGCCGACCGCCGCCGAGACCGAGGCGCGGCTGCGCGACACCGGGATCTGGCGGGGCCGGGCGACGGTTGCGGCCCCGCCCCGGCGCCGGCCGGCCGCCCGCTACGTCGTGGCCGGCGCGGCCGTCGCGCTGCTGGCGGCCGGGGGCGTGGTTCTCGCCGCCGCGGATCACCGGGCCGAGGCCGAGCGGCCCGCCGCGACGGCCGCGACGGCCCCGATCGCGCCGGCGGCGATCGGCGCCCCGGCGAGCCTGTGCGGCGCCGGCGCCGAGGAGCAGGCGATCGCCCCGGCCACCACCGCCGTGCCCGCGGGGCTGCCGGCCGGTTGGGTCTGGTTCCGCGACCCGGCCGGCTTCTCGCTCGCGGTGCCCGCCGGTTGGCGCCGCTCCACCACCGGCAACGACGTCTGCTTCAGCGCCCCGGGTGGGCGGCGCGCCTTCACGGTGACCGTCTCGGCGGTCGTCACCCGGCAGCCGCTGTCCTACTGGCAGGCCCGCGAGAAGGCCGGCGGCCGGCCCGGCTACCGGCGGATCAGCATGGGCGTGCTGCTGATGCGGCGGGGCGGGGCCGACTGGGAGTACACCTGGCGCCCCGACTCGGCCACCACGTTGCACGAGCGCCGCGTCCTGCTCGCCGTCACCGACGACCGGTCCTACCTGCTGCGCTGGAGCGTCCCCGCCGCCGACTGGACCGCGACCCAGCCCCAGCAGCGACAACTGGTCGACCTGTTCGCCTCCGCCCGCTGAACCCCCTCACCGCGAAGGAATCTCATGAGACTGATCCCCGCCCTGGCCGCCGCCGCCCTCCTGGTGCTGGCCGCCCCCGCTCCGGCCCGCGCCGACGAGAGCGTGCACGTCAAGCTGCTCGAGCTCAACCACTCGGGCGCTCAGGGCACGGCCACCCTCACCGCGACCGGCGACGGCGGGCTGCGGATCAGCATCCGCAGCACCGGGCTGGTGCCGAACTCGCCGCACGCCCAGCACCTGCACGGCTCCACCATGGGCATGGACTTCCACTGCCCCGACATGTCGGCCGACACCGACGGCAACGGCTACGTCAGCACCGAGGAGGGCATGCCGGCCTACGGCGACATCTTCGTCTCGCTGACCACCCGGGGTGACACGTCGAAGGCGAGCGGGCTGGCCGTCGACCGGATGCCGACCGCGGATGCCGGCGGCAACCTCCGCTACGACCGGACGATCGCCGGGGCCGACCTGCCGCCGGGCACGGTGGCCCACCTCAAGGACCTGCACATCGTCCAGCACGGCGTCGACGCCAACGGCAACCACAAGTACGACCTGGCCGGGCTCGGCGAATCCACGCTGGCCAAGTCGGCCGGCCTGAACGGCATCCCGGAGGAGGCGACCGACCCGGCGCTGTGTGGCATGGTCTCCGGCGCCGCGGCCGGCTCGATCCCGGTCGGCGGGGTGGCCACCGGCGACGGCAGCACCCGGAACGCCGCGGCCACCTGGTACGGCGTCGGCGGCCTGGCCCTGCTCGCCGCCCTGGGCCTGTCGGTCGTTGTGCGCCGGCGTTCCTTCGTCCTGCCGCGCGGATGATCAGCAGTCGAGCCTGGGCCGGCGCCGCCGCCGTGCTCCTCGCCGTCGGCGGGGTGGCGGCGCTCGTCGTGGGCCACCGCGAGCAGCCGGCCGCCGAGCCCCCGGTGACCGTCGCGGCACCGGAGAGCGGCCCGGGGCCGAGCGGCGCCACGGGGCCCGTGAGCACCGACGCCGGCCGGGCGCTCACCCGAGGCGAGCTGCTCCCCACCTCGCCGCCGGTCCGCGTGGCGATCCCCGCGCTGCACGCCGACACACCGGTCGCCGGGCTGGGCTTGGAGCCGGACGGCAGCATGCAAGTACCGTCCGACGCCCGCACGGTCGGCTGGTACACCAAGGCGCCGACCCCGGGCTCGCTCGGCCCGGCGATCCTCGCCGGGCACGTCGACTTCCACGGCAAGGACGGTACGTTCGCCCGGCTGGCCACGCTGCGCCCCGGCGACCAGGTCCGGGTCACCCGCGCGGACGGCGCCGTGGCCGTCTTCGCCATCACCCGGGTCGACCGCTATCCGAAGGACCGCTTCCCGGCCGACGCCGTCTACGGCCCCATCGACCATGCCGGCCTCCGGCTGATCACCTGCGGCGGCGCCTTCGACAGCGGCGCCGGCCACTACGAGGACAACGTCGTCGCCTACGCCGACCTGCGAGCGGTCGCCGGTCGGGAGTGACGGAGATCGCCGTAGCCGGTGTTCAGTCCCGGTCCGGGCCGCCGATGGTTGCGATCGTGGAGTTTCTGCGCGGTCGACCGGGATGGCAGTGGTGGCTGGTGTACGGGAGCGTGGCCGGTGCCGCCTATCTCGCCCTGCCCGATGACAATCCCTGGGGCTGGGGCCTGTACAACGCCTTCGGCTTCGCCTCGGCGGGCGCGGTGGTGCTCGGCATCCGCCGGCACCGGCCGCGCCGGGCCGGGGTGTGGTACTGGTTCGCCGCCGCGCTCGCCATGTGGGCGGTCGGCGACGTCGTGTACGAGCTCCAGTACTTCGCGTGGCACTGGGAGTCGTTCCCGGCCCCGGCCGACGTGCCGTACCTGGCGGCCTACCCGTTGTTCGCGATCGGCGCCTTCCAGCTGATCAAGGGCCGGATCTCCGGCCGGGACCGGGCCGGCCTGCTCGACGCGGCGATCGTCTCGACCAGCCTGTCCCTGCTCGCCTGGTCGTTCCTGATGCGCCCGATCGCGGACGACGAGTCGCTCAGCGTGCTGCAGCGGCTCACCGCGCTGGCCTACCCGGCCGGTGACCTGCTGCTGCTGATCATGGTGGTCCGGCTGCTCACCACGCCCGGCGCCCGCACCGCCAGCTACCGGCTGCTGATCGCCGGGATCGCCGCCATGATGGTCAGCGACATCGGCTACGCCGTGATCAACATGTTCACCGTCTACAGCGACGGCCTTCTCGACGCGGGATGGATCGCCATGTACCTGCTGTGGGGCGCCGCGGCGCTGCACCCGTCGATGCGGGCGCTGTCCGAGGTGGCGCCGGACCGGGCGGAACGGTTCACCACCGGGCGCCTGGCCCTGCTGGCGGTGGCGTCCCTGCTGGCGCCTGCGGTGCTGGTCGTGCAGGGGTTCACCGATCCGGCGACCATCGACTGGGCGGCGATCGCGCTCAGCTCCGTCGTGCTGTTCCTGTTCGTCCTGTGGCGGATGGCCGGCCTGATCTCCCGCGTCCAGGACCAGGCGGCCCAGCTGCGCGCGCTGGCCCACAACGACGCGCTGACCGGGGTGCCGAACCGGCGGGCGTGGGACCTGGAGCTGAGCCGGGAGATGGCCAAGGCGCTGCGCTCCGGCCGGCCGGTGGTGGTCGCGCTGATGGACATCGACCACTTCAAGCGGTTCAACGACGCCCACGGCCACCCGGCGGGCGACCGGCTGCTCAAGGAGGCCGCGGCCGCCTGGCGCGACCAGCTGCGCGCGGGCGACCTGCTGGCCCGCTACGGCGGCGAGGAGTTCGGCGTCCTGCTGACCGGTCAGTCGCTGGAGACGGCGGTGGCCGTCCTCGACCGGATGCGCGCGGCCACCCCGCACGGGCAGAGCTTCTCGGCCGGGGTCGCGCTCTGGGACGGCCGCGAGATCCCGGAGCAGCTCGTCGCCCGGGCCGACGAGGCGCTGTACGAGGCCAAGCACGCGGGCCGCGACCGGGTCGTGCCCGCGCCGGCGCTCACACTCCAGGGTTGAGCAGGTCGCCGGCGGGCGGGGTGGGCGGAGCGTCGCCCGCCCCGGCCGGGGCCGGGCTCATCCATTCGACCAGCAGCACGGTGGCGTCGTCCTGCAGCCGGTCGTCCTGGTAGTCGAGGATGGCGTGCACCAGCCGGCGGGTCGTCTCGGGCGGGGGCAGCTGGTCGGCCACCGCCTTGACCGCGAAGTCGACCAGCCGGTCGACGCCGAACTGCTCGCCCTCCGGCGAGCGGGCCTCGATGATCCCGTCGGTGTAGAGCAGCAGCCGGTCGCCCGGCTCGAGGGCCTGTTCGACCACCACCGGCGGGCGCTGGTCGCCCAGGGTCACCGGCAGGGCGGTCGGGGTCGGGAGCACCTTGCTGACCTTGCCCTGCCGCAGGACGATGCCGCCCGGGTGCCCGGCCGAGATGACGCGCAGGGCGCCGGTGCGCTGATCCAGCTCGGCCAGCACGGCCGTGATCATCCCGAACCGGTCGTGGTCGCGGACCGAGGCGTCGATGTGGTGGTACGTGGCGGTCAGGTCGAGGCCGGCCCGGCGGGCGTTGCGGTACGACGCGAGGGCCAGGGACGCGAGCATCACCGACCGCATGCCGCCCGACGAGCCGTGCCCGGTCGCGTCGAAGAGCGCGAGGTGAGCCGTGTCGCCGTTGACCGCGTAGTCGAACGCGTCGCCGCCGACGTCGTAGCAGGGCTCCAGGATGCCGCTGATCATCAGGTGGCCGGTGGAGAAGCTGAGCGGGGGCAGCTGGGCGCGCAGCATCTCGGCCGCCAGGCGCATCGGCTGCCGCCGGCGTACGTCCTCGATGGTGTCGCTGTAGAGGCTGCGCGTGACCAACAACTCGGCCAGCAACGAGGCCACGGTCACGCAGTTGTCCACGAGGCCGTCGTCCGGGGCGGCGTCGAACGTCGTCTCGAGCACACCGAGGCGCTCCGCGCCGTCGAGCAGGGGCAACAGCAGCCGTACGCCGGTGTCGGTCTCCGCCGTGTACGGGGTGACCATGGAGTAGGCGTGCCCCGGCAGCGTCCCGTCGACCGCCACCGGCGTTCGCGGTGGCGCCGAGCCGCCCGCCAGCGGGAGGAGCACACGCTGCTGATGATCGACAACGTAGATCACCATGGCGGTCGCCCCCACGGCCGAGGCCGCCCGCATCGCCATCTCCGGCAGGTCCTCGGGCCGGGCGTGATGCGACTGGCGCAGCATCTGCCGCAAGAAGTCCAGTTCGCTCATCGTGGTCCTAGTGCCACCGCCGGGCCCAGCGCAAACATGACGTTGCTCTGGGAGCGCTCCCATGCAACGATGGCCATCACTGGATTTCGGCTCCCCCACCGAAGAAACGGAGTCCAAGTGCGCTCACTCAGATCCCTGATCGCGGCCGCGGCCACGACCCTGACCGCCGCCGGCTGCCTGGTCGCGGCGGCCGTCACGGCCGGGCCGGCGGCGGCGTCGACCGGCACCGGCTACCTGCACACCAACGGCAACAAGATCGTCGACAGCACAGGCGCCACGGTCCGGCTGACCGGCATCAACTGGTTCGGCATGGAGACCGACAACAAGACCTTCCACGGCCTGTGGTCGAGCAACCCGTGGCGCTCGCAGATCGACACGATGGCCGGGCTCGGCTACAACACGCTACGGGTGCCGTTCTCCGACGACGCGCTCAAGACCGGCGCCACCGCCAGCGGCATCAACGACTTCACCAACCCGGACCTGGTCGGGCTGTCCCCACTGCAGATCCTCGACAAGGTCATCGACTACGCCGGCACCAAGGGCATGCGGATCATCCTGGACCGGCACCGGCCGACCGCCGCCGGCCAGACCGCCCTCTGGTACACCGCCGCCGTGCCCGAGACGACGTGGATCGCCAACTGGCAGGCCCTGGCCCGCCGCTACGCCGGCAACCCGACCGTGATCGGCGCCGACCTGCACAACGAGCCGCACGCCGAGGGCACCAACCCGGCCGCCACCGGCGCCTGCTGGGGCTGCGGCGACCAGGCCCGCGACTGGCGGCTGGCCGCCGAACGCGCGGGCAACGCCATCCTCTCCGTACAGCCCAATTGGCTGATCTTCGTGGAGGGCGTCAGCTGCCCCAGCGGCGGCCTGTCGAACGTCTGGGACAACGACCCCAGCAACGACGAGGACTGCGGCTGGTGGGGTGGCAACCTCTCCAAGGCCGGGCAGTTCCCGGTCCGTCTGGACGTCGCGAACCGGCTCGTCTACTCACCCCACGAGTACGCGACGTCCGTCTATCACCAGGCCTGGTTCGACGACCCGAGCTACCCGGCCAACATGCCGGCCATCTGGGACAAGTACTGGGGCTACCTGTACAAGCAGAACATCGCCCCGATCATGATGGGCGAGTTCGGCACGACCCTGCAGAACAACATCGACAAGGTGTGGCTGCAGAGCCTGCTCGCCTACACGGGCACCGGCGTCAACGGCATGTCGTTCACCTACTGGTCGTGGAACCCCAACTCGGGCGACACCGGCGGCATCGCCAACGACGACTGGACCACCGTCAACACGGCCAAGCAGGCCATCATCCAGCCCTACCTGATCGCCCCCGTCGGCGGCGGCGGTCCCACCGGCGGCCCGACCACTCCGCCCCCCGCCACCGGCGGCTGCACGGCCACCTACAAGCAGGACAACGCCTGGCAGGGCGGGTTCCAGGGCTCCCTGACGGTCAAGAACACCGGCACCGCCGCCGTCAACCCGTGGCGCGCCGCCTGGACCTGGCCCACCGGCGTGACCCTCTCCAACGGCTGGAACGCCACCGTCACCCAGTCCGGCACCACCGTGACGGCAGCAGCCCCGAGCAGCAGCCCCACCCTGGCCCCCGGCGCCTCCATCACCATCGGCTTCGTCGCCAACGGCACGGCCTCGGCTCCGAGCGCGGTCAAGCTCGGCAGCACGGTCTGCTCCTAGGACCGTCGGCCGGGGCGTGGCGGCGCCCCGGCCGACGTCCCGCCATCCCACCCGGCGTGGCGCGAGTCCGATGCCGGACGCAGAGGGCCGGCGTGGTGGTTGCGGGTCGCAGACTGGGGGCGTGGCCGACGACACAGGCGCTTCGGAGGCGGCGGGGCTCAGTCCGACGGCATTTGCGATCCTGGCCAACGCGGCCGCGGTGCTGGGCTTGGCCGGCGGGCTGGTGTACAGCCTGGTCGCTCTTGGGTACGACCGGTTCTACGAAGCCCTCGGCATCTCGCCGGGTGACGTCGGCGTGGATCAGCGGCAGATCATCTCGCACACGACCATCGCTCTGGCGATCTTCCTCTTCCTGCTGGCCGGCGTGTTCGCTGTCGCTCAGGCGGCGTTGTCCTGGTTCTTCCAGGAGACGTCCGCGATGGTCACCATGTCGGTCAGCGTGGCCGTGGTGGCCGGCATCGGGCCGATTCTGCTCGGCGTGACGATGGCGCCGGTCCTGTTCGCGCGGCCATTCGTGAAGACCACGGTCATCGTGACGGCGACGGTGCTGGCCACCGCGATCCTCACGGTCGTGCTGCATCGTTTCGCCGGGAGCCCGGCCCGGAGACGGGCACTCGTTCTGCTCTGGGTGGCGGCAGCCACCTTCGTCTACAGCCAGGGCATTCAGTTCGCCACCAATCGCATGGCCGGGCTCGCCGATCGAGTGATCGACGGCCATCCGATACCGCCGGCGGGACTCACTTTCGTTTTCGACGTGCACGCCGATCCGGTCTGCATCCGTGCGGGGAAGGCGGTCTTCTACGCGCTCTATCTGGGGGAGAACGACGGCTGGGTGGCGTTCTACCGACCGAGCGAGTCCCGCACCGTCCGGCGGTCCCGCGAGGGTCTGGAGCTCTCGTTCATTCCCGCGACCGGTCCGCCGGGGCCGCGCTGCACCTGACACCAGTGGGCACGCCTGAGCGGCGGAGACGAGGGGCTTTCGGCCCTGCACCGGCGCCGCACCGGCGAGCGACGATGAGGAGACCCGGAACCGGAGCAGGCGCGGAAGGGGTGGCGGTCGTGAACGTCGCGGGGAAGATTCGGTGCGCGGTGGGGCGGCATGCGGGGCAGTGGACCAGTCCCGGCCGCCGCTGTGAGAGCGTCCGGGTCTGCGAAGTGTGCGGGCGGACCGACGAGCGGGTCCAGCACGGCTGGGGCGATTGGGTCCTGGACGGGTGCGAGCGGGTCCGGCATTGCGACCGGTGCGGGACCACCGATTCGTGGCCGGAGCATGACTGGGGCCCTTGGCGATATGTGAACACGGAATTCAACTCGCCGCAGGAGCGCACCTGCCGGCGGTGCCGCACGACCGAGCGGACCTCACCCACCTACCGCTGAGCGTTCCGGCGGGCCTGACGAAACACCGGCCGCCCTCTACCATCGGGCGGATGAGTCCCCGGAGTCTTACCCAGGCCGAGGCGGAGCAGCGGGCCGCGCTGATCGCCGTGGAGCGTTACGACGTCGCGATCGACTTCACCGGGCTGGTCGACGGTGACGCGGTTGACTGCGTGTCGACCGTGACCTTCACCTGTCGCGAGCCCGGTGCGGCCTCCTTTGTCGACTGTGTGGCGCCGGTGGTGGCGGCCACGCTCAACGGGGAGCCGCTGCCGGCGGCGGTCGACGGGCGGATCGCGCTCGAGGGGCTCCGGGAGCGCAACACGCTGCGGGTCGAGACCCGGCAGACCGACACCACCGACGGCGCGGGCGTGCACAAGGCGGTCGACCCGGCCGACGGCGAGGTGTACGTGTGGACGACCTTCGCGCCCGACGAGGCGCGCTACCTGTTCGCCTGTTTCGACCAGCCGGATCTGCGGGCGCCGCACGCGTTCACCGTGACCGCGCCCGCGCGCTGGACGGTCGCCTCCAACTCCGGTGACCCGCGGATCGACGAGGTTGACGGCGGGCGGCGCTGGGTCTTCCCGGACACGCCGTCGCTGGCGACCTACAACACCGTGGTCAATGCCGGTCCGCTGCATGAGGTACGCCGTCAGATCAGCGGCCACGATCTGGGGTTGTTCTGCCGCCGCTCGCTGGCGTCGGTGCTCGACCGGGACGCCGATCAGATGTTCACGATCACCGAGCAGGGCCTGGCGTTCTTCGCCGGCGTCTTCGGCATGCCGTTCCCGCAGCGCAAGTACGACCAGGTGTTCATGCCCGACTTCGGTGGCGCCATGGAGAACTGGGGCTGCGTCACCTGGGAGGACTTCTTCCTGCGGCGCTCCGAGCCGACCCCGGCCGAGCAGGAGATGCTGGCCGTGGTGATGCTGCACGAGATGTCGCACATGTGGTTCGGCAACATCGTGACGATGCGCTGGTGGGACGACCTCTGGCTGAACGAGGCGTTCGCCGAGTTCGCCTGCTACTGGGCGGCCGAGCGGGCCACCCGGCACACCGACGCCCGGGTCGGCCTGCTGGCCGGTGGCAAGCTCGCCGCGTACCGGGCCGATCAGAGCCCGATCTCGCACCCGATCCGGCAGCCGGTGGCCGACGTGGCCGAGGCCGCCGCGATCTTCGACGAGATCACCTATCCCAAGGGCGCCTCGGTTCTGCACCAGCTGATGACGTACGTGGGTGAGGAGCACTTCGTCGCCGGGATGAAGACGTATTTCGGCCGGCACGCGTGGGGCAACACGACCCTGCAGGATCTGATCGACGCCTTGGCCGAGACGTCCGGCCGTGACCTCGACGCGTGGCGGGCGGGCTGGCTGGAGACGGCCGGGACCGACCGGTTCACCTTCGACGGCTCGACGCTGACCGGGCGCGGCCCGGCCGGTGACCCGCGGCCCCAGGTGCTGGCCGTCGGGGCGTACAGCCGGGGCCCCGAAGGTTTTGACCGGATCGCGGTGGAGCGGGTCGAGGTGCGGGGCGCGGAGACCGCGGTGGAGCTGCCCGCGGGCGCCGATCTCTATCTGGTCAACGACGAGGACCTGACGTTCGCCACCACGCGCCCGGCGGCCGCCGAGCGGGAGACGCTGATCGGTGACGCGGCCGGGCTGCCGACGCCGGTGGCGCGCGGCGTCGCGGTCGCCACGGTGTGGGACATGCTGCTCAACGGGGAGGCTACGCCGGCCGAGGCCGTAGGCTTCCTGACCGCCGTGCTGGCCGCGGAGACGTCCGACGCCGTGATCGAGCCGTACCTGCGCCTGGCCGGGGACGCCGCCGAGTTCTGGGCCGGCGAGGCCGACCGGCCCGAGCTGATGGCCCAGTTCTTCGCGACGTGCGCCAAGCTGGCCGAGCAGCCGGCCCGGCGGCAGGTGGCCCTGCGCGGCATGGTCCGCTCGGCGCCCGACCTCGAGGCCGTGGCCGCCCTGCAGATGGGCGCCGACCCCGACCTGCGGTGGCGCTGCCTCATCCGCGCGGCCGAGCTCGGTGGCGAGACCGACGCCGAGGTGGCCGGCCTGCTCAAGGACGACCCGGATCCGGACGCCGGCCATCGCGCCCTGGCCGTGCGGGCGGCCCGCCCGGACGCCGCCGAGAAGGCCGCGCTGTGGCAGATGATGGCCGTCGACCGGGCCGTGCCGATCAGCGCCATGCGCGCGGTCGGGACGGCGTTCTGGCGGCCGGGCCAGGAGGATCTCCTGGCCGGCTACGGCGAGAAGTATCTGAGCCTGCTGCCCACCTTCGAGCGTGGCGGCATGGTCCCGGCGATGGTCTACTCGAGCCTGTTGCTCCCCCGCTTCGGCGTCACCGCCGACTTCCCGGCCCGGGCCGCGGCGGCCGCCGCCGACGTCGCGCCGGTCGTCCGGCAGAGCGTGCTGGAACACTCCGACACGCTGCGCCGGATGCTCCGGACCCGCGGGTGAGACGGCTGCTCGAGGCCGAGATCGAGCCCGAGCTGCATCGCGGCCTGCAAGACCTGCTGGCGTCCTGTTTTCCCGGTTATCCGGAGCGCAGCTATTTCAAGCTGCCACCCCACTTCCGGTGGGTGGTCACGGATGGCCCCACGGTGACGGCGCAGCTCGGGGTCGAGCTGCGCGTGATCCGGGTGGGTGACCGGGTCCTGCGCACGTTCGGGGTGGTCGACCTGTGCGTCCGCGAGGACAGCCGCGGCCAGGGCCTGGCCGGCCGCCTGCTCGACGAGGTGGTCGGCTACGCCGCCGCCTGCCGGATCGACTTCGTCATCCTGTTCGCCGACGAGGAGGGCCTTTACCGCCGCCACGGCTTCACCCGGGTCGGCAATCCGCTGAGCTGGGTGAAGATCAACGACCACCACGTGATCGGCCTCGCCCATTCGGTGACCCCGCACGAGTTGATGGTCCGCCCGGTGGGCGACGCGGCGTGGCCGGCCGGCGAGATCGACCTGCTCGGCCACGTCTTCTGAGAATTCACACCGCCGGGTTTCTCGTTCTCGGAACGTCCACCCGTTCGGGCGAGCCATTCTGGCTTTCCCTTCCGAATGATCGAGTGTAATAGCTTTCGGCTCATGATCCTTTTGCGAAACCTGTAAGAGGCGACAAGCCGACACTATCGAGGGTCGTCACCGGGGCCGCCTGTGGGATACGGTAATTGTCCGGATCTCGTGAGGATTATGGAGACTCTGTGGTCACGATTCCTCAACAACGAACCAGCACCGAACACCGCCAGCCGGTTTCCCTCATTCTGACCAGCGGAGACGACGGCGATCAGTTCATGGTGTGGGGCGAGCACGATCGGTATTCGCTGCCTCGGCTCAATTTACCGGCACGAGCGTACGACGACCTTTCGGAATGGATTAAGAGCGAAGTAAAAGAACAATTGAAGCTGGATGTCGAATACATCGGCCTGGCCGATCTCAGCGCGAAACTCGACGACGCGGTAATCATCGCCGAGGTCGCCGCTCCGGACACGCGGCAACCGCCGCAGGACAGCCGGCTCCGGTTGATGACCCTGGCCGATCTGCGGCAGAGAAGATCGACGGTGGAGCGCCTCGACCTGATCGAGCTGGCGCACCGGCGGCAGACCGCGGAGTCCTCGGCCCCGGCCATCGGCGCCATGATCGAGAGAGCCCTGACCAAGTCGATCAGCTATCTGGACCAGCACCTCTGCAGCGAGGACGACTACTGGGGCTGGTCGCAGTACTTCGACGGGAAGACCGTGGGTGTCCTCTCCACCGCCCAGGGCATCCTGGCCCATCAGTACTCCGGCCGGCCCGAGAGCATCGACGAGGCGGTCCGCTCGCTGGAGGACATGCAGAACCCCGACGGCGGCTGGCAGGTCCGGCGGGCCCTGATCGGGCGGCCGAGCGAGGTCTCCATCACAGAGAGCACCTGTTACGGCCTGATGGCCCTGCTCGAGTCGGGCCGGGCGCCGATCGACGAGCGGATCGGCCGCGCCGCCACCTGGCTGGAGTCGATCCAGCGCAGCGACGGTGGCTGGCCGTCCTCGGCCGGCGCGGAGCACACCCACGTCGTGCCGACCGCCCTCGCCGTGCGTGTGCTGAGCGCCTGCAAGCGCCTCGACGCGGTGGCCAAGGGCGTCTCCTGGCTGCGCCGGGAGCAGGACGAGGACGGCGGCTGGGCGGCCGGCGCCCGGCAGAGCGGCCAGGGCACCTCGGCCGCGTACACGGCCCACGCGGTGATCGGGCTGCTCGCCTCCGGCACCCCGCAGCAGGACGAAGCGATCACCCGGGCCTGTGACTACCTGCGCGCCCACCTGAACGCCGAGGCCGAGGAGCCGTGGCCGCCGACCTCGATCAACACGGTCGTCGACAGCTCGACCTCGACCCGCATGGAGTTCCGGCACTTCGCCACGCCGTGGGTGCTCACCGCCCTGGCCGAGGCGGGCCACGACCTGGGCGACCCGGCGGTGCTGACCGGCGTTCGCCGGCTGCTCGCACTGCAGGACACGGACGGCTCGTGGCGCTGCTCGCTGACCGCGCACGGCTCCAATCCGATCTGGACGCTGCACGACGCCGTGCTGGCGCTGCGCTCGGTGCTGACGGCCAACTCGCGCCGGATCCCGCTGATCGTCACCTCCAGCTACCGCGAGCACGAGCGCGAGCTGATGGAGAGCGCCCTGGCCTACGTGACGAGCTCGACCGGCATGGTCCGGACCCAGAAGTTCCGGCATGTCTCCCTGCAGTACGCCTGGCTCTCGGCCGTCACCGTGGCCGTGGCCATCGTGGCCGCCTCCCAGGCCGGGCTGCTCGAGGGGCTCACTTCGAGCTCGGCCTTCCGGCACGTCGGGTCCGTGGTCATCACGGCCGTCGTGGCCGCGGTGAGTGCCCTCGCCCCGCCGATTCTCGCCGAGGAATACAAAATCCGCCGTAACCGGAAGAGGAGTACTGAAATGGAGAACAAATAGTGACCACCGACCAAGCAGTCGCCGTCACCCTCCCGTCGCGGCAACTTTCCGCGGCCCGGCGGGCCGTGCACGCCGCTGCCGCCGCCATCCGGGCCGAGTTCGGCGTCCGGGAGATCACCGCCTACAAGGGGCCGTCGGACGTGCAGCTGAAGGCCGACCTGGTGGCTCAGCGCACCATCATCGAGATCCTCAGCGAGGAGTTCCCGGACTACGGGATCGTCTCCGAGGAGGGCCTGGACACCAGCTGGCCCGACACCCGGCACACCTGGCTGGTGGACCCGCTGGACGGGACCAACAACTTCGGCTACGGGATCGCGCACTGCGCCATAGCCATCACCCTGTTCTCGGGCTCGCGCATCGTGCTCGCGCTGGTGTTCGACCCGATCCTGGGCCGGGAGTACTCGGCCACCACCGGCCCCAGCGGTCCCGGCGGCCGGCGGCCCCGGACCGATCTCGCGCACGCGACCCTGTCCCTGGTGACCGGGTACTCGCGCTCGGCCCGCGACTACGGCCGGCACGCCGAGCGCCTGCTGACCGACCGCTGCAAGCGGATCCTCAACCTGTGGGCGCCCGCGCTCGACCTGGCGCTGGTGTCCACCGGTGCCCTCGACGGCATCGTCTGCATCGACGCCAAGCTCCTGGACGTGTGCGCCGGCCTGCATCTCCTGGAGGCCTCGGGCGCCTGCGTGGTCGGGCCGGACGGGCGGCGGCTGACACCGACCCGGGATCTCTGGGAACAACCCGTTTCGTTCATCGCCGCGGCGCACCCCGAGCTCGCCAAGGATCTCCTCGCTGCGGTGAACCTGACAGCAGGGAGCAGACATGCGGGCCGGAAGAAGATCTAGAGCACCGCTCATCGAGGCCGTGAACTTCCACGTCTGGCAGCCGTGCAACATGCACTGCCGCTACTGCTTCGCGCAGTTCAAGGACGTCCGGCACAGCGTCCTGCCCGAGGGTCATCTGCACGAACACGAAGCCGTCGAAGTGGTGAAGAGGCTCGCCGGCGCCGGGTTCACGAAAATCAACTTCGCCGGCGGCGAGCCGATGCTCTGCCCGTGGCTCCCGGAGCTCATCGAGACGGCGAAACGCCACGGCGTGACCACCTCGGTCGTCACCAACGGCTCGCAACTCGAACCGGCCCTGATCAGCAGCCTGGCCGACATCCTCGACTGGTTGGCGATCAGCTTCGACAGCGTGCTGGACCGGACGTTGCTGACCATCGGTCGCGCCACACGCGGGCGGCCGATCCCCCGGGAGCACATCGAGCAGATGGGCCGGCTCGCCGTGTCGTACGGCATCAGGTTGAAGATCAACACGGTGGTGAGCCGGGCCAACCGGGCCGAGTCGCTGGCCGCCTTCATCCTCGCCACCCGGCCCGAGCGGTGGAAGGTGATGCAGGCCCTGCGCATCGCCGGGCAGAACGACGCCGGGATGGCGGCCATGAGCGTCACCGCGGACGAGTTCGACGCCTTCGTCGCCCGGCACGAGATCGTCCGGCGGCACGGCGTGCACATGGTGGTCGAGCGGTGCGACGACATGCTCGGCAGCTACGCCATGGTCGATCCGGCCGGCCGGTTCATCGACAACGTGGACGGCGTCTACGCCTACAGCGACCCGATCCTGTCGGCCGGGGTGGCCGGCGCGGCCGCGCAGGTCCGCCTCTTCCCGCAGCGGTTCCTGCGCCGGGGCGGCCGGTACGACTGGCGCCGCCGGCCCGAATCCTGCCCGGCGCCCACCGTCTGACTACTTCCGGGCCCGCAACATGCCGGCCTCGGTCGTGACCGTCAGGAAGCCGTGGGCCGAGATCTTCCGCGCGACCTCGTCGCGGACGTAGTCCAGCGCCACCCGGCTCACCTCCCGGGCGTCCGCGGTCGACTCGAGGAAGCCGACGACCGGCTCCACGTCGGGCACCTGCAGCGCGTTGGCGTGCACCAGCACCTCGACGTCCCGGAACCGGCCGGAGAGCAGCTTCTCGCCGCTCTCGAAGCCGAACCGCTCCGCGTCCGAGACGCGCCCACCGCCCATCCCGGCCCGGCGGGCCAGGTCGACGATCTCCTCGACGTGGCGGTAGCCGTTCGTGGTGGCGAACAGGGTGCCCGACGGCCGCAGGACCCGGGCGATCTCCGCGACGGCCCGCTCGCGATCGTCGACGTGGTAGAGCATGTGATTGGCGATCACCGCGTCGACCGAGGCCGGCCCCAGCGGCAGCCGGGTGACGTCGGCCAGCAGGAAAGCGGCCGGCCGCCACGGGCCCTCGCGCAGTCGCCGGTCCGCCCCGGCCAGCATCCCCGGCGAGAAATCGGAGAGCGTGACCCGCCAGCCCGCGGGCACGCGATCGGCGTTGCGCTGCCACAGCGCCCCGGTGCCGCAACCGACCTCGAGAACGACGGCGTCCGCGGGCAGGTCCATCTGGTCGAACACCCACCGGTGCCAGCCGACCGGGTTGACGCTGTAACGGTCGTGCAGGGAGATCCGCGCGCTCAGACGGGCCGGCGAACCGTACTGCGAACGTCTCAGGTAGGCCGGGTCGTGCAGCCGTCGGTCCGGCATCTCTCTCCTCATGAGCCACGGAGCCTGATCGGAGGGGAGTGTAGGTCAGCCCGGTCACCCGGCGACCGGGACACGACCGGCCTCGAGCGCGATGTCACCGGAAACGGGGAGTTCCGGCGCGGGCCGGCCGAAGTGGTAGCCCTGGGCGAGGCGGTAGCCGAGGCGGTCCAGGCGGTCGGCCTGGTCGGCGGTCTCGACGCCCTCGGCGACGGCGGTCATGCCGAGGCCGTTGGCGATCTCGATGAGGGCGCCGGCGATGACGGCGGACCCGCCGGGGGTGGCGATCTCGTCGATGAACGACTTGTCGACCTTCAGGATCTGGGCCGGGACGGTGCGCAGCAGCGTCAGCGACGAGTGCCCAGTGCCGAAGTCGTCCAGGGCGATCAGCACGCCCAGCGCCCGCAGATCGTGCAGGGCCTGGAGGGACGGGCCGCCGTCGAGCACGGCCGTCTCGGTGACCTCGATGGTCAGGCAGCCGGCGGGCAGGCCGCTGTCGGCCAGGGCGGCCGCGACCATCTCGGCCAGCCCGGGGCGGGCCAGCTGGCGCGGGGAGACGTTGACGCTGATCCGGCCGGGCGCGTCCGGGCCCAGGGTGGCCCGCCAGGTCGCGGCCTGGTGGCAGGCCGCGCGCAGGATCCAGGCGCCCAGCTCGACGATCACGCCGGTGCGCTCGGCGATCGGGATGAAGACGTCGGGTCCGATCGGGCCCCGTACGGGATGGGTCCAGCGCACCAGCGTCTCGACGGCGATGAGCCGGCCGTGCGGCAGCTCGACGATCGGCTGGTAGACCAGCCGGAAGTCGCCGGCGTCGAGTGCGGTCCGCAGGTCGGCCCCGAGACTGGCCTCCTCGTGGGCCGTCGCGTCCAGCTCCGGGGTGTACCGGCACGGTTCCCCGTCGTCGGCCGCCGCGAACACGGCGATGTCGGCCCGGCGCAGCAACTCCAGCGGCTCGCTGGTGTCGCCGGCCTCGGCGTAGCCGATGCTCACCCGCATCAGCAGGGCATGGTCGCCGGCCGTGGTCGGGACGGCGAAGGCGCGGGCGATCCGGTTCAGCACGGCCGGGGCGCCGGCCGCGTCCGGGACCAGGACGGCGAACTCGTCACCGCTCATCCGCGCGGCCAGCCCACCCCCGCCCGCCGCCTTCTCGATCTTGCGCGCCAGGGCGATCAGCAGGCGGTCGCCGACCGTGTGCCCGTACTGGTCGTTGACGTTCTTGAAGCCGTTGACGTTGATCCGGACCACGGCCGGGCGGCCCGCGCCGAGCGCCTCGGACAGCCGGCGCAGGAAGTGCCGCCGGTTGGCCAGGCCGGTCAGGTCGTCGTGCAGGGCCAGGTCCTCCAGCTGGCCGGCCTGCCGCTGCACCTGCCGCACGAAGCCCGACATCCGGGCCGCGACGAGCAGGAAGAGCACGATCGCGCCGGCCGCCACCGCGTACAGGTCGCTGTTGTGCCGCATGGTGGCCGGGACGAACAGCAAGGCCGGCGCGAGCAGCGAGCTGGCCGTCAGCGTGACCAGCCGGCGACGGCCGAGCCCGGTCGGCCGGGCCCGGTCGACCGGGGCGGTGCTGGGCGCCATCGACGGGTGCAGGGCGGCCACGCCCCACAGCACGTACGACATGAGGTAGAGCGCGTCCAGCGGGTTGCCGCCGTCGTACGACGAATACTGGTTCAGCACGGCGTACACGACGTCGGCGACCAGCATCAGCAGCGCGGCCGCCCCGAGCAGTTTGGTGCTGACCGTGCGCTGGCCGCCACCGGTGAACAGCCGGGCCACCAGGGCCAGCAGCAGCACGTCGGCCGCCGGGTAGGCGGTGCCGATGAGCCGTTCCAGGACGGAGCCGGCCTCGGCCGCGATCGGGTGCAGCACGAAGACGCCGAAGACGAGCCCGACGCCGGTCGCCAGGATGGCGGCGTCGATCAGACCGGCCAGGTCGCGGCCGTGCCGCTCGCGCACCAGCAGCACCAGGCCGGCCGCCAGCAGGGGGTAGCAGGCCAGGTAGAAGATGTCGGCCGGCGACGGGTACGGGCTGAGGTGCAGCACGTACTCGTAGATCTCCCAGATCACGTCGCCGATGACGAACATGAGCTGACCGGCGGCGAACAGGTACCACATGGCCGGCCGGGCCGGGCGGAACAGGCGTACGCCCACCACCATCACCACCGCGTAGACCAGGCCGACGGCGTTGTAGACCAGGCTCTGGGCCAGCCCCTGCCGGGGCAGCAGGAAATAGCCACCGACCACTACGACGCCCACGACCAGGGCCACCCACCATGCCCGCCGCTGACTCACCACATGGTTGCTGATCGGGAGCCGCCGCCGGGACTTTAACCAAAACGCAGAACGGCGTGCACCGACGAGACGGCGCTCGCCCCCTCGCCGACCGCGGTGGCCACCCGCTTGATCGACCCGGCCCGCAGGTCGCCGACGGCGAAGACCCGGTGGGCGCTGGTCTGGAACGACAGCGCGCTCTCGGTCCGTACGAAGCCCTTGTCGTCCTTGTCGATGCCGGTCAGCCAGGCCGACTCCGGTTCGGCCCCGATGAAGCAGAACAGCGCCCGGCAGTCCTGCTCGTCGCGCCGGCCGCCGGGGCCGTGGATGGCGATCGCGGCCAGGGTCGCGTCGCCGGTCAGGCCGCCGACGGCGCTCTCGCAGCGCACCCGGATGCGCGGGTGGGCCCGGATCCGGTCGGCCAGGTAGGCCGACATGCGGGCGCCGAGGTCGGCCGAGCGCAGGATCAAGGTCACCGCGGAACCGCGGGCGGCCAGCGACAGGGCGGCCTGCCCGGCCGAGTTGGCGCCGCCGACGACCGTGACCGGCCGGTCCTCGAAGCCGCGGATGTCCAGCTCGGTGGCCGCGTACCGGATGCAGCCGGCCTTCTCGAACTCGGCCCAGCGCTCGAGGTCGAGGCGGCGGTAGCGGGCGCCGGTGGCCGCGATCACGGCCCGGGTCTCGATGTGGGTGCCGTCCTCGAGCTCGACCACCGGCCGCTGCTCGGCACTGGTGTCGAGACCGGCCACCCGGCACGGCGAGTAGATCCGCACCCCGAACTTGAGCGCCTGGACCATGGCCAGCCGGGTCAGCTGCTCGCCGCTGACCCCTTTCGGGAAGCCCAGGTAGTTCTCGATGCGGGCGCTTTTCGCGGCCTGCCCGCCGAGGCCGCTGCCGTCGACCAGCACGGTGGCCAGCCCCTCGGAGGCCGCGTAGACGGCGGCGGCCAGGCCGGCCGGTCCGGCGCCGACCACGACGACATCGGGCGTACGCCCGTCCGCGCGGTACGTCATGCCGAGGCGCTCCGCCACCACGCCCGGTGTCGCGTTGCGCAGCACGGCCCCGTTGAGCAGCGCGGCCGGCAGGTCGTCGTCGCCGACCCCGACCGCCCGCATCACCGCGCCGCCCGCGACCGAGCCGGCGTCGAGCCACGAGTGCGGCAGCAGCATCCGCGTCACGTAGGTGCGCAGCGCCAGCGTCTCGCTCGCGTCCGGACGGCCGATGATCTCCAGGGCGCTGCCGACCGCCGACCGCAGGATTTCGCGGCGCCGCCGGAACGTCTCGATCAGCACGTCGGCGATGTCGACCTGCTCGGCCAGCACGCGGCGCAGCGCCGCCCGGTCGACGCGCACGACCGAGCCGGCCCGGACCACGCGCACGGTGGCGAAGACCTGCTGCCCGGTGAGCAGGCTCAGCTCGCCGAGGAAGTCGCCCGGCCCGCGCCGGTAGACCAGGTGCTCGGGCTCGTTGACCGTCCCCTCGCGGATGACCTCGACGGCCGCGGTGCGCAGCAGGAAGAGGTCGTACGAGTCGTCGCCCGTGGAGTAGAGCCGGCGGTCCGCTTCGGCCCACTCCTCGACGCCGTACCGCGCGAGACGCTCGAACTGCTCGTCGTCGAGGACGCCCTCGTCAGCCATGGCCATGGCCGCAGATTAGGAGGACCGGCTGAACAAGTTGTGTATCGACGAATTTCTATGGATAAAGTGACGTCCGGCACAATCCCCCGCATGTCTCGTCCGGTGAGAGTGCACGAGGTACGCGTCGACGGGCAGCCCCTGATCTGCCGGCTGCACGGGCGCGGCCCGCTGTGTGTCGTGCACCCCTCCATGCCCGGCGGATACCTGCGCATGCCGCTGGCCGAACGCGAGCTGACCATGGCGTACCTGGACGGGCCCGCCTCGGCCGAGCACCTGCACGCCGTCATCGAGCATCTCGCCGGTGACCCGGTCTTCCTCCTCGGGCACGGGTCCGGCGGGTTCGCCGCCCAGAAGTACGCGCTGGCCCACCCCGACCGCCCGGCCGGCCTGATCCTCTACTCGACCGGCGCGGTGGCCGACGCCGCCGCGGCCCGGGACCGGCTCCGCGACTACGCGGTGGCCAACGCGTACGCGCCCGCCCTGGCCGCCTGGGACCGCCGCCGCCCCGAGGACCTCTTCCCGGCCTACTTCGCCGACTACTGGCGCCGGAAGGCCGAGTTCGAGCCGGTCCGCGACCGGATGCGGGCGTGGCCGCTGCCCGCGGCGCCCTTCGACGTCCGGGCCGCGCTGCCGTCCATCACGACGCCCACGCTGGTGCTGGCCGGCGCGCACGACCCGTTCTTCCCGCCCGCTGCGGCCGACACCCTGCACGACGGCATTCCCGGCGCCCGCCTCGCGGTCTTCCGGCACAGCGCTCACCTCGCGCACCTGGAGGAGTCGGAACGCTTCACCCACCTGCTGCTCGAATTCACCCGACGGCTCGCGGGACCCTATCGAGCCCCTCGCCGATGACCGCCGCGGCGATCAGGTCACGCGCCTCCTCGTCGGCACCGGCGGCCGCCCGGGCCGCGGCCAGCCCGCGCAGCGCGTGCGCCTCGCCCACGACGTCACCCTGCTCCCGGGCCGCGCGCAGGGCCACCCGCATCACATCCTCCCCATCCGGGCGGAACCCACACCGCTCCAGGTAGCCCCGCAGGGTCACGGCCAGCTGCCACGGCGCGATCCCACAGCCCGCCTCGGCCGCCAGCCGGACGACACCGGTCAGCACGTCACGGTGGAGGGCGAACCAGTCAAGAGCTTGGCCGTACGCGTCGAAGCGCTCAGCCACCACACCAGCCGCCGCCCGCGGCACCGCCACCGGGACCCCCGCCGGATCGAACACCCGCCCGGCCGCCACGCTGCTGTGCAGATAATGCTGAAGCAACCGGCACAACGCGGCCCGCCGCTCGGGCCGGGAGTCGGTGGTCCGGAGCAGCTCCCCCGCGTACTCCCTGATCACCCCCGGCGACGCAAACCGTCCACCCCGGTCGGCCCCCACCAGCGCCGCCCGCTCCAGCTCGGCCAGCTCCTCCCCCGTGCGCTCGGCATCCTGCCCCGCGAGACTCGCACAAGCGGCCACAGTCGCCCCCGGATACGGCACCAGCGACAAGAGCCGGAACAACCGGGCCGCCCCCGAACCGAGCCGCCGATAAGCCCAGCCGAAAACGCCGCCCGCCTCCCCCTCCTCGGGCCCCGCCGCCCAGACCGGCTCGCCCCTGTGCGACCCCGCCGGCCCGCCCGAGCCTGCCAGCCGAGCCGCCATCACCGTCAGCGCCAACGGCAGCCGCCCACACCGCTCGGCCACCTCATCCAGCATCCCGATCCCCCACTCCCCGCCGCCGAGATCCCGCCGGCCACCCTCGCGCGGACTCACCCCCGGCGCGCCCAAGCCCGTCGAGCCGGCATCTCGCGCGCCCGCCCCGTGCGCACCCACCTCCCCCTGACCGGCATCCCGCGCACCCGTCCATTGGCCGCCCGCCTCCCCCTGGCCGGCATCCCACGGGTCCGGCCCCGGCACGCCCACCTCCCCCTGGCGAGCACCTTGCGTATCGACCTCCCTCTCGCTCAACCCTCGCGTTGCGGCAAAGCGGGCGGGCGACTGGTCGCAGGCGCGGCGGGCGGTCAGGAGCTCCCGGGCCTCCGCGCGGCTGAGCGGCTCGAGCTCGAGCAGGCAGGCGCCGCTGGAGGCGGCCAGGCCGAGCAGGGGGCGCCGGCTCGTGATCAGCACGAGGCTGTCCGGCGAGTTCGGCAGCAACGGCCGGACCTGCGACGAGTCCCGGGCGTTGTCGAGCACCACGAGCAGCCGCCGCCCGGCGGTCAAGCCGTTGTAGGCGGCGACCCGCTCGTCGAAGGTGTCCGGGATCTCCGGCGCGCGGTCCCCGAGTCCGTAGAGCAGGGAACGCAACGCTTCTCCGGCCGGGACGCCGCCCTCGAGCCCTTGGTCTCCTCGCAGATCGAGGAAGAGCTGCCCGTCGCTGAAGTCGCCCGCCACCGCCTGCGCGAAGCGCGCCACGACGGCTGACTTGCCCACGCCGCCCACCCCGTCGACCGCGATCACCATCGGACCCGGGCGACCGCCGTCCCGCATCCCGGCATACAGGTCCTGAAGCAGACCCAGCTCGATCCGCCGCCCCACGAACAACGGCGGCTCCGGCGGCAGCTGACCCGAGCCCGGCCGCCACCGCGCGTCGCCCGCCGCCACCGTCACGGCCTGGGCGACGCCGGGCGCGGGCCGGCCCACAATGGGCATCGCTGGGACAAGGGGGGAAGCGCCGGGCACGGACGAGGCAGCGCTGGGGACGGGCGGGGCGACGCCGGGCACAGGCGGGGCGGCGGTGGGCGAGGTCGAGCGGTTGTGGGCCTTGTGCCACGCCGCGGTCAGGGCGGGCCCCGGCTCCAAGCCGAGTTCGGTGGTGAGCCGGTCGCGGATGGTGCGGTAGCGGGCCAGGGCCTCGGCCCGATGGCCGGCCGCGGCCAGGGTGGTGATCAGGGCGGTGTGCACCGGCTCGTGAAGGCGGCCGATGTCGGCTGCCATGCGCAGCGGGGGTAGCAGGTCGGCTGCGCGGCCGTGGCGGACGGCCAGGTCGGCGGCGGCGATGACGGTTTCGAAGAGTTCGGCGTCGACGGCGGCGAAGGCCGCCGCCGCGGTCGGGCTGTCGGCGAGGCCCTCACCGGCCGGGCCGCGGAAGTGATCCAGGGCCCGGCGATAGCCGTCGACGGTCGCGCCGGCCCGGGCGGCCGAGGCCAGGCGGCGGAACAGCGCCAGGTCGAGGGCCTCGTCGGGCAGCGCGAAGCGGTAGCCGGCCCCGTGCCGCAGCAGGTACGACCCGGCCGACCGGGGCGGCAGGCCGGGTTCGAGCAGGCGGCGCAGCACACCGACGTACTTGTGGATGACGTTGACCGCGCTGGCCGGCGGCTCAGTCCCCCAGAGCAGGCGGACCAGCTCGGTCACGCTGACCGGTCGCCCGGCCCGGATCAGGAGCAGGGCCAGCAGGCATCGCTGCTGGGGCGGCCCGCCGTCCACCTCGGCGCCGCCCCGCCACAATCGCAACGGACCGAGGACCTGCAGCCGAATCATGCCCGAAGTCAGCCAGAAACGAGTTGACGGCCAGTGGAGCCGCCCGGCCCCGCTGTCCACTAGTTGTTCAGTGCGGCTTTCTACGGTCCCGCGCTCCGCCGGGGGTTCGCCGCCGCCCTGGCCGAGGTGGACGTGCTGCTGACCGCGACCACCCCGCGACCGCCGTGCCGATCGCCGAGAGCGTCACCATGCGGCACAACGGCCGGTCGCTCGACACGTTCTCGACCTTCACCCGCTACACGTTCGGCGTCTCGATGACCGGGCTGCCCGCCCTGTCGCTGCCCGCCGGCGCCGGCGGGAACGGCCTGCCCGTGGGTGTGCAGCTGATCGGGAAGCCGTGGGACGAAGCCCGGCTCATCGAGGTCGGTCCAGCAATCGAGCAGCATCGTCCGCGCGCATAGCTGAGCCCACGGCGTACTCGGCGGCGAACTTCTCCTCGCCCAGCGCCGCCACCGCCAGCACCCGGGCCAGCGCGAGCTCCTCGGCGTCGTCCGGGTCCGGGATCTGGGCGGCGGCGGCGTACGCGCTGTCGGTCAGGCCGATGATCCGGGCCGCCGCCGCGTGGTCGCCGTCGGCGGTGGCCATCGCGGCCGCCCCGATGCCCAGGTGGGGAACGAACGAGCCGTACCCCGCCCGGCTGCGCGCGAACAGCTCGCGGGCCTGGTCGAGGTGGCCGAGCTTGAGCTCGGTGAAGGCCAGGTTGTAGGTCTCCGAGTTCACCATCTCGGGCTGCCCCAGCTCCTCGTTCAGCTCGATGCTGGCCCGATAGCGGACCCGCGCCTCGGCGTAGTCACCCGACATCCGCGCGACCGCGGCCAGCACGTGCCGCGGCCGCTCCTCGAGTCTCCGCTCGCCGGAGCTCACCGCCACGCCCAGGGCCTCCCGGGCCAGCTTCTCGGCCGCGGCCAGGTCGCCGCCGCGCAGGGCGACCCGCGCCGTCGCGTACAGCCCCTCGACCTCACCCCCCGGCTCCCCCGCCGCCCGCGCCCGTTCGATCTCGGCCCCGGCCAGCCGCAGGACCTCGTCGTTGTCGCCGCGCCGGAAGGCGCCCCGGATCTCGTTCTCGAACAGCAACCCGGTCACCGCCTCCAGGAAAGCCGCCGGCTCCTCGATCTGCCCGAAGTGGCCGCTGTGCTCCAGGATCACCAGCCGCGAGCCGGCGATCCCCTCGTGCAGCATCTCAGCCCAGCGCGGCCCGCAGATGAAATCGTGCCGCCCGGTCAGCACCACCGTGCGCGCCTTGATGGCCGGCAGGTCGGCCCGGTAGTCGACGTTGTTGCCGTCGAACCGCACCAGCCAGCTCCGGATGCCGTTCCGCAGCGGCTCGAACTCGGCCCGCCGCCCCCAGTAGTCGGCGAAGTAGACCGGCAGGACCGTCCGCATCGTGGCGGTCTTCTCCTCGTCGCTGGTCTCCGGGCTCGTGTCCGCGAAGGCCTCCGCGATCGCGACCGCCTCGGGCACGTCAGGAGAACGCAACGGGTAGGCCATCGCCGACGCCCGCCCGGCCGCCCAGAACTCGGGCGTGGTCACCGGTGTCGAGCTGTACAGCGCGAGCCCGGCCACCCGATCCGGGTAGCGGATCGCGAACCGCTGGGCCACCACCCCGCCGTGCGAGTGCCCGAGCAGGTGCACGCGGACGACGCCCAGGTGCTCGACCACGGCATGGAGAAAATCGACGTACGTGTCCACGTAGGTCGCGCCGGCCGGCAGGGGCCGCGAACCCCCGGTGCCGATCGGCTCGACGTACACCATGGTGAAGTGCTCTTCCAGCCGTTCCGAGCGCAGGTAGCTGTAGTCGACGCCGGGCCCGCCCGAGTGCGCGATCATCACGGGGCCCCGGCCGGCCACGTGGTAGACCTGCCGGACGCCGTCACGCATGAGGCTGTGCGTGCTCACCGCCGGTCCAGCCAGGCCAGGGTGTCCTCGGCCACGTCCCGCCAGCCGTGGTCGAACGGGGCGCTGTGGCCACGCTCGGCGTAGGTCATGAGGTCGGTGCGGGCGCTCGACGCGGCGTACAGCTTGTGGGCCCCCCGGACCACGACCGACGGCACCGTGTGGTCCCGGCCGTTGGCCACCAGAAGCAGCGGTCCGCGGTCGCCCCGAGCCGTGTCGACGGTGGTGGGCGCGTTCCGGGTGAAGTTGGCCGACGACGCCTCGAAGAGCGGGCGGCCCGGCCCCGGGATGGCCACCCGGCGGTAGAGCTCGGCCGACTCCTCGGCCGGCAGCGCGTTGCCGAAGGAGTAGCGGAACTGCTTCTCGGTCAGCGCCACCGCCTTGTGCTTGTTCGACGGCCGCGACAGCACCGGGAAGCTGGAGCGCAGCAGGCTGAACGGCAGCGCCCGGATCCCCTTGACCGGCGCCGGCGAGATCGCCACCACGGCCGCCGCCAGCCGGCGGTCGAGCAGTTTCTGGGCGACCAGGCCGCCGAAGGAGTGCCCGATCACGACGGGCGGCTGGTCGAGGCCGGCGATCACCTTGGCGTAGCCGTCGGTGATCTCTTCGACGCCCGGGCCGGCCAGCGCCTCCGGGTGGGCCCGCGTCTCGGCCACGGTGTCCGCGTCCCCGGGCCAGCCGGGTGCGAGCGGCGCGTAGCCCCTGCTCGCGAAGAGCTCCTGCCAGGGTTGCCAGGAGACGGAATGGATCCACAGTCCGTGGATGAAAACTACGGGCGTGCTCATGACCGGAAAGGTAGGCCGGCGCTCTGGACGAACAGTGAACGCCTACTGGACGGCAAGCCGGGTGAGCTGCCGCAACGGCGCCGAGGCGGCGATCGACTCGCGGATGAGGTCGTGCCGGAAGCGGAAGGCGTACGGGTCGTCCGGCACCCGCTCGATGAGCGCGAGCGCCTCCAGCGCCGCCAGCCGGGCGAGACAGACCCCGGCGTCCACCCCGGCCGCCCGGGCCAGCCGGCCGATCTCACCGTCGCCGCCCATCAGCGCGGCCGTCTGCAGCAGGTGCCGGGCGCCGTCGTCGAGGTCGGCCATCCGGCCCCGGACGACGTCGCGCACCGTCGGGGGCACGCCCACCCGGGCCGCCGCGTCGGCGGTGAGGACGCCCTCGTCGGCCAGCAGGCGGGACAGCTCGCGGGCCAGGAACGGGTTGCCGGCCGTACGGGCGTGGATGCGGCGGCCCACCCCGGGCCCGAGGTCGCGCCCGGTCTCCCGGCGCACCAGCTCGGCCACGTCCGCGGGGCCGAGCGGGCCGAGCCGGATCCGGCGGTGACCGGGATGCCGGGCCGCGGCGGCCAGCAGGCGCGACAGCGCGGGCGCGGGCTCGGGTGCTCGGTCCCGCAGCGCGCCGACGATCACCGTGCCGGCCGGCGCCGCGGCCGCCACGTGGCTGAACAGCTCCAGCGAACCGGCATCGGCCCAGTGCAGATCATCGAGCACGAGCATCACCGGCCGGTCGGCCGAGACGCGCCCGATCAACGCCACCACCTGCTCGAACAGGCGGAACCGGGCGCACTCACCGGCCGGCGTCACGAGCTGGCGCCATCTCTCGCGCTCCGCGGCGGGCAGGCTCTCCACCAGCGCGGCGGTCACCTGCGTCCACGGCCACATCGACGGCGTCCCCTCGCCCTCCAGGCAATGTCCCCACACGACCAGCGCGCCGGCCCGCCCGGCCCGCTCCGCCGCCTCCTCCAGCACCGAGGTCTTGCCGACTCCGGGCTCGCCCTGCACCACCACGAGCCCGCGGCCGTCGCGGACCGCCCCGTCGAGCACGGCGAGCTCCCGGGCCCGCCCGACCGGCCCGGTCATCACCGGCGCCGGCTGGGGCCGGTGGGTCACGGACCGGTTCAGCACCTGCCGGTACGCCCGTTGAAGCGCAGCCCCCGGCTCGACGCCGAGCTCCTCGGCCAGACGGCCGCGCACCGTCGCGTACACCGACAGCGCCTGGGCCGGCCGCCCCGCCGCCCCGAGCGCGGCGACCAGGCTCGTCTGGACCGGCTCGTGCAGCGGCGCCATAGTCGCCGCCAGCTGCAGCGGCCCCAGCACCCGATCGGCCCGCCCGAGCGCCACGGCCAGATCCGCCGCCTTCACGCAGGCGTCGAAGAACTCGCCGTCGATCCCCGCGAAGATCGACATGGCCGCCGTCCCCCCGGCCAGCCCGTCGCCGGCCGGCCCGCGCCAGAGCCCCAGCGCCGTCAGGTGGTGCTCCAGCGCCTCTGCCCCCGACCGGTCCCGGGCCCGGTTCACGTGGTGCCGGAAGGCCGCGAGGTCGAGCATGGCCGGCCCGGCCTCGAGCTGGTAGCCGGTGCCGCGCCGCAGCAGGTGCGACCCGGCCTCGCGGGCGGGCAGACCCGGCTCCAGGATGTGGCGCAGCGAGCCCACGTACTTGTGGATGACGTTGACCGCGCTGGCCGGCGCGTCCTGGGCCCAGATGAGCTCGATCAGGTCGCCGGTGCTGACCGGCCGCCCGGCCCGCGACAGCAGCAGGGCCAGCAGGTACGCCTGCTGCCGGGGCCCGGCCTCGACCTCCGTGTCCCCCCGCCACACCCGCAGCGGCCCGAGGATCTGCAGGCGCACCGGCCCGCCGGCTCCGGCGCGCTTCTCGACGCCGGTCGTGCTGGTGAAGACGGACACGCTCGTCATCCCCCCGATCGATGTCCCGGATGGAGCGCTCCCAGCCTAGGAGCGCGGACCCACGCGAACATCTGTCATTAGTCGACATCGGGAGTGACGCCCGCCGCTCATTGCCGTTCGGCGGTGAACTCCGTCCAGGTCTCGATGACGCGGAAGCCCATCGAGCGGTACAGCGGCCGACCGGCCGCCGAGGGGTGCAGGTAGGCCTCGGCGGCGCCGGTACGGAAGGCGTCGGCCAGGACCCGGGCCGTCATGGCCCGGCCGAGGCCGCGGGAACGGGCGGACGGGACGACGGTGATGTTGAAGACGCCGACCACGTCCGGGCCGCACACGCCGAGGCCGGTGGCGACCGGGTGGCCGTCAAGCTCGGCCAGGTAGCCGGTCCAGCCGGGCTGGTCGAGCACTCCCCCGCCCATCAGCGACCCGAACAGGCCCGCCGGCGCCTCGAAGCCGGCCGTCAGCGCCTCGGTGTACTCGTCGGCGCGGTCCGAGCCGACCGCCACGATGGACGCCCCCGGGGCGTCGAGGACGGCGTCCCGGGCGGCGCAGACCATCAGCGGCAGGGCGCCGCGGGCGGTCAGCCCGTGCCGGGCCGCGAGGCCCGCCGCCGCGTCGGCCGCGCCCATGCGGACCACGATCGACCACGGCACGCCGAGCGCGCCGACCGCCCGGGCCATCTCGTCCAGCGCCTCGAGGTCGGGGTCGCCGTCGACGCTGTAGGCCGCGTTCAGCGACGCCGTCCCGGCCCCGGTCACGACCGCGCCCGTGTTGCCCCGCTCGGTCTGCCAGCCCTTCGGGGTGGTGCGGGCCAACTGCTGCACGGCGGCGGCCCACGCGGCCGCCATCCGGTCGGGAAGCAAGTTCATCACCGGCCCGACGTTAGAAGGCCGGGGTGGACAAACTCTTTATCCGGTCACCGAGGTCGCGCATCCCGGCCTGCATGTGCCGGGGACCGCCGCCCTGGAACCGTTCCAGGACCTCGCTCGCCTGCCGGTACGCCGCCCGCGCCCCGTCCCGGTCGCCCATGGTGAGCAGCAGCTCGGCCAGGCGGCGGAAGGCCTCGAAATGGTACGGCCCCTGCCCGACCGAGCGGGCCGCCTCGACCGCCCGCCGCAGCTCGTGGACCCCGTCCCCGGTGCGCCCGAGCGCCACCAGGTTGTCGGCGATCGCCACCCGGATCATCGCCTCGACGTGCCGCCGCCCACAGTGGAGGTTCAGGTCGAGGGCCTGGTCCAGCGCCGCGGCCGCCTCGTCGTGGCGGCCGAGCCGGGTGAGCGCCTTGCCCATGTACCCGAGGCCCAGACTCAGCGTCTCCGACTTCTCGCTGCCGGCCGCGCGGCACAGCCGTACCGCTGTCTCGGCGCACTCCAGCGCCCGCCGGTCGTCACCCAGGGCCGAGTGCACGGAGTAGAAGTTGATGTACGTGAGGGCCTGTTCCAGCAGCATCCCCCGGCTCACGTAGACCTCCAGGGCGGCCGAGAGCAGGGCCAGGGCCTCCTCGTTGGCCCCGAAGAACCAGCGCGCCCCGGCCAGGCTGCGCAGCACGTGGGCCTCGCCGATCACGTCGTCCTGCTCGCGCGCGGCCCGCAGCGCGGTCCGCATGACGTCCTCCCAGTCCTGGAAGTAGCCGAACCACTCGAAGTACTGCTGCATGGTCAGGGCCAGCTGCCACGGGACGATGCCACGGCCCCGGTCGGCCGCCACCCGGACCGCCTCCTCGAGCACGGCACGGTGCCGCGCGAACCAGGCGATGCCCTCGTCGTACGAGGCGGGCCGCTCCGGCGTCACCCCGGGCGCGGCCGGCCCGGGCGGGATCGGCGGCCGGACGGGTTCGAGCACGACCTGCGCGTTGAAGCTGCTGTGCAGGTAGTACTGCAGCAGCCGGCTCGCCGCGGCCTCCCGCTCGCTCTCCTCGATCAGCTCCCCCGCGTACGCCCGGACGAGGACATGCGACGTGAAGCAGCCTTCCTCGTTCTCCGCCACCAGGGCCGCCTCGGTCAGCTCGGCCAGCTCGGCCCGGGTCCGCGCCACGTCGTGCCCGGACAGGGCGGCGCACGCCTCGAGCGTGATGCCCGGGGTCAGCGCCACCGACAGCAGCCGGAACAGCCGCGCCGCCGCCGGGCTCAGCTGGCGATAGGACCACGAGAAGGCGGTCCGCGGATCGGTCACCCCGCGCCCCTCGGGAAAGGCCTCCAGGCGCCGGGCGCCGTCGCGCAGCTCGGCGGCGACGGTCTTCAGAGACAACTGCGGCCGTACGCTGAGACGCGCGGCCAGAATCGCCAGGGCCAGCGGCAGCCGGCCGCAGAGCTCGACGATCTCGTCCAGGGTGGCCCGGTCGTCGCCCGCCCCGGCCCGGCTGGGCAGGGTGGCGAGCCGGGTCGTGAGGATCTCGCGGGCGTCCGGCAGATCCGGCACGTACGCCCGGTAGAGCCGGGCCCCGTCCGAGGCGGCCAGCCCGACCAGCGGCCCGCGGCTGGTGATCAGCACCAGGCTGTCGGCCGAGTTGGGCAGCAGCGGGCGCACCTGGGACGCGTCGCGCACGTCGTCCAGCATGAGCAGCATCCGCTTGCCGGCGGTCAGGCTGCGGTACGCCCCGACGAGCGCGTCGAAGGTGTCCGGGACCTCCGCGGCCCGCAGCCCCAGCGCGTACAGCAGGGATCTGAGGGCCTCGGGCGCCGGGAGACCGAGGCCCGAGTTGCCCCGCAGGTCGAGGTAGAGCTGCCCGTCGGTGAAGTCGCTCGCGACCCGGTGGGCGAAGTGGGTGACGATGGTCGACTTGCCGACGCCGCCCATGCCGTCCACGGCGACCACCATCGGGCTGGTCCGGCGGGCCGCGCGCATGTCGGCGAACAGGTTGCGCAGCACGGTCAGCTCCTGCGTGCGCCCGACGAACATCGGCTGGTCGGGCGGCAGCTGGGCCGGCCGCATGAGCGGGGCCGCCCCCTCGGCCGGGGACGCCACTTCCTCGGCCGGAGGCGCCACGGATTGCGTCAGCACCCGCTGCTGAGCCTCCTGCAACTCCCGGCCGGGGTCGATGCCCAGCTCGTCGGCGAGGCGCTCGCGGATGCTGCGGTAGGCGTCGAGCGCCTCGGCCTGGTGCCCGGCCGCGGCCAGCGTCGTGATCAGGGCCGCGTGCACCGGCTCGTGCATGCGGCCCATCCGGGCGGCCAGCCGAAGCGCGGGCAGCACCCGGGCCGCATGCCCGGTGGCGACGGCGAGCCCGGCGGCGGCCACGGCCGCGTCGAAGAACTCGCCGTCGATGCCGGCGAAGGTGGCGGTCGCGCCGGCGCTGTCGCCCAGGGTGTCCCCGGCCGGGCCCTGGCCGTGACGAAGCGCCTCGACGTAGTGGTCGAGGGCGCTCCGCGGCTCGGGGTCGGCCTTGGCCCGGGCCACCGACAGGCGGAACGCGGCCAGGTCGAGCGTCTCGGGGCCGGCCGAGAAGCGATAGCCGGTGTCGTGCCGGGTCAGGTACGACCCGGCCGAGCGCGGCGTCAGGCCGGGCTCCAGCAGGCGGCGCAGCGCTCCCACGTACTTGTGGATGACGTTGACCGCGCTCGGCGGCGGGGCCGGCCCCCACATCAGGTCGATCAGGTCGGCCATGCTGACCGGCCGGCCCTCGTTCGCGGCGAGCAGCGCCAGCAGGCACCGCTGCTGGCGCGGGCCGGCGTCGAGCTCGGTGTCGCCGCGCCAGACCCGCAGGGGACCCATGATCTGCAGGCGCACCGAGCTCCTTTCCGCATCAACCTCGTAACCCGGCGAGTATCCGGGCGAGCTCTTCATTCCGAGTGAATCGGCACTGAATCGGACGCGGCCGTCGGCGGCGCCGCCGCGACCTCCCGCCAGAAGCCGATCATCATGTCCTGCAGCCGCAGCCCGACCTCGAGCGTGGCCCGCTGGGGCGAGCCGGGCCGGAGCCGGCCGGTCAGCTCCTGATACTCGGCGAGGCGGCACTCGTGGTTCCTGATCTGTTCGGCCGCCAGCCGGCCGATCGAGCCGGCCACGTCGTCCTCGGCCGCGCTCTGGAAGAAGAGCCGGAGCAGCCCCTCGTCGTGGATCTCGGTGATGGCCCCGGTCGGGGTGGCCAGCCACCGGCTCAGCTCGGCCCGCCCCTCGCCGGTCAGCGACAGGGTGCGCCGGCGGCGGCCGTCGTTCTCCTGCCGCTCGGCGATCAGGCCGCGCCGCACCAGCCGGTCGGCCTCCGCGTAGAGCTGGGAGCGGGGGAAGACCCAGAAATAGCCGATGCTCTGCCGGATGCGCTGGTCCAGCTCGTACGGCGTGGCGCCGTCGTGCCGGCTCAGCAGGCCGAGCACGACGTAGGCGCTGACGGGGAGGGCGGTGGCCACGGGCAGGCTCCAGACGTCTCATATTACAGGTTGGAACATCTGGACTGTACCTTCAGATTTGGCGATCGCCCAGGAACAGGCCGGCCTCGCGGCCTATCGAGAGCTCGTACGCCTTCTCGGCGGCGGCCCGGACCATCTCGGGCGGCCGCCCCTGCGCTGCCAGCACCCGCGCCCGCAGCAGAAGCAGCAGGCCCTCGGCGTAGCGCTGACCGAACGCGTCGAGGCAATGGTCGGCCCGGTCCAGGGCGGCGGCCGCCCGGTCCGGGGCCCCGGCCGCCAGCAGCATCTCGGCCAGCAGCCCGTACCAGGTCGAGACGCACGAGCGCGGCGGGTCGAGCAGCATCGTCGTGATCAGCTGCTCGGCCTCGGCCGCTGCCGCGGCCGGGTCGTGTCCGGTCACGGCCAGCGCCCAGCACCGGCCCAGCCGCTGGTAGGTGCCGAGGAAGCGGAACGAGAAGTCCGGGTCGACGGCGATGCCGCGGCGGGCCGCCCGCAGCGCCCGGTCCGGCTCCCCGGTCAGCACGGCGATGCGCACCGAGAAGGTGGCCCAGACCGTGACCACGTACGGGTCGTCGCCCATGACCGCCTCCAGCGCGTCGATCTGCGACCACGCCGTCGCCGGATCGCCGTGCACGGCGGTCGTCTCGGCGAACATCACCGCCGACAGCAGCTGGAAATCGTGCCGCATCGGATCGTCCTCGCGCCGCGGCCGGCGCCGGTCGCAGCGGCTCAGCCAGCGGAACGCCTCGCCGATGTCGCCCACGCTCCAGAGGTAGATGCCCCACGCATGCCGGCCGTACTCACGCAGGACCGGGTCGGCCGACGTCTCGCCCTCCTCGAGCAGGCGGCGGGCCAGCTTCCCGCCGGCGTCGAGGTCGAGACCCTGGGCCAGGGCGGCCCAGCGCGAGAACAGGAAGTCGGCCGCGGCCCGGTCCCGGCCCAGCTCCCGGGCCAGCCGCTCCGCCCGTTCCAGCCGCTCGAGATCCACCGCGCCGTACATCGACCGCATGCCGGCGACCGCGATGAGCTCGGCCAGGGCCGCCAGCTCGAGCTCGGCCCGCCCGGCCGACCGCGCGGCCTGGGCGGCCCGCCCCAGATGCCGCTCGGCCGCCTCCAGCGCCGACTTCGCGATCGCCCGGCGGCCGGCCCGGACCAGCGCGCTCGCGGTCCGGGCGGGATCGGCCAGCGGGCCGGCCGACCAGAGATGATGGGCGAGACGCTCGGCGGCCGGAGCACCGCGTTCCAGCGCATCGGCGATCCGCAGGTGCAGTGGGCCGGCCCGGTGTGGCGGCATCGTCTCGGAGACCGACTCGCGGACCAGGTCGTGCGCGAACCGCAACGGCTCCCGCGTCAGCAGCCCCAGCGCCTCCACCGGCTCCAGTCGTTCGAGACAGGCCCCGACCTCGAGCCCGGCCACCGCGGCCAGCACCGGAAGGTCGATGTCGCGCCCGATCAGCGCGGCCACCCGCAGCAACTCCCGCGATTCGCCGCACAGGCCGGCCATCCGGTCCCGGACCACATCCCGCACGGTCGACGGCACCCCGCCGCCGGCCTCGACCTGGAACCGGGACAACTCCCGGGCGAAGAACGGATTCCCGCCCGTACGCGCGTGCAGCCGCCGGACGGCCGCCGCATCGAGCTCCCGGCCCGTCTCCCGGCGGACCAGCTCGGCCACCTCGGCCGGGCTGAACGGGCCGAGGTGGATGCGGCGGAGCCCGGGCACCCGGCTGACCGCGGCCAGCATGCGCGACAGCTCGGGGCCGGGTGCCGGCGCGCGGTCCCGCATCGCCCCGGCCACCGCCACCCGCGCCGGCAGGCGCTGGGCCAGGTGGGTGAGCATCCGCAGCGACGCCTCGTCCGCCCACTGAAGATCGTCGAGCAGCAGCAGCACCGGCCGCGCCGCCGCGACGTGGCCGGCGAGCGCGACGATCCGCTCGAACAGCCGGAACTGGCTCCCGGCATCCGGCCCGGGCGCCACCGCGGCACCCGGCCCGACGGCGCCCTTGCGGCCCGGCTCGATGGCGCCCTTCCGGACCGGCTCGATGGCGTCCTCGCTCGGCTCGATCAGGCGGCTCAGCTCTCCCGCGAGCCAGCCCGGTCGTTCGGCCGCGGGCAACTCGGCCAGCAGCCGGCCGATCGACTGCACCCACGGCCACATGGCCGGCATCCCCCGATCGTCCGGGCACGAGGCGAGGACGACGGCCAGACCCTCCCGCGCAGCCATGGCCGCGGCCTCTTCGATGAGCCAGGTCTTCCCGGCCCCCGGCTCGCCCTCGACCACGACCAGACCGGTGCCGCCGGCCCGGGCCGACTCGACCGCCCGGCCCAGCACCGCGAACTCCTCGGCCCGGCCGATCAGCCCGGGCGGCGGGCCGGGCGCGGGCCGGGTCAGCCGCCGGTGCACGTCCCGCAGCGCCGGGCCGGGATCGATCCCGAGCTGGTCGGCGAGTCGTTCGCGGACGGCCTCGTAGGCGGCGAGCGCCTCGGCCCGGTGGCCGGCGGCGTCGAGGACCGAGATCAGTCCGGCGTGGACGGGCTCGTGCAGCGGCCCCGTCGACGCGGCCAACCGCAGCGCCGGCAGAACCGCCTCCGGACGGCCCACCGTGATCGCCAGCTCGGCCGCCTCGGCGCAGACCCCGTGGAACTCCTCGTCCAGCGCCGCGAAGACCGGCCCCGGACTCAAGCCCTCGCCGGCCTGCCCCTTCCACAGCGCCAGCGCGCCGAGATAGTCGTCGAGCGCCGCCTCGGGCCGCCGCCCGGCCAGCTCGGCCCGGGCCCGCCGCACGAGTCCGCGGAAGGTCGTCAGGTCCAAGGTGGCCGAGACGGCGGTGAACAGATAGCTGGTCCCCCGGCGATGCAGGTGCGAGCCGGCCCCACGGTTCGGCACCGACGGTTCGAGCAGCCGCCGCAGCGCGCCCACGTACTTGTGGATGACGTTGAGCGCGGTCGCCGGCGCCTGCTCGCCCCAGATCAGATCGACCAGCTCGGCCGTGCTGATCGGCTGCCCCTCCCGGGCCAGCAGGACCCCGAGCAGGTACGCCTGCTGCCGCGGCCCCGGTTGCAGCTCGGCGCCGCCCCGCCAGAGCCGCAACGGCCCGAGGATCTCCAGACGCAAAGACTCAGTCATCTCGGCCCACGCTAGGAAGACCCAGTGGACGGCTTGTGTACAGCTTGTTGACGCGACGGCCACTAGAAGTCGGCCGAGGAGGCCTTGTCGTTGTCGAGGAAGCCGGTGCCGTAGTTGATGTTCGACCAACTGTTGGGGTAGATGTCGGTCCAGCCGCCCGACTTGGTGCTGTTGTAGTTCCCGTGCTCGTAGACCCTCAGCGTCCGGTCGGTCAAATTCACCACGGACGACGCCGAATCATTGAGATTATCGCCGTTCGTGTACTTGTAGTTGCGGAAATCCTGGGCCCGCCCCGTGTATTTCCCGCTGGCCGGGCTGAGCTCGGGCAGAACGGCCACGGTGCCCTTCTTGTCGTAGTCCTTGTAGATGCACACGTACCCGCTCTGGCAGACCCACGCCGCCTGCGCCGCCGCCGGCGACACCGCCACCACCCCGGCCGTGGCGAGCACCGCACCCATCATTCCGCTGACCACCCTGCGCTTTTCCATGCCTCCGAAGCTAACGAGCACGACTTTATTTGCACTTCCCCCTCTCTGAATCCACCAATAAACAATGACCGCAGCCGATGTTCAGTGGCCGTAAAGAGCCGGCTGGTTGACTACCGCCCGGCGGCGATGATCCGGGGAACACGAGCCTTCGGATCCCGCCCCCGGCGAGATCTCCGGCGACGTACTCGGCCTGGGAGCCGTTGACGTTGACCCCGGTCAGGATGGGCGCTGCGCCAACACCCCGCCCTCGGAACGACGCCGGCTTTCATCAGACTCATTGCACTCTCCCTCCGCGTGCTTTACCTGCGGGGGAAGGTAGGGAGCGGCACTGAAAGACCTGTGCACCGACAGTGGACCGGATGAGGACCCTTGATGAGTGACGCGTTCTATTCCCACGCGCGGCTGTACGACCTGATGTTCCCGGGCGGCGGCCCCGCCGTCGACTTCTACCGCGCCGAAGCCGAACGGCAGGGTGGGCGGATTCTGGAGCTCGGGTGCGGCACCGGTCACAAGCTCATTCCCCTGGCGGCCGATGGGCATCCGTGCGTCGGCCTGGACTTCTCGCCGGACATGCTGGCCGAGGCTCGCCGTAAAGCGGACGAGCGCGGGGTGGCGGTGGAATGGGTGCAGGGCGACATGCGGGCCTTCGATTTGGGCCGCACCTTCGACCTCGTCTTCATCACTGCCAACTCGCTGCTGCATCTGCATGAGGCCGACGATCTGGTGAGCTGCTTCCGCTCGGTGCGCCGGCATCTGGCACCCGGGGCACGGTTCGTCTTCGATGTCTTCAACCCGAGCGTGCGCCTCCTCGCCGAAGCCGACGGGGTGCGGCGCCCCCGGGAGTCGTTGTCCTTCACCGACCCCGGCCGGGGAGACGTCAGCGTCGACATCGCCGAGACCTACGACGCGGCCGCGCAGGTCACCCGCGGGACGTGGTATTTCTCGAGCGACGCCGAGCCCGACCTCGCCGTCGCGCCGTTCGAGATCCGGAGCATTTTCCCGCAGGAGCTGCCGCTGCTCGTCTCGCTCGGCGGTCTTCGGCTCGTGGAACGGTTGGCCGACTGGTCCGGCCGGCCGTTCGGATCGGAGGCGCCGCTTCAGATCTGCGTCTGCGAGTCCGCGTGATGGAGGGCCGCCGGCAGGTGGTGGCGACTGCTGATGCCCAGCTTCGGGTAGATGCTGTGCAGGTGGGCGCCGACGGTGCGGACCGAGATGAACAGCTGATCGGCGATCTCCCGATTGCGCAGCCCGCGCGCCGCGAGCTCGGCGACCTGCTGTTCCTGAGCCGTGAGGACACCGATCCGGGCCGTCGGATTGCTGGCCTGCAATTCCCGCGCGGCCAGCTCGCTCATCCGTACCGCCCCCAGCTCCTCGAACCCCCGGCCCGCAGCCGAGAGCAGCACCCGGGCATCGCGCGGCCGGCGCACCCGCCTCAGCCACTCCCCGTAGTGAAGCTGGGCCATCGCGAGCTCGAACGGCCACTCGGCCGCCGCCTCATCCTCGACGGCCAGGCGGAACCGGCGGTCGGCCTCGTCCCCCTCGGCCAGCAGCGCGCCGGCATGATGAAGGAGCAACCCCAGCCGTACGCCCGCAGCCGAACCCGCCGCGACCTCGACGCCCTCGAGAATCGAAGCGACCTCGTCGCGATGCCCGCTGCGGACCGCCGCCGACACCAGCTCCGCGATCCCCCGCCCGGCCAGGAACGGTTCGACGGGCCGCCCCTCCCGGTCGAACATGGACCGCAAATGCCGGTACGCGTCGTCGTGCTCCCCGCCACTCATGGCGGCCAGCCCCGCCGCCCGCAGCAGCCGCACGTGAACCGACCGGTGCTGCTCGACGTCGATCAGCGCCCACGCCTCCCGGACCAGCCGCATCGCCCCGGCCCCGTCCCCCCGCAAGGCCAGCAGCTGCGCCCGCAGAGCCGCCAGTGCGGCCCGCAACACCGGCAGCCCCGCCGCTTCCACCGACTCGGCCACCCGCTCGGCCGTCCCCCACCGCCCCGTATCGATCAGCGCCGCCACCAGAGCCGGATTCGTCTCCCCCACATCACCGAACGCCGTGTCGGTCTCACCCCGAGCCCCCAGAGGCGTATTGGTGCCGGCCGCACCGCCCAGCCCCGGCGCCGGATTCAGGTTCCGCACGGCGGACAACAGGTCGACGGCGAGGCGTGAACGGTCGGTGAGAGCGGCGATCGTCCCCACCACGGCCAACGTCCGCCGGTCGTCGCCGGCCCCGGGCGCCCGCACGGTCTCGCAGAAGTCCGCCCCCGCCGGCCCGTCCGGATCGCTGATCAGCCGCATGAGGGCGACATCGGCCGGGTCGATCTGCGGAGCCACCTCGGCCAGCAGCCCGGCCAGCCCCCGCCGGTGCTCCGCATGCCCGGAGATGGCCGCAATCGAGGCCACCAACCGCGTCATGCCCACCCCGACGGGCAGACCAGCCCTGCGGGCGGCGACAACCATGCCGTACGCGTCGTGCTGCCGCCCCGAACGCGACAAAGCCAACGCCGCGGTGAACTCGGCCGGCGCGGTGAGCTCGGGATCGGCGGTCAGCCGCCGAACCGCCGCGGTGAGCTCGGCCGTCCAATCGGTCGCACCAAGGCGCTGGGTGTCCCCGGCCGCCCGAGCCAGCCGCCGCGCCGCCGCCTCGGGGCCGGCCGACCGCTCGGCCGCCCGCTCCATCGTGACGGCCGCCTCTGCCAGGTTGCCACCGGACCGGAAGACGCCCGCAGCCTCCTCCAACCCGGCCGCAACCATCTCGTCCGGCCCGAAGGTGGCCGCCGCAAGATGCAGCGCCCGCTGCTCCGGCAGCCACCGCGCCAGCCGCTGATGCGCTTGCGCCCGCCGATAGGCCGTAACCGCGTGATAGGCAGCATCCGCCGCCAGCGGATGAACAAACTCCACAGCGGCCCCGATGCGAACTACCACTCCTGCCCGCTCGGCATCCCGCCACGCGTCGCCGTCCACCCCGGCAGCCGCAGCCACCGCACAGAAATCAGCAGCGTTCGGGGCGGTCGCGGGATGAGCGTGCGGGGCTTTCATCCCGGGTGCGGTGGCGGCGGCCAGGTGGAGAAGTAGGCGGCGGGTGGGCTCGGGCAGGGTGGCGATCGAGCGGGCGAAGGCGGGGCGGAGCGGGCCCGTGCCGCCGGCCAGTTCGATAAGGGCGGCCGGGTTGCCGGCGGCGCGATGCAAGGTGAGGGCGTGGAAGCGGCCGGTGGGCGGGTGTGGGCGGAGTTCCAGCAGGCGTAGCGAGTCCTGGGAATTGAGCGCAGACAGGGCGAGGGTGGGCAGTTCGGTCAACGGGGGTGGGAGCTGGCCGGCCGGGGCGGCGAACAGCAGGGTGCGGATGACGCCGGTCAGCCGGAACAGGAAGGTTGCGGCCTCGGGTGGGAGGCGGTGGGCGTCGTCGAGGGTGATCAGCAGGGGGCGGTGCCGGTCGAGCTCGGCCAGCACGGCGTGGGCCGTCCGGGCCGGGTCAGGTGGTGGCGGGGCGGCGGCCAGCTCGAGGAAGGACAGCGCGGACCGGGCGTCGGGGCCGTCCAGGTCGGACAGCTCCCGGCGTACGGCCAGCAGCAGTTGCCGAATCATCGAGAGCAGGTCGGCCGGGTGCAGCGTCACCACCCGATGCCGGCCCAGGTCCCGGGCGAGCTGGGCCGCCTCGGTCAGCAGCCGGGACTTGCCGATCCCCCGCTCGCCGGTGATGACCAGCGGCCCACGGCCGCGCAGCAGGGCGGTGAGCCGGGCCAGTTCGGCCGTGCGCCCGATCAGCTTGGTCATGGTCAGCCGGCCCGGTTCGCGGTCAGCAGCTCCCGCAGTTGGTGACGGCTGCCTACGCCGAGCCGCGGGAAGATGTCGTGCAGATAGGAGGAGACGGTCCGCGGTGACACGTTGAGCGCCCGGGCGATCTCGATGTTCTTCAGCCCGTTGGCGGCGAGCCGGGCGATCCGCTGCTTCTGGGCGGGCAGCCCGGCCAGGATCGCGCCCGGTTCCGGTCCGTCCACTCCGGACCCCGGCAGGTAGCGGCGGGCCAGTTCGGCCTGCGCGCGGGCGCCGAGCCGCTGGAACGTGTCGAGGGCGCCCTGGAAGTACGGCCGCGACTCCCGCAGCCGCCGCTGCCGCCGCAACCAGATCGCGAAGCCGAGCTGAGCCTCGGCGTGCTCCAACGGCCACCGCCGCCCGGCCTCCCCGGCCCCGGCCGCGCGGCGGAACGCCTCTTCGTCCCCGTCGAGCAGCGCCCCGGCATGCCCGGCCAGCATCGCCGTTCGCCGCCCGGCCGGGCGGCACGCACCCACAACGGCCCGCGCCTGCGCCACCCGCCCGGTCCGCACCGCAGCCAACGCCAGCTGCGGCAGCACCTGCGGCCCCAGCACTGGATGCCGCGCCCGCCCGTCCCGATCAAACAAGGTCCTCAAGCAGCCGTACGCGTCCTCGTGCTCCCCCTCCGCCAGCGCCGCCAGCCCCGCCGCCCGATGATGCAGACTCGCCACCAGCCCGTCCCCTGGAGAACCGGAAGGCATCGCCCCCTCACCCCGCCAGACCCCAATGATGCGGCGCACCGCCGGCAAGAAGGAGTCGAGCAGGGTCGCGCCACTCACCGCGGCGAGCTCCTCACCCTCCTCGATCAGAGCAGCCGCCTCCGCCCACCGCCCCCCATCCATCAGCGCCAGAATCAACAGCGGCAGCGCCGTCAGAACGACCCCCGGCGCCTCCTCCCGAAGCCCGATCCGCCGCACCGCCCCCAGATCCGCCGCCGCCCGCCCCGAGTCATCCCACCGCCAGGCCACAGCTCCGGTGAACAGCAACCGCGCCGCCGAGCCCAAACCCCCCTCAACGCCACGACGGCGGCCGGCGCTCGCCCCGCCAACCCGGCCCACCCGGCCAGCAGGATCGACAGCGCCAGCAGCAGCGACAGGGCCGGCCCAGCCCGCAGCAACCTCGGCCCGGTCCGCAGTCTCGTCGGATGCGTTGTCGACCCGGTCGAGCACGCGCGGCAATTGCCGGAAGTGCTCGGCCTCGCCCGACACCATCACCGCCGTCGCAGCGACAGCGGCCAGGTGCATCGTCTCCACGCCGCCCAGCGCCCCATCAAAGATTGACTTCTGAGCAAGCTCCCAAGCCTCGACCGGCCGCGCCAGCTGAATCAGGGCAAAACCGGCGGCCGCGCGCTCGAAGGTCCCTGAGTCGGGCGCGCCGCGGTGAAGTTCGACCGCCCAGGCGGGCTCGCCGGCGTGGTAGGCCCCGAGCACTCCTATGGCGGGCAGGGCCTCAGCGGCGCCAAAGCCAGTGAAGGCGGCAGCAGAAACGGAGGCGGAGGAGGCGGCGGCGGAGGAAGCGGCGGCGGAGGCGGGGGTGGGGGCAGCCGTGGCCAGGTGGGCGCGGAGCAATGGGTGCGTGAAGCGGACCCGCCCGTCGGTGATGGTGATCAGGTTGGCTTGCTCGGCCGGTTCCCAGTCCTGCAGGCCGGCGCCGGCGGCGGAGCGGGTCAGGGCGTCCACCGGCTCCGAGCCGTTGCCGAGGGCGGCCTGGTACAGCAGTCGGCGGGTGACTGGTGGCAACTCGGCGAGCGTTCGGGTGTGGTCGGGACTGATTTCGGGGGCGAGCAGGACCATCGGGTTTCCGGCGGCGCGGCGCAGGGCGTCGCGCCGGGAGCCGGTGAACTGCGGGCCGAGCAGGCGTGCCGCCGTCGTCGTGGTCAGCGGTGGCACCGCATAGCGGCTGATGTCGACGGGTGGCTCGCTGCCGCGGGCGGCCAGCACCAGCGAGACGCGTTCGGTCGACAGGTGACGCAACAATGACGTGAGCAGGCGCCGGGTTTCGCCGTCGAGGGTGTCGGCGCGGTCGATCAGGATCAGCACCGGCGCGGCCGCGGCGAGCCCGTCGAGGGCCAGCACCATGCCGGTCACCAGCGCGGGTTCGTCGTCGGAGCAGACCAGACGGCCGGTGCGAACGAAGTCGCGCAACACACGATGAGGGCGCGCCGGCCCGGACGACACAACGGCGTGGGCCGCGAAGAGGGTCCGCAAGGGCGCGTCCGGAGCGAGGTCGACCACCCGGAAGCCGCGTTCCCCCGCGAGCCGGCCCAGCTCCCCCAGCAGGGTCGTCTTGCCGATCCCGGCCTCCCCGAGCACCGCCAGCGACATCGGCCGACTCGCCGCCGACTCCAGGAAGGCAGCGATCATCGTCCGGTCGCCCGCCGACACCCGGGATACAGCGCACACCGGCTGGTTGCCCGCCAAGTCCGGAGAGGCGCCGCGCACCGGCTGCCCGGCCGCCGAGGTCGACAAGGCAGAAAGCACCGGCTGCCCGGCCGCCGAGGTCGACAAGGCAGAAAGCACCGGCTGCCCGGCCGCCGAGGTCGACGAGGCAGAAGGCACCGGCGGGTGGTGAAAATCGGGAAGCGCAGGCCGCCCGATCATGCGTACGTCTGGCATCGCTTACCCCCTTGACCAGGAAATTCGACCATTCGCGGTCGGGGCCGCACCACGAAGTGAAGACGCAGAACTGATGATCGGGTAGAACAAAAGCTCGACCTGGGGGTGGGCGATGACCGGCGACGCTTCGTTCGGTGTGCTTCTGCGGCAATTGCGGGCCGCGGCCGATCTGACCATCGAGCAGCTGGCCGAGGCGTCCGGGGTCAGCGACCGGTCGATCAGCGACATGGAGCGCGGGGTGAGCCGGCGCCCGCGTCCGCGCACAGTGGAGGCGCTGGCCGACGGGCTCGGCGTGACCGAGGCGGACCGCGTGGCGTTGCTGACCTCGGCTCGCGAGGGCCGCAACGCCCCGCCGCCGGCCCCGGCCAACCGGAGTCCGCTGCCGCGCCAGGTCGCCGACTTCACCGGCCGGGCCGCCGAGCTGGCCACCGTGGCCGCCTGGGCCGCCGAGGGGCGGGAGACGGCGCCGGTCATCGCGATCAGCGGCACCGCCGGCGTCGGCAAGACCACCTTCGCCGTGCGGGCCGCCCAGGCCTGGCCGGTCGACCGGCAGCTCTTCGTCGACCTGCGCGGGCTGGACGCCAAGCCGCTGACCCCGCTGACCGTGCTGAGCCGGCTCATCCGCGCGGTCAGCCCGGACGTGCGGGCCGTGCCGCGGGACGTCGACGAGACCTCGGCCCTGTGGCACAGCCTGATCCGCGGCCAACGAGTCGTCATCGTGCTGGACAACGCGATCAGCGAGAGCCAGGTGCGCCCCGCGCTGCCGCCGCACGGCCCGGCCGTCGTCCTGGTGACGAGCCGGCGTTCGCTGAGTGGCCTGGAGGATGTGCACCGGCTTCGGCTGGAACCGCTTTCGGAGGGCGACTCGACCGCGCTGCTGGCGAGCATCCTCTCCGGCGCGGAGCCCAGCCGGGAGCAGCTGCGCCGTATCGCCGATCTGTGCGTGCACATCCCGCTGGCGCTGCGGATCGCCGGCAACCGCCTGGCCAGCCGGCCGGGCTGGACGGCCGACGACCTGATCGCCCGGCTCACCGCCCAGGAGCGCCGCCTGGAGGCCCTGTCGGCCGGTGATCTGCAGGTCAAGGTGGCCTTCGACCTGTCGTACCAGCAGTTGTCGGGGGTGACCCGGCGCCTGTTCCGCCGGCTGGCCCTGGTCCCCGGCTCGTCGACCGGGGCCGAGCTGGCGGCCGTGCTGGTCGAGGAGCCGCTGCCGGTCACCGAGGACGCGCTGGACGACCTGATCGATCTGAGCCTGCTGCAGCAGCGGCCGGACGGCCGCTTCGACTTCCACGACCTGCTGCGGCTGTACGCCGCGTCGGCGCTGGACAAGGAGGAGAGCGCGGCCGACCGCGCGGCCGCGATCCGGCGCCGCGACGACTGGCTGCTCGACACCGTGATCGTGGCCGGCCGGCACTTCGAACCGGATTACGGCCCGGGCAAGGCCGGCCGCACCGAGGTGGTCGAGCTGACCTCGACCGCGGAGGCCAGCGCCTGGCTGCGGGCCGAGGCCGAGAACTGGCTGCCGGCCCTGCACGCCGCGGCCGAGCAGAACGACCATCAGCGGGTCATCGACGTGGCCGAGGCGCTGCACTGGTTCGGCGACAGCTGGTTCATCTGGCCGGGCTGGGAGGACGTCTACACCCTGTCGAGCCGGGCCGCCGAGCGGCTCGGCGACGATGTCCTGCGAGCCGTCCACGAGGGATATCTGGCCTGGGTCTACATCGCGACCACGGAGGAGAACACCGACGCCGCCCTGGTCCACGCCCGGACGGCCCTGGAGTGCGCCGGGCGTTCCGGTGACCGCCGGCAGATCGGCTGGGCCAACTACTACGTCAGCTGGGCGCTGCGCGCTCAGGGGCGGTCCGCCGAGCAGATCGGCTTCTCGCGGGCGGCCGTCGCCGATCTGCGGGCCGTGGGCGACCTCGAGGGCGTCCCGAACGCCCTGATCCAGCTGGGCATGGCCATGATCGGCAGCGGCGCCGGCGACGACGCGATCGGTATCTTCGAGGAGGTCATGGCCGTGGTCCGGGATCCGGCGACGGCGCCCCCGCCGCACATCGCCCGCCTGTGCGAGCAAGCGGCGCTGACCTTCCTGACCGGGATCGAGGAGACGGCCGGGCGGTGGCCGGAGGCGTTGCGCCGATCCGAGGAGGCGGTCGCCACCACGGCGCTCCTGCCGGATCCGAGCGGCTACATGCTCAAGGTCCTGGCCACTCGCGCCCAGATCAACGTGCGGCTCGGTGACTTCGAGGCGGTCCGGGCCGACCTGGCCACCATCGAGTCGCTGCGGGAGGTCACCGACAACCTGGCCGGCCGCGACAAATTGCTGCGCGGCCGCGTCGAGGCGGTGGAGAAGGCGCTGGCCGCTCACGACGCCACCCAGTCCAGCAAGTAGCGGTTCACCACCGAGGGGTGGGTCCGGCCGAGGTCGTGCGGCCCGTCCGGGATCACCTCGTAGCGCAGGTCCGGGATGAGACCGGGCAGCCGGTGGGCGGTGGCGTCGATCGGCAGCACGGTGTCGGCGTCGCCGTGCAGCACCAGCACCGGCACGGCGATGCGGGGCAGGTCGGCCCGATAGTCCGTACGCACCACCTGGTCGGCCAGAGCCGGGTCACCGGCCAGCTGCGCGCACGCGTGGGCGAGGGCCGTGTCGTCCAACCCGTCCGGGTTGTCCTCCGTGCGCGGCAGAAAAGGCGGCACAACACCGATCAGTACGGCTTTGCGCACCCGCCCGGAGCGCCCGGCGCTCAGGTGGCGTACCGCCGGACCCGTGCCCGCACCCGCCGCGACCAGAACGCAGCCGGTCAGCGACGGCTTCCGCAGGAAGTCGGCGAACGAGACGACGGGGTGACCGGCGGCCGTGAGCACGCGGCGCTGCTCGTCCCACGTCGCGGTGTCCTCGTGCACGAGCACGATCGGGTCCGGCATGCCCCCTATTGCACGCGAGCCGGCCCGGCGGCGCCACGAACTGAAGACGCAGAACCGTGCGCCATCGTGGCCATGGTCAGCGGCAGGCGGCCACTCCGCTCGATGATCTCGTCGACCCGGTCGGCGTTCACCCGCAAGGACAACAACTTCCGGGCGGTACGGAGGTCCGGCAGGCTGACCCGCAGGAGGTGCGCCCCATCGTGGACGGCCAGGTCGAGTAGCCGGTGCCGGGCGGTGACCAGCACCAGGCTGGTGGGCGAGTTCGGCAGCAGCGACCGCAGCCGTACGGTGTCGCCGACGTTGTCCAGCAACACCAGGATCCGCTTGCCGGCGGTCAGACTGCGGTACGCGCCGACCTGCGCAGCCACCGTGTCGGGCATGTCCGGGCGGCGCATGCCCAACCCGTACAGCAAGGATCTCAAGGTCTCACCGAGCGGCTCCGGCCCACTCAGATCGAGGTAGAGCTGGCCGTCGGTGAAGCCGGCGGCGGCGAGATGGGCGAAGCGGACGGCGAGCGCCGACTTGCCGACGCCGGCCGGGCCGCTCAGCGCGACGATCAGCGGGCTGGTGCGCCCGCCGCCGTGCAGGCCCGCGGTGAGCCGGTGCAGCGTCGCCAGCTCGTCCTCGCGCCCGGCGAACAGCGGAAGGTCGGGCGGCAGCTGGGCCGGGTGGAGGCGGGCGGACGGCGCCATCACCCCGAGGTACGCGTTCTGCAGGTCCGGCCCGGGGTCGATGCCGAGCTCGCCGGCCAGCCGCTCCCGGATCGCGCGGTAGACGGCCAGAGCCTCGGCCTGCCGTCCGGCGGCGGCCAGCATCGTCACCAGGTTGCCGTGCACGACCTCGTTGAGCGGGTCGATCTCGGCCGCGTGCCGCACCGCGGCCAGCAACCGGGCCGGCTGGCCGAGCCGGATGGCCAGCCGGGCCGCGCTGACCACGGCGTCGGCGAACTCATTGTTCAGCTTCGCGAACGCCGTCAGGGCGGCCGTGGTGTCGGCCAGCCCCACGCCGGCGAGTCCGTGACCGAGGCGCAGCGCCTCCGCGTACCGGTCGAGGGCCTCGTCGTTGTCGGCCGCCTGCGCCTGGGCGACCAGCTGCCGGAACCGGACCAGGTCGAGCGTCTCCGGTCCGGCCACGAAACGGTAGCCGGTGCCGTGCCGCGTCAGGTAGGCGCCGGTGGCCCGGGGCGGCAGGCCGGGCTCGAGCAGGCGGCGCAGCTGACCCACGTACTTGTGGATGATGTTGATCGCGCTCGGTGGGGAGTCGAACCCCCACAGCATCTCGATCAGCGACGGCAGGCCGATCGGCTCGCCGGCCGCGGCGAGCAGCAGCGCCAGCAGGCACTGTTGCTGATTGGGGCCCGCATCGGCCTCGGCGTCGCCGTGCCAGACGCGCAACGGGCCGAGGACCTGCAGGCGAACTGTCATGGCCCGACGGTAGGCAGCAAGCCGACTGGTCAGACTACGTCGATTGACGTAATGACCCGGGCCAGCTCGGCCCGCGTGCTGACGTTGACCTTCGGGTAGATCCGGTACAGATGGGTGCTGATCGTGCGCGGCGACAGGAACAGCCGCTCGCCGATCTCGCGGTTGCTCAGCCCGTCGGCGGCCAGCCGGGCGATCTGCTGCTCCTGCGGGGTCAGTACGCCCAGCGCGTCGATCGGCTTGCGGCGGGTCTCCCCGGTGGCCCGCAGCTCCGAGCGGGCCCGGTCGGCCCACGGCGTGGCCCCGAGCGCGTCGAAGGTGGCCACGGCCGAGCGCAGCAGGGGCCGGCTCTCGGTGATCTGGAAAGAGCGGCGCAGCGACGACCCGTACGTCAGCTGCAGCCGGGCCCGCTCGAAGGGCCAGCCGGTCAGGTCGCCGGCCAGCGCGGCCTCGTAGTCGCCGGTGAGCACGGCCCGGGCGTAGTCGAGGCCGACCCGCAGCGCCGGTGACTGACTGCGCGCGGCGACCGGCTGCAGCCCGGCCACGATCGGGCGCAGCTCGTCGTGGAAACCGCCCAGCATCGCCGCCTCGGCCAGGTGCCCCAGCAGGTGGAGCTGCTGGTGCGGGAAGTACGCGCTGTCACCGGGATCGAAGACCCGCAACAGCTGGCGGAACGCGTCGTCGGCCCGCCCCTCGGCCAAGGCCGACACCCCCCGCGCGCGCTGGACCAGGGCCAGCATCGGCAGCATCCGGGCCGCGTGGATGACCTGTTCGGCGGCGTCGGCCCGGCGCTGCGAGTCGGCCACGTCGCCGCGCAGCGCCTCGATCAGCGCCGTGATCAGGCTGCCGCCCATGGCCCACATCGGCTGCCCGACCTCGGTCGCCAGCGCGATGCACTCGGCGGCCAGCGGCAGAGCGCCCTGGGTGTCGCCCAGCCCGGCCCGGGCCGCGGCGGCCGTGTTCAGCGCCTGGGCCAGACCGCCGATCCGGCCCTGGGCCCGGAAGTCGGCCGCCGCCGACAGCGCGAACGTCCCGGCCAGGTCGAACGCGCCGACCGCCCAGGCCGTCATGCCGAGCCCGTTGCGCATGGCCGGGGTCAGATCCATCCGGTGCACCAGCCGCCGCAGGTGGGCCAGCCCGGCCGCGCCGTGTTCGGCCGGGGCCATCAGCGGCAGCGCCGCGGTCGGGACCGGATCGTCCTCGTCCAGCCCGAGCGCGGCGCTGACCTCGGTGAACCGGTCGGTCACGTAGGCCGGAACATTCGAGTAGTACACGCGCAGGGCGACATCGGTCAGCGCCTTGGCGGCGGAGACGGGATCGCCGTCGCGGCGCATGTCGTCGATCAGGTTCGCGTAGGCGTGCAGACGCTCCGGCCCGGACCAGGCGTTCGGGTAGTAGCTGTCCCGGATCCAGGTCACCCGGGCCCGGTCGGCCATGCTCAGCGGGGCCTCGTCGATCTCGGCCAGGATGCGGCGCACGGTGTGCGCGTCACCCTGCTCGTGGGCGAGGTCGCAGGCCCAGATCTGCCGGTTGCCGCGGGCGGCCGGATCCTCGCTCAGCTGCACCGCCCGGTGGATGGCGGCCAGCGCGATCGAAACCGCCTGGCGCTCGGTCGCGGCCAGGGCGGACGCGGTGAGCTCCCGCGCCAGCGCCTCGTCGGGCCCGGTCACGGCCCAGGCCCGATGCCAGAGCCGGCGCTCCGGGCTGCCCGCGACCACCTCGGCCAGCGCCGCGTGCACGCGCCGGCGCTCACCCGGCGGGGCCTGCTGGCGCAGCGCCGACCGCAACAACGGATGCCGGAACCGCAGCTCGTAGCCCTCGTCGACGGTCACCAGCCGGGCCGTCACGGCGGGCTGGACCGCCTCGGTCGGCACGCCGGCCGCGGCCAGGATCTCGTCCAGGTCACGGCCGTCGTCCAGCGCGGCGACGAGCAGCAGATGGCGGGTGTCCGGCGGCAGATCGGCGACCAGACCGCCGAACGTCCGCTCGACCCGGTCGCTCAGCGGCAGCGCCGACGGCAGCAGCGCCGCCCCGCCGGACCGGGCCGCCGCGGCGCCCAGCTCGACCACCCCGAGCGGGTTGCCCGCGGCCTCGGCCAGCACCCGCTGCCGCAACGCTTCGGTCAGGCCCAGGGCCGTACGGTCGAGCAGCGCACCCGCGTCGGGCGCCGTCAACGGCTCCAGCCGCAGCTCGGGCAGCCCGGCCGCGGCCAGCCGCCGGTCGATGTCCTCGCCGTCGCGCACGGCCATCACGACCGCGACCCGGTCCGACTCGATGCGCCGGCACAGGAAGGTCAGCGTCTCCCACGTCGAGGCGTCCAGCCAGTGCGCGTCCTCGATCGCCAGCAACACCGGCTGGTCGCCCTCGGCCAGCCGGTCCAGGACCTCCAGGGCCCGGCGGTACGGGGACTCGGCGGTCACCCCGCGCACCAGCAGGTCCAGCCCCGCGTACGGGATCTGCACCTCCGCCTGGACCCCGGTCACCGTCAGCACACGCAGGCCCCGTTCGCGCCCGGCCGCTACCGTGCGCTCCAGCAGCGCCGACTTGCCGATCCCGGCCTCGCCGCGCAGCACCAGGGCCGCGCCCCGCCCCGCGACCGCGTCGTCGAGCAGCGACTCCAGCCGGCCGACCTGGCCGTCCCGCCCAACGATCTTCGACATTCCCCAATCTTGCTACGGCGTGGCCCCGGCCACCGTGATCGGCGACACGGACTACGGCCGCCGTTCCCCCGTGAACAGCGGCCGCTTGCCCGATCGCCTCAGCCCGCCCCTCACCTCGCCCGCCCGCCCGCCCGCCGCAGCCCGCTCGCCCGCCGCAGCCCGCTCACCCGCTCGCCCGGTCGCCCGCTCGCCCGCTCACCCGCTCGCCGGCCGCAGCCGGCCCGCCTCAGCCTGCGAAGTCCAGGGTCTGCAAGCCGGTGCGGCCGCTCGCGGCCGTGGTGAGCTTGCCGTCCTCGACCCGCAGAATGCCGAACGCCCCGCGCAGCTCGAACTGACCCGAATCCCCGGCCGGCACGACCTGCCAGATCTGGGCCGCCTTACCCGGCGAGCAGGTCTCCAGCTTCAAGGGCGCGCCGGCCGTGTCGGCGACGCAGGACCCGGCCCCCGTGTCCTCGTTCCAGAACGGCGGCTTGATGACCACCCGGTTCTTCGCCGCCACCGGCGCCGGCTGGAACGACATCATCGTCGAATCGGTCCGGGTGGTGCCGGTGAAGTCGACGACGCCGTTCTTGCCGACCTGAAGCCAGCGGTCCACCCCGTCGTCGGCGACGTCGAGAATCATCCCGGCTCCGATGTCGACGCCGATCCTCCGCAGTTGCGACAAATCCGATTCTTCCGCCGGCGCCTTCGTCGGCTTCGTTGTCGGCGCCTTTGTCGGCGCGGTCGTAGGCGCCTTTGTCGGCGCGGTCGTTGGCTCGTCGGCCGGCTCTGGCGCCGGCGCGGCCTCCGACCCGGTGGTGACGGCGGGCGGCGCCGCTTCCGTCGGCGTGTCGCTGCACGCCCCGGCCGCCAGAACGCCGGCCACCCCGAGCACGCAGAATCGGGCGACCCGCATGGACTCAGTCACCCACGTGGGCGGCCGCGGCCAGGACGGCCTCGACGGTCACCGACGGGTGCGACACCAGCGACAGGTGCGAGGCGGCCACGTCGAAGATCTTCGAGCCGGCCCGCTCGGCCATCGAGCGCTGCGTGTCGGCCGGGATCACCAGGTCCTCCGTACCGACCACGGCCCAACTCGGCAGCGCCCGCCAGGCCGCCGCGGCCGACGGGGTGGCGTTGGCGCTCAGGGTGATCGGCCGCTGCCCCGCGACGATCAGCGCCCGCTCCCCCTCCGGCAGATCCTGGGCGAAGAGGCGATCCACCGTCCCCTGCTTCAGGTACGCCTCCGCGTCCCCCTCCGGCGCCCCCGGGTAGCCGATGACATCGAGCACCGTCGTCGGGTCCGGCACGTCGAGCCCCGACCCCGACCCACCCAGGATCTGGAAGATGCTCTCCCCCTCGGCCGGGATGAACGCGTTCACGTACACCAGGCCCTTGACGTTCTCCAGGCCCCCGGCCGCATTGCCGATCACCACACCCCCGTAGGAGTGCCCGGCCAGCACCACCGGCCCGCTGGTCCGCTGAGAGACGAAAGAGGAGAGGTACGCCGCGTCCGACGCGACCCCACGCAGCGGGTTCGGCGGCGCCAGCACGCTGAAGCCCCGCCCCCGCAGATCGGTCACCACCGCGTTCCAGCTGGACGCGTCGGCCCACGCCCCGTGCACGAGGACGATCGTTGGCTTGCCCATGTCGTTGCTCCTTAGCCGGGGGTGCATCCGCCCGTTGCGCCGATGCTGTCCCCGGCTTCTGGAGATTTAGTGGACAGCTACTTCAGCAGCCGTTTCGCGAGGCGCTGACGGCCACGTCGTCGTACCACAGGGTGTCGGCGCCTTCGCCGTAGCTCTCCCAGCCGAGCCGGAGGTCGGTCAGGGCCGGGCGCCAGGTGCGGTTGAGCCACTGACCGTCGATGTCGTGGGTGGGGGTGCCGTCCTCGAGCAGGCCGGGGACGGAGGTGCCGTTGAGCCAGGTCTCGATGGTGCCGTTGCCGCCGTCGACCTTGTACTCGACGCAGTTCCAGGTGTTGACCGGCAGCGGGGCGGAGAGGGCGACACCGGCCGGGCTCTGCTCGGGCAGGGTGGCGTCGTCGGAGGCGCGGTTGAACTGCAGGGCGCCGTTCTGGCCCCCGAATCGCAGGTCCCGGTTGCCGTCGGCCGCGTCCCGCATGGCCACCGCGGTGACGTGCGAGGCGGGCAGGGCGGTGGTGTGCCGCACCCAGAAACGGACGTACCAGGCCGTGCCCCCGCTGCCGAGGAGCCGGGTGTTGCGGACGAAGACGTGGTTGCAGTAGCCGGCGGCGCCGTTGATCCGCAGCGAGGCCGAGCCACCGTGCGCGACCGTCCGGTCGATGGCCGCGGTGCCGGCCCCGGAGCAGTCGGGGTAGGTGACGGCCCAGTCCCCACCCGGCACACTGCCCGCCTGATTCTCGAACCCGTCCCCACTCCCACCCGGCGCCGGCGGGGTCGTTGCCGGCGGAGTCGTTGCCGGCGGAGTCGTCGCGGGCGGAGTGGTCGTCGGTGGGGTGGTCGTCGGTGGGGTCGGGGTGTCGCCGCACGGGACGCCGTTGAAGGTGAACGCGGTCGGCGCCGCATTGGTGCCGGAGTACGTGCCCTGGAAGCCGAACCGGGTGGACGCCCCGGTCGCCAGCGGCCCGTTCCAGCCGACACTGGCCGCGGTGACGACCGCGCCCGACTGGGTGACCGTGGCGTTCCAGGCGTTGGTGACCCGCTGGTCCCCGGCGAAGGTCCAGGACAACGTCCACGACGTGACCGGCGCACCGCCGTTGGTGACCTGGACGTCGGCCGTGAAGCCGGTCGACCACTGATTGGCCGTCCACCCGACCGTGCACGCGGCCGCGGCCGTCGCAGCCGGCGCTCCGACCGCCACGACCCCCGCCGCCACCAGCACTCCCGCCGCCGCACCAGCGACGTACCGACCTCTCATGGCTGCCTCCAGTCTTCGTGGGAGCGCTCCCACATATCGATGACTGTAGTTCCAATCAGCATGCTTGAGAAGCCATCAGCGGTTCTCGGCCGCTGACGCGCTCCAGGCGATCAGCGGCTGCAGGGCGCGAATCAACTCAGCCCCCTGGGGCGACGGCGTGTAGAGGATCTGCACGGGAGTGGACGGGATGACCTCCTGCCGGATCAGCTTGCAGCTCTCAAGCTCCTTGAGCCGCTGAGCCAGCAAACGGTCGGAGATCCGCGGCGCGAGCGCCCGGTATTCGGTGAAGCGGCGCGCGCCCTGCGCCCCGGCCAGGAGCCTCGAAGCCGACCACCGCATCGTCGCCCACCTGCTCGACGAGATCGAATCCGCCGCCCACCACCTGGACGAGCCCCGCGCGCGAACCCACCTCGCCACGGCCCTCACCGAACTGTCCACCCACCTGCTGGACCATCTCACCCGCGAAGAGCAGGCCCTGGCCCCAGTACTCAGCACGTGGCAGCGCTGGCCCGCCGCGTGAGGACCGTCAGGCCGCGGCCAGGACGTCGACCACGAATCGCAGGGCGCCGGCCGGCTGACCGCCCGCCGGCTTCTCGCCGTACGCCTGCTCGGCCGGGATGTCCAGCTGGACCCGGCTGCCGACCTTGACCCCGAGCAGCCCCTTGTCCCAGCCCGGAATGACCTCGCCCCCGCCGATCCGGAAGCTGAACGGCTCGGACCGGCTCCACGACGAGTCGAACTCCTTGCCGTCGGCGTAGGTGACACCCACGTAGTTCACGCTGATCGTCTGCCCCGCCTCGACCGCGGCCCCCGTGCCCGGCACCAGCGTCGTCGTCTTGAGCCGGCTGACCGCACCCGTGCCCGCAGCCACGGCCGGCTTCTTACCCAGCGCCGGATCGGCCCCCGCCGGAAGCGGCGGAAACGCCGCCGCACTGGGCACGGCCGCGCTGGCCTCAGTACTCGCCCCCGTCGCCGCCGGCTCCGGCTCCGACGACGCGCTGTTGATCCACACGAACAGCCCGACCAGCAGAGCCACCACAACCACAGCGGCCCCGGCCACGGTCAGCACGCGGAGGCGCTTGGCCCTCGCACGGGCACGCGCCTTGGCCGCTTTGGCCTCGGCCCGCTTCTCGGCCTTCGTCTTAAGGGGACGCACTACAGAATCGGGCACCGTCCGACAATACGACACCGCGACTCCCGCCGATGGCCCTCCAACGCCCCACCCCGAAATTCCCGCCATGACCGAGACGTCGCCGACCCGATCGCCAACCGGCTGCGCAGCGTCCGGGCCGCCCCGGTCGACGCGCTGTTCATCGACGACACCCCGGAACACGTCGACGCCGCGGCACCACTGGGCATGGGCAGCGACCTGCACACCGACACCAGCGGGACCCTCACCCGCGTCGAGACGTTCGTTACTCGAGGCCGTCCCGCGAGATCGGGGCCCCGATCCGGAAATCGTGGAACGTGACCTCCAGCCCCTCGCGCTCCGGCGAGCAGCCCATGACCCCGACGTCGACGGTTTCCGGCAGGTCCAGGTATCCGAGGCGGGCCAGATGCCAGGAGCCGTCCGGGGTGGCGTGATGCACGCACACCGCGGAGCCGAAGCGGGTCAGGCGCAACGTCAGCTCGCCGTTGTGGCCGGGCAGCGGGACCACCGACAGGTCGGAGTCGTCCCGGGTGAGGACGGTGCTCAGCTGCACGGCGCCCGAGGTGACCTCGAGCCCGGTCTTCAGCCAGGTCCGCTCGCCCGCCCGCACCATCAGGCCACCCTGGTCGAACCGCGTGGCCGCCGCAGCCGACACGGTCACCTCCGCGGTGAAGTCACCGGCGACCGGGCGGTGGTAGAAGTGACCGTTGTCGGTGACGTAGCCGTAGAACGTCTTCCGCCAGAAGTCAGTCTTCAGCCCCGTCCGAACGCGGATCACACCGTCCTGCTCGGACCACTCCGGCGGCTCGTTGAGCCACGACATCCCCGTCGACATCGCGTCATCCTATGGCAACTGGTGGTGGGACGAGCCGCACTGGGCGTCAGCTCTCATAGAGCAGCCGTCGATCGGGCGAGCTGCCGTCATCTCCGGCCACGCCTGAGGGAGGTGGTCAGCGGAGTTGGCCGGCGGCCAGGCCGGACTGGACCTGGCGGTGGAAGAGGAGGTAGGCGATCAGGACGGGGAGCATGGCGATGGTCATGCCGGCGAAGAGGCCGCTGAAGTCGCCGGCGTAGCCCTCGCTGACGGCCAGGGCGGTCAGGCCCTGGGCCAGGACCCATTTCTGGTCGGCGTCCTCGCCTTGCATCAGGACTATGGGGAGGACGTACTGGTTCCATTGGAAGAGGAAGTTGAAGATGCCTACGCCGACCAATCCGGGGCGGGCCATGGGGAGCATTATCCGGAGGAAGAGGGTGAAGTGGCCGCAGCCGTCGACCAGGGCGGCCTCGGCGACCGAGGTGGGCAGGGTGCGGAAGAAGGCGGTCAGGAAGAAGACCGTGAAGGGCAGGGAGTACGCGGCGTAGACCAGGGTCAGGCCGGGGAGGGTGCCGAGCAGGCCCAGGTTGCGGACTACGAAGAAGAGCGGCACCAGGGCCAGGAAGACGGGGAACATCATGCCGCCGGCGAAGGCGAAGTAGACGAGGCGGCGGCCGCGGAAGTGGTAGCGGGCCAGGACGTACGCGGCCATGGCGCCCAGCAGCATGGTCAGGGTGAGGGCGCCGGTGACGACGATGGCGCTGTTCAGGAAGTAGCGGCCGATGTGGGCCTCGTTCCAGGCGCGGGACCAGTTCTCCCAGCGCAGCGAGGACGGCAGGGTCCACGGGCTGGTGAGGATCTCGTTGTCGCTTTTGAACGAGCTCATGATGGCCCACAGCAGCGGCAGCGTGGTGAGAAGGGCCCACAAGACAAGAAAGACGTGCGACAAAACGGGCATGGAGGAGCGAGGCGGCGACGACTCCACGACAGAAGGCCGGGCGCGGGTGAGTACAGCCATTCACAACTCCACCCGGTCGCGCCGCGTGACCCGCAGGAACATGGCGGCCACGGTGAGAGTCAGGAAGAACATGGCAACACCGATGGCCGAGGCATAACCGAACTGGCCGTCGGCGAAGGCGGTCTTGTACAGCCGCAACCCCACCACGTCCGACGAGGACGACGGGCCGCCGTCGGTGATGATCTGGACGATGGCGAAGCCGTCGATGGCGATGATGGCGAGGTAGACCCAGGCGACCTGGATGGTGTCCCAGACCAGGGGCACGGTCAGCCGTACGAGCGTGGTGAGCCGGTTCGCGCCGTCGAGCAGCGCGGCCTCGTACAGGTCGCGGGGTATCGATTGCATGGCCGCGCTGAACAGGACCACGTAGAAACCCACGTTCATCCAGATCATCACGGCCATCACGCACCAGAACGAGAAGCGGGGATCGCCCAGCCACGCCACCGCTAGCCCGTCCAGCCCGACCGCCCGCAGGAAGCCGTTGACCATGCCGGTGTGCGGGGCGTAGGCCTCCTTCCAGAGCACGCCGACGATGGCCACCGACAGCACCTGCGGGAAGAAGTAGACGACCCGGTAGAAACCGGCCCCGGCGACGCCGTGCACGCCGGCCCGGTCGGCCCGGCCACCCACGCTGATCATCGAGGCGAAGAAGAGCCCGAGCAGGATCGTGATCACCGGTAGGAGCAGGAGAAGCCAGCCGTTGTGCCGCAACGCGTTCCAGAAGTAGCCGTCGCCGGCCAGCCGCCGGAAATTGTCCAGCCCGATGAAGTCGTACGTCGGGGACAGCCCGCTCCAGTTGGTGCCCGCGATTTGGAACGCCTGCGCATAGGGCGAGACGACGAAGATCCCGTACAGCAGCAGGGGTGGAATGAGGAAGGCGGCGATGAACAGGCGTTTGCCGCGCACGTCAGGACCGCTTGTATTTCTTGATCGCGGAGTCCTGGGCGAACTCGTCGGCCGACTTCTGGATTTTGTCGCACCACTGGGTGGCGTTGATGCGTTTGGCGTAGAGCTCGGCGCTGGCCGCGTCGACCCGTTCCCGTTCGAGCTTGCGGTAATAGGACGAGTAGAGCCAGGTGAACGCGGTGCCCTGGGAGGCATCGATCAGTTTCTGAACCGAAGCGAGGCCCGGCCCGAGGTCGATGCCGGCGCCGGCGCCTTGCACAGCGGTGAGGCTGCTGACCTTCCGGGTGAAGTCGGAGACGCCTTTCTGCGACAGCATGACCCGCAGATAGTCGAGGCCACCGCGCACGTTCTTGCCCTTGGACGGCACGACGAACGGCTCGCTGCCGGTGCCGCGGAACGCCGCGTACGGCATCTTGTCGCCGGTGGTGAGCGACGGTGTCGGCGCGACGGCCATTCGAAAGTCGGGCGGGGTGACCGCCTTCTGCTCGTTCTCCAGCCACGAGCCGCAGGAGACGAACGCGGCGTGACCCCGGGACCATTCGGTCTGCGATTGGATGTGGTCCATGCCCTCGGCCCCGGGCTGCAGGAAGCCGTCGACCGCGAGTTGGTAATACGCCTCGGCGGCCGTCTTGACCGCCTCGTGTTTCCAGGCGTTCGGCTCGAGATTGTCGATGGCCTTGATGACGTCGATCCCGCCCAGCTTGCCCGCGGCGGCGATGATCGGCCAGCTCATGTACCGCGCATGCTTGCCCGGATAGGTCCACGGCGCGATGCCGGCCGCCTTGATCTGCTTGCACAGGGCGATCATGTCGTCCCAGGTCTTCGGGTACGCCCACCCTCTGGCGTCGAACAGCTTCTGCGAATACCAGATGCCGTACGCGGAATAGGCGTAATTCAAGGACAGGAACTTCCCGTCGTACGAGCCGACGTCGACGATTCCGGGCAGCAGAGTGTCCCGTACCTTCTTGTTCGGATCGTCGATGGACGGCGCGTCGAGCAACTCGCCCAGATCGGCCAGCGCGCCCTGTGACACCAGGCCGTTGAAGTCGATCTGGCTGCCGCCCGAGTTGTTGACCACGTCCGGCGGGTCGCCGGCCACGAACCGCGGCTGCAGCGTCTCGGCGATCTGCTGGGTGGCCGAGTGCTTGATCTCCGCCTTGGGGTGGCGCTCCTTGTACATCGCCTCGTGCGCTTTCGCGTACTCCTCACCGAACCCGCCGTTGAAGATGACCACCTCGAGCGGCGCGTCCTCCTTCACGCCGAGCGGGTTATTCGCGCTGGTCTCGCCCTTCGAAGAGGAGGAGTCGTCGGAGGAGTCCCCGCCCATGGCGCAACCACCGAGGGCGCCGGCAGCCGCCACGCCCGCCGCGCCCTGCAAGATCCCGCGCCGGCTGATGTGTCCCATGGTTCGCACTCCCTAAGCGTTGGGTGAACGGTTCCAGCCGTCGGCGGTCAACCGGGTCCGGCCGTCGACGAGGATCGCGCCCGGTTCGGCCACCCGCAGGCGGTCCACCAGAACACCGCGACCCTGCGAGTTCACGTCTGTTCGATAGGTGAAGCGCAGCAGCGTCGTGCCGGCGGGGATGTCGGCTGTGACCTGCCACCAGCGGCGGCCCCCGAAGCCGGTGAGGGTGCCGTCGCTGGTCAGCGAGCCTTGTCGTGCGCGCAGGGCCATGGGCACGAGCGTCCACGCGGCCCCGTCGGCGGATGCTTCGACGGCCAAGGTGTCCGTGCGCGGCTCCGTGTCGTACCACAAAGCGAACGAGGCTCGCGCCCGCTCGCCCGCCGCACGCCGCAGTGGCGCGGTCAAGGTCATGACCGCGTTGTCCCGCGTCCCGGTCCGCCAGTCCGCCCTGAGGGGGTGAGCGGCGGCGAACGACCGGGCGAGGGCCCGCCGGGCGACGTTGTTGCTGCCCCAGGCCCGGTCCGGGTGCACCCGGTTGCTGAGCAGGATCAGGAACGACTGGTCGAGCGGGTCGATCACGACCGACGTGCCGGTGAAGCCGGTGTGCCCGAAGGTGACCGGTGAGGCCATCCCGTCCATGTACCAGTACTTGGACAGCTCGAAGCCGAGCCCTCGGGCGCTCTCCGGGTATTGCGCGAGCAGGTCGGCGTTGTAGTTGACCAGCGCCCGCCGCACCATCGCCTCGGACAGGATCCGCTTGCCCTTGTACGAGCCGCCGTTGAGCAGCGTCTGGCACAGGATCGCGAGGTCGTCCACCGTCGAGAACACCCCGGCGTGCCCGGCCACGCCACCCAGCGACCACGCGTTCTCGTCGTGCACTTCACCCCACACCAGACCCCTGTTGACGTACGGCTGATATTCAGTCGCCGCCGTCCGGGCGCGCAGGGCCGGACCGGGGTGGTAACCGGTGTCCCGCATCCGCAGCGGGCCGGTCACTCCACCGCGTACGGCCTCGGCCAGGGACTGGCCCGTGACCCGCTCGATCAGCACGCCGAGGGCGATGAGCCCGATGTCGGAGTAGACGTACTGCCGGCCGGGCGTCGTGCCGGCGTCCACCGGCGTGGCCAGCGCGGCCGCGAAGCGCTCCTCGGGCGTGGGGTAGAGCGAGTAGAACGGCCGGAACGCCGGCAGCCCCGAGGTGTGGGTGAGCAGGTGCCGGACCGTCACGGCCTGCTTGCCACCGGCCGCGAACTCCGGGACGTAGCTCGCGACCGGCGCGTCGAGGTCCACCCGGCCCCGCTCGACCTGCTGGAGCACGACGATCGTGGTGAAGAGCTTGGAGATCGAGGCCAGATCCCAGAGCGTGTCCGTACGGGCCGGGACGCGCTGCTCCGGTGGCAGCTCGACCGGGCCGGCGCCGTACCGGACGGCGTCGCCGACCGCGAAGCGCGACACGATGACACCGTGGTGCGCGGCGAGCACGGTGGCGCCCGCATACGTGGGATGGTCCGGGTGATCGGGAGTAGGTGTCAGATATGAGGCAGCCAGGCCGGGCAGCGCGGCCACCGGGCCGGGCCACAGACCGGCCTGGCGCGCGGTGCCGGTACGCAGCACGTCGTGCCGGAACCGGATGTCGGCCGGGGTCACGGATGGCGTCTGAGCTGGGGCGGCGGTCGCGGGCGACCCCGCCGCGAGGCCGGCCACCACGCAGAGCGGAAGGAGCAAACGAGGCTTGATCATCAACGCTCCTCAATACGTCGATTGGTCGAGGATGGATGTTTCCTTCGCGACTTGCAAGGGGGGCGAAGGTTATTGCCATACGACCGTGACCCGGCTACCTTCCGACAACATGCGAACGCGTACGGTCGCCTTTCTCGCCCTCGCGGCTCTCAGTGTCCCGGCCGCGGGGGTGCCGGCGCCGTCACCCGTCGAGGCCGCGCTGGCCCGCATGACGCTGCCGGAGAAAGTCGGGCAGCTGTTCACCACGTACGCCTACGGCAGCGAGGCGACCACGGCTTCGCCGGAGAACCGGCGGCTGTACGGGGTGGACACGCCGGCCGAGGTCGTCGCGAAATACCACCTGGGCGGGGTCATCTACTTCGCCTGGACGAACAGCCTGCAGAACCCGCGGCAGATCGCCACGCTCAGCAACGGGCTGCAGGCCGCGGCCACGGGCGTACCGCTCAGCATCTCCACCGATCAGGAGCACGGGGTCGTCACCCGGATGCCGGCCCCGGCCACCCAGTTCCCCGGCGGGATGGCGCTCGGCGCCGGCCGGAACCCGGCCGACGCGTACCGCACCGGTCAGGTCACCGGCGCCGAGCTCCGGGCCGTCGGCATCACCCAGGCCTGGGCGCCCGACGCGGACGTCAACGTGAACCCGGCCAACCCGGTGATCGGCGTGCGGTCGTACAGCAGCGACCCGAAACTGGCGGCCACGCTCACGGCCAGTCAGATCCTCGGGCTGCAGCTCGGGGCGAACACGTCCGCCTCGGCCAAGCACTTCCCCGGCCACGGCGACACGGCCACCGACAGCCACACCGGGCTGCCGGTGATCACCCACACCCGCGAGGAGTGGGAGCGGATCGACGCGCCGCCCTTCAAGGCCGCGGTGGCGGCCGGGGCCGACGCCATCATGAGCGCGCACATCGTGGTGCCGGCGCTCGACCCGGCCGGCGACCCGGCCACCCTCTCCAAGCCGATCATCACCGGGCTGCTCCGGGGCGAGCTCGGCTACCGCGGAGTGGTGGTCACCGACTCGCTGGAGATGGAAGGGGTGCGGCAGAAGTACGGCGACGAGCGCGTGCCGGTGCTGGCCCTGAAAGCCGGCGTGGACATGCTGCTGATGCCGCCGAACATGCAGGTGGCGTACGACGCGGTGCTCGCGGCCGTGGCCTCCGGAGAGCTGACCGAGGCCCGGATCGACGAGTCGGTGCGCCGGATCTTGACGCTCAAGAAGAAGCGCGGTCTGCTGTCGTGGAAGCCGGTCGACCCGGCCGCGGCCGAACGTTCCGTCGGGTCGGCCGCCCACTTGCGCGTGGCCCAGGCGGTCACCGATCGCACGATCACCGCCGTCCGCAACGACGCAAAGGTGTTGCCGTGGCACGGCGCCGGCAAATCGGTGCTCGTGACCGGGTGGAACTCCAGTGCCACCAACAACATCCCGGCGCTGGCCAACGCCCTGAGGGCCGGCGGAGTCGGCGCCGCGATGCCGCTGATCACCGGCGTGCCGAACGACGCGAAGATCGCCGAGGCGGTGGCGGCGGCCGGAAACCACGATCTCACTGTGGTGCTCACGAGCCGGGCCTGGGACACCACGACCGCCGACCCGGGTGGGCGGCAGCAGGCGCTGGTGCGAGCCTTGGTGGCGACGGGGAAGCCGGTCGTGCTGGTGGCGGTCCGCGATCCGTACGACATCGCCCCGCTGCCGGAGGTCAAGACCTTCCTGGCGACCTACAGCTATGCGGCGGTCTCCATGGAGTCGCTGGCCAAGGTGCTGCTCGGCAAGGTGGCGCCGCGCGGGAAGCTGCCGGTGGAGATCCCGGGCGCTTATCCCTACGGGCACGGGCTGAGCTGGAGCGTGCGATGAAACGCCGCGGGCTGCTGACCGCGGGCGCGGCCGGAATCGCCGCCGGTCTGACCGCCTCCGCCGCCAGTCCTTTCCCGGCCGCGGCAAAACCGGGGCTGCTTCCCCGCATTCCCGTGCGCACCGGGATGGACATCTTGGCGGCCACGCGGTGGAAAACGCTGCGCGGGGAACGGATCGGGGTCGTCTCCAACCCGACGGCGGTCGACCGTGACTACCGGCATCTGGTCGACCGGATGCACGAGGACGGGGTGACCATCGGCGGCGTCTTCGGGCCGGAGCACGGCTTCCGCGGATCGGCCCAGGCCGGCGGGAGCGAGGGCACCGGCGTCGACGCCCGGACCGGGATCACCGTCTACGACGCGTACCTCGCCTCGGTCGAGAAGTGGGTCTCGATGATGACGGCCGCGCAGGCGCGCACCGTGGTCTTCGACATCCAGGACGTCGGGGCGCGGTTCTACACCTACATCTACACGCTGTACGACTCGATGGCGGCGGCCGCTCGGCTCGGGCTGCGCTACGTGGTGCTGGACCGGCCGAACCCGATCGGCGGGCGGGCCCACGGGCCGATGATGACCGACGGCTACACCTCCGGCGTGGGGCGTCTCCAGATCGTGCAGCAGCACGGGATGACCGTGGGCGAGCTGGCCCGGTTCTACAACGGGGAGTTCCTGGGCGGAGCGGTGCGGCTCGAGGTGATCGCCTGCAAGGGGTGGAGCGGGCGGCTGTTCGCGGGGGACACCGATGTGCCGTGGGTGCTGCCGAGCCCGAACATGCCCACCCCGGAGACGGCGGTGGTCTACCCGGGCACGGGGATGTTCGAAGGGGTGTCGTCGCTCTCCGAGGGGCGGGGCACGACGCGGCCGTTCGAGCTGATCGGCGGGCCGGGCTTCGACTACCGCTGGGGTGATCGGGTGGCGGCGCTCGGGCTGCCGGGGGTCGAGTTCCGGGAGGCGTACTTCACGCCCACCTTCAACAAGTTCGCCAACGTGCTGTGCGCGGGGGTCGAGGTCAAGGTGACCGATCAGGCCGTGTTCGATCCGATCCGTACGGCCGTGGGGATGTTGATCGAAGCCCACAAGGAACCCGCCTTCGCGTGGCGGCTGGACGGCGCCCGCTACTGGATCGACCTGCTCACCGGCTCGGCCCGGCTGCGCACGATGATCGACGAGGGGGCGACCGTCGGCGCGGTGACCGGGGCCTGGGCCGGTGAGCTGGCCGCGTTCGAGGCGCGCCGGCGCCCGTATCTCCTCTACTCCCGGTCGCACCCATGATCGCTGCCGGTCAGCCGGGCGTGCACCACCGGCGGCACGGGGATGCCGGTGAGCCGTCCGACGGCCAGGGCGGCGGCCCCGCCGGCGCCGTCGAGCGCCGGCCGGGGTCCGCCGGCGCCCCGGCCCCGCAGGCCGGCCCGCACCGCCCGCCCCACCGGCCCGGGCCCGAGCAGCACGGCCCCGGCCAGCACCACGACAGCGCCGGGTGGCGGCCCGACGCTGTCGTAGGTGTGCAACAACCGCTCCGCGGCCACCGCACAAATCCGCTCCGCGATCCCGTCCCCCTCATCGGCGGCCACACTGACCGCGCCGGCCAGCCGCCCCAGCTCAGCCGGCGCCACCCCGAACGCCGCCGCGATCAGCGCCTGAGCCGTCTTTTCACGCTGCCACCCACCGAGCCCCTCCGCGGCACCCTCCCCACCCTCGCGGGCGGTGTGCGGTATGCCGAACTGGCGGCAGGCCGCGTCGACGAGCGTCGTGGGGACTCCGCGGCCGTCGAGCGCGGCGAGGACCGCCCGGAGGGCACGGACTCCGATCCAGACGGCGGAACCCTCATCGCCGAGCAGCCAGCCGTAGCCGTCGCAGCGGCGCCGCAGCTCGCCGTCGGCGAAGCGGGCGGCCAACGCGCCGGTGCCGGAGAGCAGCAGCACTCCGTCCGGCTCGGCCGTGCCCGCGGCAAAGGCGACCTCGAGGTCGGTCACCGTGACCACTTCGCCGGTCAGGCCCGCTTGCCGCCAAGCCCTGACGGCGGCCGCGCGGAAAGCCGCCCGCCCTGCCCCGGCCGAGCCGGCCCCGCCGAGCACCCCGAGCCGCACGCTCGCACGATCGATCCCGCCCGCGGCGCTCGCGGGGTCGGCGCCACCCGGCACGCTCCCAAGGCCGATACCGCCCGGCGTGCTCGCGAGGTCGGCGCTGGTCAGGGCGATTCTGCGGTCGGCGTCGTTCAGCGCGCGGGTCAGCGCCTCGGCCAGGCTCGCGCTGATTTCGCCGCCGCTGCTGTTGGGGTTGGCGCCGGGGGCGGTGCTGCGGCCGAGGACAACGCCGTCGAGGGTCGCGATCACGCAGCGGGTGGTGGTGGCTCCCGCGTCGACGCCGGCCACCAAGGGGGTGCCGGAAACGCTCGTTGCGCTCATAGTTCCGTGACCGTACCTTGCCGGTGAAGACAATTGACGATCGATGACGACCGAAGGAAACTTTTCTTCATGACAGGCCGGAAGCGCAGCACGCCGCCCCCACCACGAGCGGAGACGGTCGTCCGGGCCCGGGGTCTGCTGCCGTCGCTGTCGCCGGCCGAGCAGCGGGTGGCCCGGGTCGTCATCGACGAGGCGGCCACCGCAGCCCGGCTCACCATCACCGACCTGGCCGAGCGGGCCGGGGCCAGCGAGACCACCGTGATCCGGTTCTGCCGGGCCATGGGCTTCGCCGGTTATTCCGAGCTGCGGCTGACCCTGGCCACCGAGGCCGGCCGGGTGGTCACCACCGACGAGCCGGTCGGCAGCGACATCAGCGAGAGCGACGACCTGGCCCAGGTGGTCAAGAAGATCGCTTTCGCCGATGCCCGGGCGGTCGAGGAGACCGCCTCCCAGATCGACATCGCGGTGCTGGAGCAGGTGGTCGGTCTGGTCGCGGGGGCCCGGCGGGTGGACATCTACGGGGTCGGCGCGAGCGCCTTCGTGGCCGACGACTTCCAGCAGAAGCTCTACCGGATCGGCCGCGTCGCGTACGCCTGGAGCGACACCCACCGGGCCCTGACCAGCGCCGCCCTGCTCGACGAGCGGGATGTGGCCTTCGGCATCTCGCACACCGGCACCACCACCGACACGATCGACGCTTTCATCGAGGCCGGGCAGCGCGGCGCGCGGACCGTCGCGCTGACCAATTTTCCCAAGTCGCCCCTCGCCCGGGCGGCCGACCTGGTGCTGACCACCGCGGCCCGCGAGACCACGTTCCGCTCGGGCGCCATGGCGAGCCGGCTGGCCCAGCTGACCGTCATCGACTGTGTGTTCGTCGGCGTCGCCCAGCGCACCTTCCAGGAGACGAGAACAGCCTTGGACGTCACCTACGCGGCGGTGCGCGGGCGCCGGATCGGCAGCGAGCGGAGCCGCGGGTGAGGCCGGTGGACGAGGTGCCGCTGGCGCGCACCGAGCAGCGCAACCCGCACAGCGCCTCGATCGACGAGATGTCCACCTTGGACCTGCTCACACTGATCAACGGCGAGGACCGTACCGTGCCGGCCGCCGTGGCCGACGTGCTGCCCGAGCTGGCAGCCGCGGTCGAGCTGGCCGTGGCCGCGCTCGGCAGCGGCCGCCGCGTGCACTACGTCGGCGCCGGCACCTCGGGCCGGATAGCCGTCCTGGACGCGGCCGAGCTGATCCCCACCTTCGGGCTGGAGCCGGGCCGGGTCGTGGCCCACCTCGCCGGCGGCCCGCAGGCGCTGACCCGTCCGGCCGAGAACGCCGAGGACGACGAGATCGCCGGGGCCGCGGTGGCCGGTCAGGTGGTGGCGGGAGACCTGGTCGTCGGGGTCACGGCGAGCGGCCGTACGCCGTACGTCCGCGCCGCCCTCGCGGCCGCGCGAGCCTGCGGGGCCCGGACCGTGCTGGTGTCGGCCAATCCGGCCTCGCCGATCGCCTCCGGGGTGGACGTGCACATCGCCCCGGACACCGGGCCCGAGGTGCTCACCGGCTCGACCCGGATGAAGGCCGGGACGGCGCAGAAGCTCGTGCTCAACGCCTTTTCCACGGCGACCATGGTGCGGCTCGGCCGGACGTACTCGAACCTGATGACCGACATGCTGGCCAGCAACGCCAAGCTCCGCGACCGGCGGCTGCGCATCCTGGCCGAGGCCACCGGAGCCGACCTCGACAGTTGCCGGGAGGCCCTCGAGGCGGCCGGCGGCGACGCGAAAGTGGCGGTGGTGACGCTGATCGCCGGCACCACCGCCGAGGCGGCCGGCCGGGCCCTGGCCGAGTCGGGCGGCCACATCCACCAGGCATTGCGGCAACTCCATTGACCGATCGGCGACTGTCGATTTAAGTTGCGGCCATGCGACGCTCACCCTTCCTCACGGCGCTGGCCGCCGCGGTCCTCACGGTCACCGCGTGCGGCGGCTCAGGCGACGACCCGGACGGCGACGCGGCGCCCGACAAGGTCAACGCCGGCGTCATCGCCATCGTCGACGTCGCCCCTATCTACCTGGGCCTGTCCAAAGGCTTCTTCCGCGAACGCGACATCGACCTGAGCCTGACCACCGCCCAGGGCGGCTCGGCCATCGTGCCGGCCGTGCTCAGCGGCGAGTTCCAGTTCGGCTTCAGCAACTCCATCTCGCTGCTGCTCGCCCAGTCCCGCAAGGTGCCGGTCAAGGCGATCGCCAACGGCAACAACTCGACCGGGGTCGACGGCCAGGACTTCGCCGGCCTCTTCGTCAAGGCCGGCAGCCCCATCCGTACGGCCAAAGATCTTGAAGGTCGCACCGTGGCCGCCAACACCCTCAAGAACATCACCGAGACGGCCGTACGCGCGTCAGTGAAGAAAGCCGGCGGCGACGCCTCCAAGGTGAAGTTCACCGAGCTCGCCTTCCCCGACCAGGTGCCGGCCCTGCAAGCGGGCCGAGTCGACGCCATCTTCGTGGTCGAGCCGTTCCAGCAGGCCGCCCTGGCCGCCGGCGCCCGCAAAATCGCCTCCAGCTACGTCGACACCGCCCCGAACCTGACCGTCGCCATGTACTTCACCTCGCAGGCCCTGCTGGCCAAGGACCCGGACCTGGTCCGCCGCTTCACCGAGGCGATGGAGGAATCCCTGGCCTACGCCGACGCCAACCCCGACGAGGTCCGCGACGCCCTCGCCACCTACACCAAGATCCCACCCGAAACCCGCAGCGCCCTGATCCTGCCCCGCTGGCCCCCCGAGGTGAACCGCGACTCCATCGAAACCCTGGCCACCCTCGCCCAAACCGACGGCCTCCTCACCGACCAACCCGACCTGGCGGCGCTGCTGCCCTGAGAACCATGACCCATCTGCTGTCAGGGGCCGGGCGAAGTCCCACCTCGATAGCGTCGAGGGCCTCTGCGATCCCGGTGGCTCGTACTCGGTCATCGGCTTCGATGGCGAACGGCGGGTGCCCGTCGGGGCCGGTGTTGGCCTGAATGGTGGCGCGGAGGTCGGCTTCGCTCGCCTTGAGTCGTTCCACCCAGAGGCCGGGGCGCCGGCGGCGAAGTTCGTCGAGCACCTCGTCCAGCGGACCGCCCGTGCGATCGGTGGCCAGCCACTCGCGGAAGGGCCACTTGAAGCGCGGTCGATGCCGCGCTGCGTTTCGTGGTCGACGGTCCGGTCGTCGCCTGATCATGCTGGGTGGAGGACTTCGTCCAGGCCGCCGTTGGCTCGCCAGGTGCGGAGCAGCTCGTGGAAGACCACCGGGCCGGGGCCGAATGAATTGTTAACCGGGCGGGGCATGCCCTCGCCGTTGTAATAGCCCGGGGTGCACTCGGACTGGAAGTCGAAATTGTTGGGGGCGGTCTCGCGGATCGTCGCCACCCAGGCTTCCTCGGCCTCGGCGGTGGGCTCGATGCGGTGCGAGCCGCGCCGTGCGGCCTCGGCCACGAGGGAACCGATGTGGGTGGCCTGTTCCTGCAGGACGTGGGTGAAGTTGACCGCCGCGGCATTCTGCAGCGAGCCCAGGTGGAACAGGTTCGGGAAGCCGTGGCTGCTGAAGCCGTGCAGGGTTCGGGGGCCGTTGCGCCAGTGGGCGAGCAGCGGCAACCCGTCCCGGCCGTACACCGGCAGTGTGCCGGAGACGACGCCGGAGATGCCGGTGGTGAAGCCGGTGGCGAAGATGACACAGTCGACTTCGTACTCCTGGTCGCCGACCACGACGCCGGTTGCGGTCATGGCGGTGATGCCGCCGGTGTCGGCGGTGTCGACCAGGGTGACGTTCGGGCGGTTGAAGGTCGGCAGGTAGTTGTCGCTGAAGGCGGGCCGCTTGCACATGTAGCGGTACCACGGCTTGAGCTTCTCGGCGGTCTCCTTGTCCTCGACCACCGCGTCGACGCGGGCCCGGATCTCGTCCATCTTGCGGAAGTCGGCCCGTTCCTCGAGGAACGCGCGGTCCTCGGCCGAGATGGTGGGGTCGACCGTGCCGGTGAGCATCTGGCGCTGCAGGGCCGCGGTGGCCGTCCAGCCGTCGTTGATGAGGTCTTCGGCGACGTGGCCGCCGGTGACCAGGGTCAGGAAGTTCTCCATCCGCTCCCGCTGCCAGCCCGGTTCGAGCGAGGCGGCCCACGCGGGGTCGGTGGGGCGGTTGTCGCGGACGTCCACCGAGGAGGGGGTGCGCTGGAAGACGTACAGCTGGGAAGCCACCTCGGCGACCGGCGGGATGACCTGGATGCCGCTGGCGCCCGTGCCGACCACGGCGACCCGTTGGCCGGTCAGGTCGTAGCCCTCGTCCCAGCGGCTGGTGTGCATGACGTGGCCGGTGAATTCGTCGAGGCCGGGGATGGCGGGCAGTTTCGGCTGGCTCAGGGTGCCGGAGGAGATCACGACGTAGCGGCTGCGGAAGCCGTCGCCCCGGTCGGTGGTCACCGTCCATTCGGCCGCCTCGTCGTCCCAGCGCAGCTCGGTGACGCGGGTGTGGAAGAGCGCGTCGGAGTAGAGGTCGAACTGTTTGGCGATCGCCACGGCGTGGGCGCGGATCTCCTCGCCGGGGGCGTAGCGCCACTTGGGGACGTAGCCGACCTCCTCCAGCAGAGGCATGTAGACGGTGGCCTCGATGTCGCACTGGACGCCGGGGTAGCGGTTCCAGTACCAGGTGCCGCCGAAGTCGCCGCCCTCGTCGACCATCCGGAGGTCCCGTACGCCGGCCTGCCGCAGCCGGGCCCCGGTCAGCAGCCCGCCGAAGCCCCCGCCGATCACCAGTGCCTCGACCCGGTCGTGGCGCTCGGGGCGCGGAGAAACGGCCGTGTACGGATCGGTGGCGATGTCGCCCGCGGCCCGCTTGTACTGGGCGTTGCCCTCGCTGCGGATCCGCCGGTCCCGCTCCTGGCGGTAGCGCGAGCGCAGCCAGTCCAGTTCCTCGGGCTTGTAGCGGTGCGGGGTGGAGGGGAACATGTGGAGCCCTTTCGCGGAGACCGTCCGGTGTGGAACGCATCCGGGCTCACAACTTAAACCAATTGATTGACTTCCGGGAGGCTGGCCGGGGCCCGATAGAGACCCTCGATGGCATCGATCAGGCCCTGCTCGACGGTCGGCCACGAAGGGTTCACGGAATGCTCATGTCGCGCCGAGACGTGCACGATCAGGGTGTGCGCCATGTCGTCGCGCTCGCGCCGCACCGCCGCGGTCAGCCCGGGCAGGCAGCCGTGCAGCGCCTCGGTGACGGCGAGCAGCATGGGCGCCTCGGCGACCTCAGCCGCGGCCAGCTCGCGCAGCGACGGCTCGGTCATCAGCTGGGCGGCGAAACGTCCGTACCAGCTGGTCTCCCCCAGAGAGGCCAGGTGCCGGGTGTACGGAACCACGAGGCAGACGACCCGATCGCGCAGCACGGTGCTGCCGTCGTAGCGGGCCAGCAGCTGCGCCCGGAGCCGCTCGGTCGGCCCCGAGTGCTCCCGCACGATCGCCCGCACCAGGTCCTCCTTGGACCCGAAGTGGTAGCCGACCGCGGCCGTGTTGCCCTGCCCGGCCGCCTCGCTGATCTGCCGGTTCGACACCGAGAAGACCCCACGCTCGGCGAAGAGCCGCTCGGCCGCGCGCAGGATGCTGCGCCGGGTCGCCCCGGCTCTGCCCTGACTCATGATCACCTCCGGTCGGCCGGAGCGCCGGAGACCGAGCCTACCGAGGTTGCGGCGTCGTGGTCGTACAGCCAGTCCAGGGCGTTGAACGACCAGGCGCGGGAGCCGGCCGCCATCTGGGCGTCGCGTTCCCGCTGAGCCGGGCCGTCCGGCAGGTGGAAGCGGGTCTTGTTGCCGGCCGACATCTCCTGCAGGCGCGACGTACGCGGCAACCGGAGCCGCTCGTACAGGGCCAGGGCCGCGGTCACGTCGCCGGCCCGCAGGCACGCGGTGAGGGTCGCCCCGTCCTCGACGGCCTGGGCCGCACCCTGCGCCATGAACGGCAGCATGGCGTGCGCGGCGTCGCCCAGCAGCGTGACCCGCCCGTCCGACCAGCGCGGGATCGGCGGGCGATCAAGCAGGGCCCAGAGGTACGTCTCGTCAGCAGCGCCGATGATCTCGCGTACCTGCGGGTGCCACCCCGCGAAGGCGGCCCGCACGTCGGCGATCCGCGCGCGATCGGTCCACGACTCGCGGGTCCAGTGATCCTGTTCGACCACCGCCACGAAGTTCACCAGTCGCCGCCCGCTGATGAAGTAGTGCACGAAGTGCCGGCCCGGTCCCATCCAGATCTGCGCGGTCACCTCCAGGTCGAGGTGTCGCAGCCGCTCGGCCGGGACGATCCCCCGGTACGCGACGCAGCCGGTGAACCGCGCGTCCCCCGGCCCGAACAGCAACCGCCGGACCGACGAATGAATCCCGTCGGCCCCCACGAGCACGTCGAACCGGGCGGGCGGGCTGCCGGCGAAGCGGGCCCGCACCCCGTCCACATGCTGCACGAGGCCGGTCAGCCGGTGTCCGAGATGGATCCGCTCGGACGGCAGCGCCCCGGCCAGCGCCCGCAACAGATCGGCCCGGTGCATCTGGTAGTGCGGGAACGCGAAAGCCACCGGCGCCCGCAGCAGCGTCCGCCCGTCCTCCCAGCGGCGCTGATGCCAGGCCAGCGGCTGCACCCCGGTCGCGGCGAGCGCCCCCGCCAGCCCCAGCCCGTGCAGCACCCGCGACGCGTTCGGGCTGACCTGCACCCCCGCGCCGACCTCGGACAGCCGCCCCGCCTGCTCGTAGACGTGCACATCATGCCCGTCCCGCAACAGCCCGAGCGCGACCGCCAGCCCGCCGATCCCCCCACCGACGACCCCAACCGACAACGACTCCCCCATCGCCCGATGGTCCGCCGCCACCCGCGGCGCCGCTGCCGGGTTGCGGACAGGCCGACGTCGCCGATGATCCGAGGGGCGGCCAGGCGGGCGGCGGCCGCTTACCGGGCGGCCTCCGGGAAGGACGGTGGCGGGTTGAAGCGCGACAACTCGGGCGTGCTCCAGCGCAGCGGGGAGGCGTGATCGACGCGGGCGACCCGCTTGACGGTGAAGTCGACCAGGCGTTCGGCACCGGGCACGGTTGCCGCGTGGGCCGGGTCCCAGTCGACGACGGCGGTGCCGGTGAGGTGGAGCATCGTGCCGGTGGCGAAGTCGGGGAACAGCAGGCCGGCCCGGGGGTTGACCTCCAGGTTGCCGAAGGTGTTGAACATCGAGTTGCCGTTGTAGTCCGGCCAGCGCAGCTGGGTCGGGCTCAGCACGCGCACGAAGCCGGGGTTCCCGCCGCGGTGCGAGGCGTCGGCGTTGCCGTCGAGGTCGGCCGTGGCCACGAAGAAGGTGTCGGCGATGCTGATGAAGCCCATCTCCTCGGCGGTCAGCGCGCTGCCCAGCCGGGGCTCACCCGGCGTGGCCGCCGCCCGGGACGGCGCCCGCCGCTGGATGTATTTCGGGCAGTTGGCGTAGACCTGCTCGAGCTCGATCCGCAGCCCTTCGGCCGTGGGGTGGGCGGTGCCGTTCATCCGGAGGCGGCGCCGGGTGCCGGGCTCGATCGCGATGAGCCCGACCTTGGGCACCCCGGTCAGGACCGGGAGCGCGGGCGCACCGGCCACCGTGATCGTCGATGGCCCGGTGACGGCAACCGGGCCGGGCAGCTGGGTGCCCCAGACGTCGCCGTGGCGGTCGGTGGCACCGATGACGAGCATCGGCTGCTCGGCCAGGAACATCCGGGCCCCGCGCGGGATCTCACGGCCGATCATGGCGGAGACGTACGCGGCCTCGTCGAGCAGACCGGCCCTCTTCTGCGCGGCGAGCTCCCCACGATGGAACGAACCCATGGCCGACCCCCTTCAACCGGTGAAAATGACTTTAGCGGTTAGAGCGAGGATCGACAACCAGTGAAATGTATTTGACCGGTTACCATGGTTCGGTGAGCACGCAAGCGGACCCCCGCCCCCTGATCGGGGAGCCCCTGCCGCTGGACCTGCTGAACACGCAGTGGACCGACGACGACGGCGCGTACGACCTGCTGGCCCAGCCCGGCGGCCTGGGCATCTGGCTGGCTTCCAACGGGCTCACCAGCCCGGAGACGCCGGAGACGCTCGACGCGCTGATCGCCACCCGGGAGGCCCTGTTCGCGCTGGTGCAGCCGGATCCCCCACCGGGCGCCCGGGAGATGCTGAACGAGACGCTGCGCCGCGGCCGGATCCGTCGGATGTTCGGGCCGGACGGGCCGGAGAGCGTGCTGGAGACCGACACGCCGGCCTGGTTCGTCGCTTGGCAGGCCGCCGAGCAGTACCTACGGCTGCTCGACGACAAGCCCGAGCGGCTCCGCAAGTGCGCCAACCCCGGCTGCCGGCTGCGCTTCTACGACGCGTCCAAGGCCGGCGCCCGGCGCTGGTGCTCGATGGCGACCTGCGGCAACCGGGCGAAGTACCGCACCTACTCGGCCCGTCAGCGCAGCACGCCCACCCCGCAGAACTGATTGACGTCGACGTCGCCGGTGTCGCCGTCGGGCCGCCAGCGGTTGCACGGCACGATGCCGGGCGCCAGCAGGTCGAGGCCGTCGAAGAAGCGGGCGATCTGCTCGGCGCTCCGATATTTGATCTTCGGGGTGCCGCGTTCGTTCCAGAAGTCGACGATGTGGTCGGCCTCGGCCTTGTTGATGTCGTCGCAGCCGTGCGCGATGACCAGGTAGCTCCCGGACGGAACGGCGTCGACCAACGTGCGTACGGCCGCCAGCGCCTTTTGATCGTCACGCAGGAAGTGCAGGATGCCGAGCAGGGTGAGCGCGACCGGCCGGGTGAAGTCGAGCGTCTCGGCGGCGGCGCGCAGGATGGCCTCCGGCTCGTTGAGGTCGGCCTCGATGTAGGTGGCGCCGTTCAGCAGCGTACGGGCGTGGACCAGGACCAAAGGGTCGTTGTCGACGTAGACGACCTTGGTCTCGGGGGCCACCGCCTGCGCCACCTCGTGGGTGTTGTCGGCCGTGGGCAGGCCGCTGCCGATGTCGAGGATCTGCCGGATGCCGGCCTCGCCGACCAGATGCCGCACCGAGCGGCGCAGGAACTTCCGGTCCTCCTGGGCCAGCGTGACGATCGAGGGAAGGATCTTGGCGATCACGTCACCGGCCTCGCGATCGACCGGGAAGTTGTCCGTGCCGCCGAGCCAGTAGTTCCACAGGCGCGCCGAATGCGGCGTGGTCGTGTCCACGGTCACATGGTGCCAGCTCCGCCTGATCGGTGGGGGGCGGCGAGGGGTAACGTTGACCGGTTGCGTCAAAGGGCGGGAGCGGACAGTGAGTCAGAACGTGCTGGCATCGGCGTCGGCGGAGGTCGCCGTCGAGGCGGGCCGGAGGCGTACGTTCGCGGTGATCTCGCACCCCGACGCCGGCAAGTCGACCATGACCGAGGCGCTGGCCCTGCACGCGCGGGTGATCGGCCAGGCCGGCGCGGTGCACGGCAAGGGCGACCGCAAGGGCGTGGTCTCCGACTGGATGGAGATGGAGCAGCAGCGCGGCATCTCCGTGACGTCGGCCGCCCTCCAGTTCTCGTACCAGGACGTCGTGATCAACCTGCTCGACACGCCCGGGCACGCCGACTTCTCCGAGGACACCTACCGCGTGCTGACCGCCGTCGACAGCGCGGTCATGCTGCTCGACGCGGCCAAGGGCCTGGAGCCGCAGACGCTCAAGCTGTTCGAGGTGTGCCGCCAGCGCCACATCCCGGTCATGACCTTCATCAACAAGTGGGACCGGCCCGGCAACGACGCCCTGGCCCTGATGGACGAGATCGAGCAGCGCATCGGGCTCAAGCCGACCCCGCTGACCTGGCCGGTCGGCATCGCCGGGCACTTCCAGGGCGTGATCGACCGCCGCACCGGCCAATTCATCCGGATGGAGCGGTCACCCGGTGGCGCCGAGCTCGCCATCGAGGAGGAGATGAGCGCCGAGGAGGCGGCCGAGCGCTACGGCGCCGACTGGGCCACCGCCACCGAGGAGCTCGAACTGCTGGAGCTGACCGGGGCCGACCACGACCAGGAGACGTTCCTGGCCGCGACCAGCACGCCGGTGCTGTTCGGGGCGGCCGTGGCCAACCTCGGCGTCCGGCAGCTGCTCAACATCCTGGTCGAGCTGGCCCCGGCCCCGTCGGCCCGGCCCACCACGGCCGGCGCCGAGCAGCCGGTCGACGCCGGGTTCTCCGGCTTCGTCTTCAAGATGCAGGCCAACATGAACCGGGCCCACCGCGACCAGGTCGCCTTCATGCGGATCTGCTCCGGCAAGTTCGAGCGCGGCATGATCGTCACCCACGCCGGCACCGGCAAGCCGTTCGCCACCAAGTACGCCCAGCAGATCTTCGGCCGGGGCCGCGACACCATCGACGAGGCCTACCCGGGTGACGTGGTCGGCCTGGTCAACGCGACCTCGCTCGGCATCGGTGACACCCTCTACACCGGGCAGCCGGTCCAGTTCCCGGCGCTGCCGTCGTTCCCGCCGGAGCACTTCGCGGTCGTACGCACGTCGGACACCTCCGCCTTCAAGCGGTTCCGGCGCGGCATCGAGCAGCTCGACGGCGAGGGCGTCGTCCAGGTGCTGCGCTCCGAGCAGCGCGGTGACCAGGCCCCGGTGTTCGCCGCGGTCGGGCCGATGCAGTTCGAGGTGGCCACCCACCGTCTCGAGGCCGAGTTCGGGGTCAAGGTCCAGCTCGACTTCCTGCCGTACGAGTTGGCGGCGCGCACCGATGCGGCGGGGCGCGAGATCCTGCAGACCGAGAGCAACGTCGAGGTCATGACGCGTGTCCGCGACGGCGCCCTGCTCGCCGTCTTCCCGCACCGCTGGCGCATGCGCACCATCGCCGGCCGCCACCCGGAGCTGCGACTCGACGAGTGACGCCGCCGGGTGCCATGCTTGTCCTCCCGATCCGCGGAGCCGTCATGACGTCGATCCACAACGGACAGGGCATCCAGGTCGGCGACGGCACCACCCAGAACAACACGTGGAACGCTCCTCGCCGGCTCCGGGTGCTCGTCAGCTACACGCGCGAGCTCGACCTGGGCCCGGACCTGACCTACCTGGACGCCGCCCAGCAGGCGGTCGGGAACGCGCAGCATGACTTCTGTGACGGGTCGTCCCTGACCGGGCCCGATGACCACGACGGCTACGACGTCTACGTCAATCTCGTCGGCGTGCTCTACGGGCCACCCGTCGATGGCGGGTTGTCCCAGCCCGAGATCGCCTTCGACGCCGCGCAACGGTCCGAGCGGCCACACTTCGCCTACGTCATCGACAACGTCCACCTGGAGAACGCGCGCCAGAACCGGCCGCAGATGGACCGCCAGGAGGAGTTCGAGCGCAGGGTCAGAGCGGCGCTGCCGGCGGCGGCGGACGTGGCCGACCCGAAGGATCTGCGCAGGCGCCTACGGCAGGACCTGGCCCGGCTGGCCCCTCCGCCACCGCCGCCGCCACCTCCCACGGCTGCAGCTCCGGCCTCGCCGCCGCTCGCGGCACCGCCCCCACCCGCGGCACCGCCCCCGCCCGCGGCATCGGTCCAGCCCGCGGCACCGCCCCCGCCCGCGGCATCGGTCCAGCCCGCGGCACCGGTCCAGCCCGCGCCGGCCGGGCACCGGGCCGTGACCGCCGGGCCGGTCGACTGGACAGCCGCGGCGATCTCCGTCACCTTGGGAGCCGCGTTCTTCGCCGTCGCGTTCTGGGCGATCGGCACCACGTGGGGCCTGGCCCTCGGAGCGGGCGTGGCGGTCGCGGCAGTGACCGGCATCGCCACGCGGCTGTTCGCCCGATCGGCCGCCGCCTCGTAGCCGGCCGCCCGCCTCCCAGCCGGCCGCCCGCCTCCCAGCCGGCCGCCCGCCTCTCAGCCGGTCGCCCGCCTCTCAGCCGGTCGCCCGCCTCTCAGCCGGCCGCCCGCCGCCTCCTAGAGAGCGCCCATCACCTGGCTGAAGACCGTCTGCAGGGGCCGCTCCTCGCTGCTGAGCACGGCCGAGCCGAACGGCTCGGTGCAGGTGGTCAGGCGCGCCATGGCCGTCTGCCCGGCCGCGACCTGCGCCGGCGTGTAGTCGTCGATCTTCGGGTCCGGCGCGTAGTAGATCGTGTAGACCGGCACGTGGGTGCGCCCGGCCCAGCTCTGGCAGACACTCTCCACCGAGCCGGCCCGGTTGTCCCAGTCGTCGATGCCGTCGCTGACGATGATCACCGCGTCGAGCACGTCGGCCCCGTCCACCCGGTGCTTGTCGGACATGGTCCGGTAGGCGTAGTCGGCGGTCGCGAGCAGGGCAGTCTGCCGCCGTTGCTCCGGCACCGGCCGACTGTCCAGGCCGGTGAGCCCTTTCTGACCCATTTCCAGGACCGTCCAGTACGGACGTGAGTACGAACCCGTTCCGGCGAACTGCACGACACCGACCTGGTCCTGTGGCCGGAGCCCGCGGATGCCCTCCTTGACCGCCGCCACCGCCGAGTCGAGCCGGGCCTTCTGCATGCTGCCGGAGACGTCCATCGCGATCAGGATGCGGCGGGGCGAGCGCATCTGCCGCCACTGGTCGACCATCACCTCCTGCACGTCGACGGCGGGCAGGGCCAGCGTCCGGAAGCCGGGCCCCAGGTCGATCCGCCCGGCTTTCTCGGCGCCCGCCGGGACCGGGCAGGCCGCCGCCGGTTTTCCCGCCCGCGTCTGGAAGCCCTGCTTGCACAGCACGTCCCCGTTGTCTTCGATGAAGGCGAGGAAGTCCGCGGCCGCCGCTCGCTCGGCCTCGCCGGCGTCGGGCAGCGTCACATACGGATGGTCGGCCACGATCGACTCGGTCCCGCTCCCGGCGACGGCGACCGGATGCACCGCCACCAGGGGCACCGCGGGCCGCTCGTCCGGCGTACGGCCGTACTGCCCGGTGTTGTAACCCCAGACCATCTGCTCCTGGATCATGAAGACGGTCCGTGCCGGGGGCGCCTTGTCCGTGCTCCACGTGCGCAGGATGTCGGTCGAGTCGTTGACGAAGCCGCCGACCGCCGACCGCTGCACCGCCTGCACGAATTGACGGACCTTCGCATCGCGGCCGGCCTGGGCCGGGGTGACCTCGGCCGGCCCGCTCTTCCCGATCGCCGCCGCGAACGTCAGATAGGTCGCCATCGCCCCCGAGGTCGAGGTGCGCGGGTTCTCCTGGGTGTAGTTGATCTCGTGATCACGCAGCATCCTCATCGCGGCCGGCCAGGTCGGCGGCTTGCTGTCCCAGCCCAGCTCCTCGGCCAGGGCCTGGGGCATGGCCAGCACCATCGGGCTGCGGGCCAGGCGCGGCGGACCGTCGGCCGGCACCCCACGCCCGGGCGCGTCGCGTGCCCATCGGTCGAGCCACAGCGCCGACGACGGCGACCACACCTGCGCGTCCTCGACGGCCCGCCGGTCCCGGTCGGTGATCGCCGGGTCCTTCTTCGGGTCGCCGGCCAGGATCTGCTCGGCTATCCCGGACGAGACGGCCACCACCGTGACGTCGCCGCAGGTCGCCCCGGCCGGGCGGCGGGCCTCGGCGTAGCGGTCGGCCAGCTCGCTGAGGGCGCGGTCCTTCTCCGTCGACGACACCACCTTGACCGGCACGCGGGCGGTGCAGGCCACGAGATCCGGGCCCGGGCTCGGCCCCCACCGGCTCAGGGTCAGCATCAGCAGGGCGCCGAGGACCGCGCCGGTCGCGGCGCCCCGGGTGTGATGGCCCTGCCACCATCGACGGGCGGCCACGGCGGGTCAGCCGAAGTGGTTGGTCTGGTGGTTGTGGTCGCCGACCTGGACGCCCCGGGAGTCGGTGATCTGGACCTGATATCGGCCCGGGGCGACCGCGTCGAGCAGATCGCGGGCGGCGGCCAGGACCTGCTCGTCACGGTCGGCGCCGGCCTCGGTCACCGGGCCCTCGAGCTTGGCCCGCCAGACGCCGGGCGCGGCCTGCTCGGCCTCGAGCGTCTCGATCTCGCCCCGCTTGAGCGCCCGGCCCAGCAGCGCCTTCAACTGGGCGTACGAATCCTGCACGGCCTGGGTGGCGGCGCCGCTCACGCCAGCGCTGGCCCCCGCGGCGAGCGCTGTCACGATCAGCTCGAGTCCGGTCACGTGAACCTCCGGCCCATCATCGACTTCGAGCGATAAAAGTTACCCGGACGGGACCGCTTTCGCCGACCTCGTGCTGATTACCGACAACACTCCTCTTTCACCCGTTGAGGGCAACCGGGAGGGCCTCCAGGCCGAAGACGATCGACGCGCGGCGGGCCGGCAGGTCGGCCGGGTCGACGTCCGGGCGCATCTTCGGGAAGCGGCGCACCAGCGCCGGGAAGGCGAGGCGCAGCTCCATCCGGGCCAGCTCGGCCCCGACGCAGCGGTGCAGGCCGTGCCCGAAGGCCAGATGCGACTTGCTGGTCGAGCGGCCGGCGTCGATGCGGTCCATGCCCGGCCCGAGCACGCCGTCCCGGTCGGCGGCGCTGAGCGACACCATGATGATGTCGCCCTCCTTGATGGACGCACCGGCCAGCTCCATGTCGCGTACGGCGAAGCGCGGAAAACCCACCTGGACCACCGTCAGGTAGCGCAGCAGCTCCTCGACCAGGGCGTCGGCCGGCTCGCCGGCTCGAAGGGGATCGGCCAGCTCGGGCTGGGTCATCAGCACGAGCGCGCCCAGGGCGAGCATGCTGGCGCTGGTCTCGAGCCCGCCGGTGAGCACGCCGTCGGCCAGCCCGGCCAGCTCCCGGTCGTCCAGCTCGTCGCCGTGGGCGCGGATCAGCGATCCGATCAGCCCCTCCCCCGGCTGCTTGCGCTGGTCGGCGACCAGCCTCGAGAGGTACGCCTTGGACTCGTTGATCGCGTCGAGCGGCGCGAACGCCCCGTCACCCAGATCGAAACGGGCCGCGCTGAACTCCTCGACCAGCGCCCGGTCCTCGTACGGGACGCCGAGCAGCTCGCAGATGGTGAGCGCCGGCACCGGCAGGGCGAACTCCTGCAACAGGTCGACCGGCCCGTCGGCCCGCTCCATGGCGTCGAGCCGGTCGTTCACGATGGCCTCGATCCGCGGCTGCAGCCGGGCCAGCTTGTGCATGGTGAACTCCGGCATGATCATCCGCCGCAGCCGGGTGTGCATCGGCGGGTCGATCATCCCGAGCCCGCCGGGCTGCTCCCCGGCCGACAGCCCGACCTTCGCCGCGAACGACCCGAAGTCGTTGCTGAAATCGTTGACGCTGCCCAGCACCGCCCGCGCCGGCTCGTACCCCGTCACCAGCCAGGCCCGGATCCCCAGCGGCAGCGGCAGCCGCCCGACCGGCTCCTTCCCGAGCAGCTCGGGCACCGGATCGAGCCCGTCCCGGAACAACGGGAACAACGACTTGTCCGGCAGCATCGCCAGGGTGCCACCAAGATCGAACCCACGATCCTTGGCCCCGAACCGCCGCCCGATCCACCCCAGCACACGAAGACGGGTCTGCATGTCACCCTCCAGACAGCCGCTGTACTCCCCCGCGAGGAACGGCGTTCTGATAGTGACCCTCAAGATCTTGCAACCGCAGTGACTCCCGTCACGACGGCACCCCGAGTGGACCCTGAACTTCCCTGGGGGCGACCCCCAGACCCCACGGTGCGGTGGTGGCGCCGGGCGACCCGGCGCCGAGCCGTCTTGGCCGGCGCTCTTTCCTAAACGCCACCAAACCGAGAGGCGCCTTTCGACCTGGTTGCCGCTGCCCGCACCACCGGCCCCGACCCCACAGCACGGCGGCTGGTCGCATCCCACTCAAAACTCGTCCGCAGCGGCCGCGACATCGACTACCGCTATTCACATCCGACCATCGCGACCATAAGACCGACCGTGTACGTCGCCGGCCATCCCCGACGATCGTCGAAAGCTCTGCAGAGAGGCGAAGTGGGCGAGGCCTTGGTTTACTCGGGGCATGCTGCCATGGAGTCACGAGCTTTCCGGCCGTTTGCACCAGGAGTCGATCGACTCGGTGCTGTTGCGCGACAACCCGCTGGGCGACCCGCATGTGCGGCCGCTGTGGGTCTACACGCCGCCGGGGTACGAGTCGGGGGCGGGGCGCTACCCGGTCATCTACGTCATCCAGGGGTACACCGGGCACGTCGGGATGTGGGCCAACCGTACGGCCTTCCGCCAGCCCTTCCCGGAGACGGCGGACGCGGTTTTCGCCCGGGACGAGGCGCCGGGGTGCATTCTCGTCTTCGTCGACGCCTGGACCGCGTACGGCGGCTCCCAATTCGTCGACTCGGTGGGCACCGGCCCGTACCACTCCTATCTGTGCGACGAAGTCGTGCCCTGGGTCGACGCCCATTACCGCACCCTGGCCGCCCCGGCCTCCCGCGCGATCAGCGGCAAGTCGTCGGGCGGCTTCGGCGCGATGATCACCCCGATGCTGCGGCCCGACCTGTTCGGCGCGCTGGCCACCCACGCCGGTGACGCGCTCTACGAGTACTGCTATCTGAACGAGTTCGCCAAGGTGACCCGCGCGCTGCGCGCCTACGACCACGACATCCAGAAGTGGTGGTCGGAGTTCCGCGGCCGGACGGCCTTCACCGGCGAGCACGACACGCTGCTGGTGCTCACCCTCGGCTGCTCGGCCGCCTTCTCCCCCGCCGACGACGGCACGCCGCAGCTGCCGTTCGACCCGCGCTCGGGCCAGCTGATCCCGGAGCTGTGGGACAAGTGGCTGGCCTGGGACCCGATCCGCATGATCGACCGCTACGCCGACGCCCTCCGCTCCCAGCGGGCCATCTGGATCGACGCCGGCACCCGCGACGAATGGTTCCTGGACCTGGGCGCCGAGGCTTTCCGCGCCGGCCTCGACCGCATCGGCGTCGCCGCCGACCGCATCCACTTCGAACTCTTCCCCGCCGGCCACGGCGGCATCGACTACCGCTACCCGCAGGCCGTCACCTGGCTCGCCGATCGCCTGGAGCGCGAGTAAGACACCGCCCGCCCGATGCGGCGATCGCCCCGCTAGTGCCGTGACCACGAACGTTCTCAGTGTTTGATGACGCGCCGCCCGGCCTGTCGGCTGGGCGGCGCGTCGTGGCGTCCAGGCTGGGACGGTGGCAGATCCTGTACGCGTGCGGCGGCTGAGTGACCAGGAAGGTCAGCAGCTGCTCCGTATCACCCGTAGAGGTACGGGTTCACCGATCCGATTACGGCGGGCGATGGTCGTGCTTGCCTCGGCCGGTGGCAACACCGTGCCGGCGATCGCTCGTCTGGTGCAGGCGGGCGAGGACACGATCAGGCAGATCATCCACCGGTTCAACGAGATGGGCATGGCCAGCCTGGACCCTCGGTGGCGGGTGGCCGTCCCCGCCTGATCAATAGCGACGACGACCAGTTCATCGTCACGACGGCCAACACCCGCCCCGAAGCCTTGGGGCGGCCGTTCACCCGGTGAAGCGTGCGCAAGCTCGCCGGCTCCAACCTCCCCAACCACGGCGCGCTGCCCCGCCACCTGCACAAATACCTACGCCGGGGCAACGCCAACGCCCGCCACCCCTGACGTCGTGGCCGCCCAACGTCGCGAACGCGTCCGCATCCGCGGCGAACGACAACGCCGTGGGGGCCAACCCGGACCACGATCCCGTCGCCCGCCACCGTGCGGACGTTACCGGTCAAGCGACACCGTGAACGTTCTTGGCCAGGGCACTAGACGATCCCGGTGCAGCGGCCGGCCGGGGAGATGTCGTTGTCGAGGTTCGAGGCGCACGTCTGGAGCCAGTAGTTGTAGGAGGCCATGGTCGTGCGGGCGGTCTGTCCCACATCCAGGCAGGTGGTTATGTGCTTCACCCGGCGGCTCACCGGTGAGCCCACGGAGGACGTGCGAACGAGCAGGTGCAGGTACGGAGCCACGCAGTCGTACTGGCCGGAGGTCACCTCGGCCCAGCCGGCGTGACAGGCGGGCGAATACATCACCTTGTACCGCCAGCTGCGCAGGGTGTACTCGGACCGGACCTGGGAACCGGCCGTACAGCCCGCCGTGCCGGGGTCCCAGTAGTCACAGCTTCCGGCGTAGCAAGCGGCCGCCGTGGCCCGCGCCGGCGTGAAGCCGACCAGCCCGCCGACGGCGAGCACCAGCGCCATCGCCAGCCGGGACCAGTTGTTCCGTACCACTGTTCTCATTGTGGGGCCCTTTCTCGAAAGACGACTCGATGCCGACATCGTGGGGACCGCCGTAACGATCGGCCATACCTTTCAGCCGAGCTTGAAAGGCTCCTCATTCCGGCCGAGGGTGGTGGTTTCAGCGGTGGCTGAAAGGTCTTTCCGGCCGATACGCCGGCCCCGACGCTGAAGGTCCGACGGGGGAGGTTGGTCTCGATGGACCAGATGGTGCTCAGAGCTCAGCGATGGGTCAATGCCACGTACGGATCGGTGGCCGGCTACAACCGTTGCGCGGAGGATGGGAACACCGGCTGGCAGACGATCTTCTCGTTGACCCGGGCGCTTCAGGTCGAGCTGGGCATCACCGCCCTGTCCGACAACTTCGGGCCGGCCACCTTCGCGCGCTTGTCCGCGTACGGGCCGGTCGGGGTCAGTTCGTCGAACATGAACATGCGGAAGCTGGCCGAGGCGGCGCTCTATTGCAAGGGCTACAACGGCGGCGTGATCGATGGGGCGTTCGATCCGGGCGCCACTCAGATCGGGCTCACCTCGCTGGTGCGTGACATGGGCTTGCCGATCGACGGCGCCGTTCGTGACGTGACCCCGAAGGTGTTCAAGGCGCTGCTCACCATGGACGCCTTCGTGATGACGGCGGGCGGCAGCGATCCCATCCGGGTGTGCCAGCAATGGCTCAACGGCACCTACATCGGGAAGGGTCAGTTCTTCATCGGCCCGGCCGATGGGCACTTCTCGCGCAACGTGCAGGTGGCACTGATCTACGCCATTCAGTATCAGCTGGGCATGACCGACAGCCAGGTCACCGGATTCATCGGGCCGGGCACCCGGGACGGGCTGCAGCGGCAGGCCTATGTCTATGCGGGCAGCACGTCAGCGCAGTGGATCCGGCTCTTCCAGTGCGCGCTGGCGTTCAACAACTACGCCAATCGCTGGGAGGACGGCGGCGGCACTTTTCCCGAGGACCTGGCCCGGATCGTGAAGGTGTTCCAGCGTTTCTGCATGCTGGCCGAGACGGGCGCCGGCGATTACCGGACCTGGATGTCGCTGCTCGTGTCGACCGGCGATCCGGACCGCCCGGGCAAGGCGATCGACTGCGCGATCCCGCTCAACAGCGCGACGATCAGGACCGTCAAGGAGCACGGGTACGAGATAGCCGGCCGTTATCTCAACGGCGGCACCAACAAGGTGCTCACCCATTCCGAGATCGCCCTGATCATCGGCAACGGCTTGTCGTTCTTCCCGATCTATCAGGAGTGGGGCGACGGGCTGCAGCATTTCAACTACGACCAGGGCCGGTCCGACGCCACGGCCGCCGTGACCGCGGCCCGCGGATTCGGTATTCCGTGGGGCACGACGATCTATTTCTCGGTGGACTTCGACGCGCAGGACCACGAGATCACCAGCGCGATCATCCCGCACTTCCGCGGCGTACAGGACGCCGTCGCGGCCGACGGCGGCATGTTCTCGGTCGGCGTCTACGGCTGCCGTAACGTGTGCCTGCGCCTGGAGTCGGCCGGGCTGGCCGGTCGCAGCTTCGTCAGCGGCATGTCCACCGGTTACAGCGGGAACCTCGGTTTCAAGCTGCCCGCCAATTGGGCCTTCGACCAGATCAGGAACATGCGGATCGGGGTCGGCACGCCGGGCGAGGTGGAGATCGACAATGACATCGTCTCCAACCGTGATCGGGGCGTCAGTGGCGTCAACCGGCCCCCGCAGCTCAACGACGGCTTCTTCACGATGATGATCTGGTTCGAGGCGCGGGCCGGGCAGTGGCGGGCCGAGCATCCGCAGCGGTCCGGCCCCGAGCTTGTCGCCCAGTTCCTGCGTATGCGCTCGGACAGCTACAAGTTCCGTGGCTCCGACACCGTCTTCGGCGAGCTCGACAGGGGCTTCATCAGCTTCGTCCGGGAGTACGACGGCCGCCCCGACGACTACCCGCTACGTGACCCGAACTACCTGTGGGACTGCGACGTCGACCATTTCGGGGCGACGTTCGGCGGGGTGCTGAAATGGGGCCTGCCGGACGAGCTGTTCGAGGTGAATCTGGCCGATCTCGGCGGGTGGGCCGGTGATGCGCTCAGCGTCCTCGGGCAGTGGCAGACCAGCGGGCTCGGCCCGGGCGAGGCGTACGCGTTCGCGAGACAACGGTTCGCCACCCGCGCCGACAACTCCTACATGACCATGGGCGACTGGTTCGCCGACGTGGACGCCTTCGTGCTCGGCCAGATCAGCCGGCAATACCCCGACATCCCGTTGTCCCAGCTCTTCCGGCAGCACTACGCGACGCCGGCCTCGGCGATCGACCGTTTCCACGATTTCTACCAGCGCCGGTTCGGCGGGCGGGCCGACTACGCGTTGCTGGCCGCCGAGAACATGTTCGGCGCGCCCGGCGACAAAGAGACCGAAGCCATCCGTGATGCCATCTGGCTCGATCAAGGCTGGTGGGACGTGAACACGCTGACCCCTGTCATGGTCCACCCGGACGCCCGGAACGGGGTGGCCCGCGCTTTCGCCGAGACCGTCGTCCGATTCGCATACGGGGAGTGACCATGATGGAAGAGTTTGCCGTCTCCCGCCGCCAGATCTTGACGGTCGCCGGGCTCGCGCTGGGCGTGGGCGTCGTCGACCTCGGCCCGGCCGGACCGGCCGCCGCCGCGCCGGCCGGCATCACGCTGGAACCGGTCGCCGCCGACCCGGTCGCCATCCTCACCGGTGAGAATGCCCCGCCGGCGGCTGTCCCGCGCCAGCTCGCCGTACGGGTGCTGCGCGGCGCCGGGATGCCGGCCGGAGCGCAGCTGACGACCACCTTCGACCCGCGGGTGTATGCCCCGCTGACTCCCGGTGTCCTCGTTCACCGGGGACGGTCGGTGGCGACCACCGGCATGGTCGCCATCGACCCGGCCACCGGCCGGCCCACGAGCACGATCACGCTGACCGAGCCGGTCCCGGCCGACGGCGAGCTGATCGCCATCATCGGCACGGCCAACCCCATGCTGTACCCGTACGACCTGGTCCGCCGGCCGGCCGAGCCCACCGCCCGGGCCGGCCACGCGCGACGGGACCTGGGGCCGGACCGCCCGGCTCCGTTCGGCGGACCGGCCGAGCCGTGGGGCGTCGAGGTGTCCGGGGTGTGGGCCGCCCGCACCTGGGGGCCGGGCGACCGCTATCGCTATCACGTCCCGGTACGGGTCACGCTGACCGGCGCCGGCCCGGCCCGGGGCCCGGCCGCGTCCTTCTCGGTCACGCTCGACCCCAGGCTGGTGCGAGCGGTGACGATCGGGTCGGCGAGGCTGGACGACCGGGCGTACGCGGGACGCTTCCGCCGCGTGTCGCAGAGCCGGACCTCGTCCGCCCATCGCACCCTCTGGCAGGCGCCGGTCGGCCTGGCCGCCGGACAGAGCCTCGACATCGAGCTCCGAGTCGACACCGTGCGCCCACCCGGCCCCCTGACCGGCCTCACCCACCCCCTGGTCGCCGCCGTCACCACCGGCGCCGCCGGGGCCCAGCGCCACACCGGCCGCGAATCCCTGACCCGCACCGACGCCGTCAGCGACGGGCGACCTCAGGGTGTCATGTGATCCTCGCCGGCGCGCAGGAGGACCGCGGTGAAGGTGAGACCCTTCAAAGCGGCCGCGCCTCGACCCTCGTCGTACGCTTCGGGGACGGTCAGGCCGGCGCCGAGGGCGTCGTAGAAACCGCGGGTGAATTCGATCGCGGCCGGGTCGGACAGGGGGCCGTCGAAGGCGATGGTGTACTCGGTGCCGATCGCGCTCATCCGGCTGGCGGTCAGCGAGTAACACGCGTTGAGCACCGCGACCTTGATCTTGCGGCGGGCGAAGAGTTCGCCCAGCGCCGCGCTGGGCGGCTGGAAGATCTGCCCGGCGTCGTTCTCGAAGACCAGCCCCCGGTTCGTGCCGTGGCCGGAGAAGTGCACGATGTCGTACTGCTTGGTCATCAGGGCCCGGCGGAGGTCGTCGATCGTGACGGCGTTGAGGGTCTCGATGTCGATCCGGTCCCGCTCGGCCGACAGCCGGATCGACTGGCGCAGCGTGCGGTCCTCCTCACCGGTGCGCAGCGGCTCGCTGCCGCGCGGATTGGCGCACGCGAGCAGGATGTTCAGCCGGGGCCCGTCCGCGCCGGCCGCCGGTGCCGGGGCGCTGTTGAAGGAGCCCGAGACGGTGCTGCGGGAGACGAAGACCGCGTTGTCGCCGGAGTTGTGGAAGACGTCGCCGTGCACCGAGACGAACACCGGGCGGGCGCCGGGCGCCGGCGCGGGTGGCAGACGCCAGGCCGAGACCGCCTCGTTCGCGTCCATCGTCTCGGCCAGCAGCCGCAGACCGGTCGGGACCTCGAGCCGGCCCAGGTAACGCCGGTCCCAGCGCGCGTTGTCGAGCGTCGTCACGTTGCGCCAGGCGGTCTCCCGCTCGTACGGCTCGGGCGCGACGACGACGTGCCCGCGGGCGCCGATCGCCGCCGCCACCCGGGTGACCAGGGCCTCCGGAAGCGGTTGGGGGGAGGCGAGGGTGATCCGGGTCCGGAAGACGCCCGTCCGGTACCGGCGCCAGGCATCGGTGAAGAGCTCGGAGGCGTACTGCGCGAACGGGTCGGCGGGCAGCTCGTAGCTCTGCTGCCGCAACGGGCTCAGCGCGGAGCGGCCCGGCACGGCGAGCCGGCCGTACCGGGTGGCCAGGTCGGCCAGCATGCCGACGAAGGCGGGGGACGGAGCGTACGGCTCCAGCCCCACCGTCAGCATGAACGGCTGCGGCAGGTCGGCGATGCTCTGCCACAGCGGCTCCCAGGTCGTCGTCCCGGCCGAGAAACCGGGCACGGCCAGGTAGTAGTGGACGCCCGCGTCGGGACGGACCGGGCGGCCCGGGTGGATCTGCTTGCGTACCTCGACCAGGCCCGACGGATGGGCCGGGAACGGATCCAACAGCTGCCGGAGGTCGGCGGCCGAGTCGACCGGGACGGCCCGCACATGCGCGGGCAGCGTGCTGAGCCGGTCCCGCAGCCGCAGCGCCGCGGCTATGGCGGCGTCCCGGGTCGGCGCCTGCACCCGGCCCAGCAGCACACATCGCAGTTTCTGGCCGGGCCGGTGCAGGTAGCGCAGCTCCAGCCGGGCCCCGGCGGTCGTGTCCCACTGCCCGGCGAGCCACCCCGCGTCGGCGATCGCCTCGTCGGACCGGTCCTGCTCGACCTCCCGGCCCCGGACCGGTTCCACCAGCAAGGCGACCCAGGAGCAGAAGCCGTACGGGCCGGGTGCGGTCAGCACACCGGCCGCCGGGTCCGCATCGGCCGGCGCCGGGGCCAGATCGCGGTCGAACATCGCCACCATCTCCTCAGACCGCCCGGTGAGCCGGCCCGCCCGGGGGAATCGCCGGAACCGATGCCGTGGCCGACATGGTCTCGATCGGGATGTCATACCCGAACGTGGTCATGATCGGTACCTCGATGCCGGCGACGGCGGCGTCCACCCCCTCGCGCACGGCCGAGTGCACGGCCTCGCGGGTAGCCCGGACGCGCTCGGTGCGCAGCATCTGGTTGATGATCCCGGTCCGCCCGAGCATCGAGCCGATCAGATCCTTGAAGAACTGCCCGATCAGCGAGTAGCCGCGGCGGTCGCGCCACATCGTCCAGCCGACGTAGAGCGAGGTGCCGAAGGCGAAAACGGAGATGTAGGCGACGTACGAGCGCTCCGTGATGATCAGCCGGTTGTTCACCGCCTCGGCCATCATGTCGCTGCGGATCCGGCGGGCCGACACACCGACCGGGATGCGGCGGCGGGCCAGCGACTGGTAGATCGCCGCGTAGGACGACTCGGCGGCCGGGGCCTTGCCGTCGATCAGCGTCTTCCACTCGGCGACCGGCTCCTGGATCTTGACCAGGAGCAGCACCACCCAGAACACCAGGAACGACAGGAGCGTGCCGACGCCGATCAGGCCCGAGAACACCGAGAGGTCGCCGGTCGTCGTCGTGTCACTCGACGCGCTGCCGACCAGGCTGAGCAGGAAGAGCAGGAAGAACACCGAATATGTCAGGCCGCCGGCGAGGGCGGCGAACAGCCACAGGCGCAAGAGCGCCCGGAACGACACGGACTCGTCCAGGGCGAGCTCCATGCCGGTGTATCGAAGAGTCTGTGTCCGGTACGCGATGTCCTCGTCGGCCGGGTGTGAATATGTCAAAGCTGCTGCTCCTAGTCTCTAGTAGCCGAGGGCGACGGCGATCGCGCCGTCGTCGCCCAATCCGGCGCGGCCGCTGAGGTCGATCGGCACGGTGCCGGTCTCGGTCCTCTGCGCCCCACCGAAATCGCTGTAGGTGATCGTGTAGTCGGCCGAGCCCGCGGTGCCGGTGGTGAACCGCACCGGAGCCTGCCCCTGGTCGTCCGCGGTGACCTGGATCTGCGGGTAGGCCGTGATGGTCCAGGTGGTGGTCTGGCTCCACGACATGGACGGCGCCTGCAGCGGGCACTGGGCCCCGTACGACGGGTTGACGCAGTTCGCGTCCAGGAACGAGTCGGCCGCCTTCTGCACACCGTCCCGCACGCCCGGCGCGAGGTCGAGCCGTGTGAGGTCGATCTCGGCCGCGACGCCCTGGGTTCCGGTGCTGTAGGTCGCGGCCCGTTCGGCCCCCGCGAAGATCACGTTGCCGCTGGTGGCCGCCCGGTACAGGCCGGGGAACGCGAAGGTGGTGCCGGCCGCGGTCGCCGGGTCGACCGTGACGCCGTTCACCGTGACGTCGAGCCCGTTCGGCAGCGCCACGGTCAGGCGCACGAAAGGCTGTTCCAGGCGGTACGGGGTCTCGTCGTCCCCGGTCTCGACGACCGCGAAGTTCTGCTCGACCGCCTGATCGCCGACCCGGTAACTGGCCGTCACCACCGTGTACCGGCTGTCGCCCGCATACGGCTCCGAGGCGGTCACCTCGACGTCGCCCGGCCGGTTGCCGCTGTCGGCCAGGGCGGCGGGAACCAGCAGCGGCATGCCGTCGAGCGAGAACATCCGGTCGGTGTCGACCAGCGCCAGCGCGGCCTCCGTGTCACCCGCACCCAGGTGGTCGAAGTAGTCCTCCACGGTCCCGGCCGGGCTGGGATCCGGCCAGACCACCACCAGGGCCACCGCGGCGAGCACCACGGCCGCGCCCGCGGCGGCCAGGCGCCGGCCCTTCCGGCTCAGCCGCGGCCCCGGTGCGACCGCGGCCGGCTCGAACCGGTGCGCGACCGGCGGCCCGGCTGGAACCGGCGCCACGGGGGCCGGGCCTCGCTCCGCTCCGCTCAGCGGCGAGCCGCAGTACGAGCAGATCCCCGAGCCGCCGGAGCCGACCTGCCCGCACCGCCGGCACAGCGTCGGCGCACCCCTCGTCGATCCGTACATCTCCCCACCGCTCCTCGCCTCACGCCGTCGATGACTCCTGACGGACAGCTCAGGGGCAGGGCCGGTCCCAGGCGATCGACGGGGCAGAACGTGCGCCCGAGCGCTGGTAGTCTCCGGCGGTTCCGCCTACGGGGGCGGCGTGACGACTGATGTGAGGCATCTGTGGGACTACTCATCCACCTGTTGATCCTGCCGTTCCGGCGGCCGCTGGCGGCGATCGTCATCGGTCTCGCCATTCTGGGCGGCGTCTACGCGTACGACTGGGACAGCGCCCCGTCCTGCGGCGGCTCCACGATGGAGCAGGGTGACGTCTGCCGGCGGCTCTCCGACACGGACGGCACCTACGACAAGACGTACGACGAAGCCGGCTCCGAGAAGCGCAACGCCCCGTACATCTGGGCCTCTCTGGGTGGTGTCCTGGTCCTCGGTGGCGCCGTGAGCTGGCCCATCCGCCGGCGGCGGGCCGCTGCCCGGGCCGACGCGGCCGCCGCGGCGGTGTGAGTCAGCCGAGCCGGTAGAGGAAGTGGCCGTCGATCTCTTCGCGGGTGATGCCGAGGCCGTCGACCGGGCGGTTGGGCAGGCCCTCCCACGGGGTGCCGCCCAGCCATTCGGGCAGGACGACGACCGACTTGATGCCGGCGGCCCGCAGGGCGGCGATGCTCGCCGAGTCGGGGAAGCTCATGCTGATCGAGCGGATCCGCTCCTGGTTGGCCGGGGTGAAGGTGACCACGCCGTTGGGGACGCGCGGGAAGCCGTTCGTGGTCCACAGCATGATGGACATCTCGAGGCTGCCGCCGCTGGGCAGGACCAGGATCGGTTCGCGTGCGGCGGCCATCGCGGCCGGGTAGCGCAGCACCTCGGGGTGCGGGGTCTTGTTGACCCCCTCGACGACGACCATCGCGAGCGGGATCAGCAGGGCCAGCCGTAACGCGACGAACTTGCCACGGGCCAGGACGCCGGACCGCCAGGGCGCGGCGGTCCGGACCTGGGCGACGAAGGCGCTGACCGCCCCGGCGGCCAGGATGGCCAGCAGCAACGACGACCACAGGGTGAGCCGCCCCGGGGTACGCAGGGCGGCCCAGCCGGGCAGGTGCTTGGAGAGGGTCAGATAGCCCGGGTCGCCGTGGCCGGGCAGGGTCGCGCCGAGCGCCAGCAGCACCGCCACGACGACGCCGAGGGTCAGCAGGACCCGGTGGCGGATCCGGAAGACCGAGACGAACACCCCCACCGTGGCCAGGGCGATCAGGGCCACGCCGGCCAGCAGCGTCATCTCCGGTGGCCACAGCAGGTCGGCGCGGGCGCCCGCGTGGCGGGCGCCCCACAGCCAGGACGACTCGGGGGCCACGAAGAAGCCCCGCCACGGCGGCGAGTACATCTCGGTCCAGTTCAGCCCGCGGTCGGCCTGCGGATGCAGCTCGACGACGCGGGAGTAGGCGAGACCCATGTAGACCGTGACCGCGCCGAAGCACACGCCGCCGATCAGATCGGCGGCCAGCAGCTTACGTCCGTACGGCGGCCGGCCCCTCCGCCACCAGGCCCAGCCGAAGCAGGCCGCGACCACCAGACAGACCGCGACCATCACGTACGCGAAGGCGAGCCCGATGGCCAGCCCCAGGGTGATCTGCCAGGCCGCGACCAGCCAGCCGGCCAGCGCCCACCACGGGTTGTGCCGTTCCGGTCGGTGGCCGTTCCGCAGCGACCAGCCGTGCCCGCGGGCGATCATGGCCAGGCTGAGCGCGATCCCGCCGGTGGAGATGACGTTCAGGTGTCCCGCATGCGCGAGCCGCCACGGCGCGTACGCCCAGGCCACCCCGGCCACCAGGGCGCCGAGCGGATGCGCGCCCAGCTGCCGGGTCAGGGCGTACGCTCCGGCGAAGGCTAGCGCGTGCAGCAGGACGTACAAGATGTTGTAGCGGAGGACGGCGTCCTCCATACCCGAGCCGATCATGCCGAGCGGCGCGTAGCCGAGCACGGTGTCGGTGAAGGCCAGCGAGTAGTTGTCCGGGAAGAACGTGTTCGAGTCCCACAAGTGCCAGGGATCGGTCAGCAGCGCGTGCCCGCCCCAGGCGATCTGCCAGGCGAACAGGGCCGGATCGCCGATGTCGCCGGGCACCGTGTGCCGCGGATCGCGCAGCGTCGGCCAGGTCAGCGCCGCGGCCAGCGCGAGCCCGCCGAGCGCGACGAGAACCCACTCGAGGCGAGGCCGGCGCCGCTTCACCGCCGCCGGTTCCTGGTCGTTCTCACCAGCCGCCTGCTCGCCGCGGACGGCCGCGGTGGCCCCGATTCCGCTCACCAAAGCCCCCGGTTCTCATGGGTCGACGCCACGCATTGTTGCATATCGATGCCGCTCCGTCGCCGACGGATGGCGTGCGGACAGAGCCTCGCCCAAGTCGCTGCGGTAGTAGAGGACGCTGCGGCCGTAGCGGGTGCGGTTCAGCAGGCCGGCCCGCTCCAGGACCCGGCGGTGCTCATTCGACCGCGGACGGGGTGACGCCCCGGCGGAGGGCCAGCTCGGTGGAGGAGGCCGGCTCGCCGAGCTCGGTCAGCAGGGCGGCGCGGGGCGGGCCGAGCAGGTCGGTGACGGCGGCCTGTACGAGGTGGGGGTGCCGCTGTGGGTGGCCGGGCACACCAGCGCGCCCGCCGTGCTCGTGTCGCCGCTGCTGCTGATCAACACGGCGGTCGTCATCGCCCTGCAGATCCGGGTCAGCCGCGGAACCGGAGACGTCCGCGGCGCCGGCCGGGCCATGGTCCGGGCGGGCTGGCTGATGGCCGGCGCGTGCGTCTTGTGGGCGCCGCGATCGCCGGGATCGCTGTCAGAGCGGGAAGTGGCCGCGCCGCCACCGCCAATGGTGGCCGGCTTTCCAGTGGTCGATGACGGCGCGCTGGAGGACGGTGCGGCGCGGCAGCTGATCGAGCGGCGTGCTCAAGTCGCGGAAGACGAAGCGGCGCACTTCGACGTCGGCGTCCAGGCCCACCGGGTCCTCGTACGGCTCCAGCTCGAATCGCCACTGGAAGCGGATGATGTTGGAGTCGGCGGGCAGGTAGTCGCGCAGTTGCGGGTCGAGCAGCCACGAGCCGCAGGAGAACGTCGTGTAGCGCTCGCCGGGGAAGTGGCGCGGGAAGAACGCGCGGGCCTCGTCGAGGGAGGCCGACACGGCCGACGGGGTCAGCGGGCCCGCCTCGGGGATGTGCGGGCCGATGCTCGTGTCGCCGCGCTGGTGCTGCAGGCGGCCGAGCTCGTAGAGGCCGCCGCGGCTGTGCAGGGTCAGCCAGGCCTGCATGACGGGCCAGCCCTCGCCGCGCATCCGCCGGTCCACCGCGAGGTTGCGGCCCAGGTCGGCCAGCGTCGCCCAGGACACCGCGTCGCTGATCCCGTGGTCGCGGTGATAACCCCGGACAACTTCGATCAAGGCCAGGTACGCATACACGTACAGCCGGCCGCTTTCTCCCGTCAGCTCGGGGCCGGGCGACAGCCATTCATAGCCGCCGAGATCGGCCCGGACCAGCGCCGTCACCCGGTCGAGAAGCCAGCGCCGCTCGGGTGTCCACTCAGGAGACGGCCAGCCGGCCAGGATGTCGGCGGCGGCGTCCGGCCGCACCGCGAGACGTTCGAGGAGCGCGGGCGCCGCGGCCCGGCTGGGCAGCGGCGCCGGTGGCCGGTCCCCCGCGAGCCGGTGCACACGCTCGATCTCGGCGACGGGCACCCCGAGCCGGTGGGCGGTCTCAGCTGAATCCACGGTGTCGACCGTAAAGTGATGGGCGTGGATCTGGGAATCGCACTGCCGACATCAGGACCCCTGGCCTCCAAGCAGAACATCGTCCGGGTGGCCCAGGAGGCGGAACGCCTCGGCTACGCGGCACTGTGGACGTACGAGCGTCTGCTGCGCCCGCTGGCCCCGCTGCTGCCCGGCCCGGACGGGGCGCTCGAGCGCCTCCCCGAGGACTACCGCCTCACCTACGACCCGATCGAGACGCTCAGCTTCGTGGCCGGGCTGACCGAGCGGATCAAGCTGGGCACCAGCATCGTGGACGCGTTGTTCCACCCGCCGGTGGTGCTGGCCCGCCGGTTCGCCACGCTCGACCAGTTCAGCGAGGGCCGGGTGATCGCCGGGCTCGGTCAGGGCTGGATGCCGCAGGAGTTCGCCACCGCCAACGTCCCGCTCAAGCGCCGCGGCGCCGGGCTGGACGAGATCGTGGCCGCGATGCGGGCCTGCTGGGGCCCCGACCCGGTGGAATATCAGGGCCGCTTCTATCAGATCGAGGCGTCCGAGGTGAATCCCAAACCGGTGCAGGCCCACGTGCCGATCATCATCGGCGCCGCCAGCGAGGCCGGGCAGGCGCGGGCAGCGCGGATAGCCGACGGCGTCAATCCGAACGCCTTCTCGCACGACCAGCTGGTCGCGGCCGCCCACGGCTTCCGGGCCGCCGCGCGCGAGAACGGCCGCGACGCCGACGCGCTGACCGTGACAGCCCGGGCCAACGTGCCGATCACGGTCGACCCGCTCGGCGACGACCGCCCGTTCCTCGGTGGCTCGCCCCGCGAGATCGCCGGTGACCTCGCCCGCCTCGACGGCGCGGGCATCGACCATGTGCTCTTCTACAACCTGGCGCCGGAGGGCATCGACAGCCACCTGCGCCTGATCGCCGAGCTCAAGGAGCTGGCCGGCTGACGGCTCAGAGGGGGATCAGGTCGGCCAGCTGCTCCGGCAGGCCGGGTGAGAAGTAGACGTGGCCCATGCCCGGGACCAGCCGCAGCTGGGCGCCCGGGATGGCCGCCACGAGCGCCTCGGCGTGCTCCGGGGTGTAGATCGGGTCCTGGTCGCCGTAGACGACCACGGTCGGGGCGGTGATGGCCGACAGTGGGGCGAACCGGTCCGGGGTCATCCGCTGGCCCGCTTCCTGGTGATGAGCCGCCGCGGAGGGGTCGACGGCTCGCGCCCAGCAGCGCTCGAGCACCGTCCGGGCCTCAGCTTCGTCGAAGGGCAGGACGTCGCCGTTCATGACCCGGAAGAGCGCCATGTCGGACTCCACACCGGGCGTGAGGTCCTCCGAGTCCTCGAGATAGCGCAGGAAGCGCTTGGCCGGCGGCGGCAGGGAACCGGGGTCGGTCGCCTCGCCCCGCCACAGCGGGCCCGGGTCGTAGCCCATCGGCGTGCTGGAGAACAGGGTCAGCGTCCGCACCCGGGCCGGCTCGTGCACGGCCAGCCACTGCCCGATCATGCCGCCCATCGAGGCGCCGGCGATGTGCGCCGACGGCAGGTCATAGGCATCAAGCACGGCGACGGCATCGGCCGCCATCTCGGCCAGGCCGTACGGATGCCGGTCGTAGTCGACGACGCTCGAGAGCCCGGTGTCCCGGTGGTCGTAGCGGATCACCTGCGCGCCCCGCTCGAGAAGGCGGCCGACCATAGCGTCGGGCCAGGTGAAGCCCTGCGCGGCCGACCCCGTGATCAGCAGGACGGCGGGCCGGCCGGGGTCTCCGCTCCGCTCGGTCCACAACCGCACCGGCCCGGCATCGACGAAGTTCTCGGTCATGGCCGGAGACCTTAGCCAACTCCCTCGACCGAAGCCCCCGATTTTTCACGGCCGCCCCGCCGCGCCCACAGCCCGCCGCTGATCGCCCGCCACCAGCCGCCCCGCTGCGCCCGCCCCGGCGCGCTGCGCCCGCCACCAGCCGCCCCGCGCCGCTGTGCCCGCCACCAGCCGCCCCGCGCCGCGCCGCTGTGCCCGCCGCCGGTCGTCCCGCTGCAGGGCTAGCGATCATCCGGGCCCGCGCGCCGGAAGACCCGGCGCATCACCGATCGCACCCGTCCCCGACGCTCGCCCGGCCGCCGCACCGCCGCTCCCGGCAGGGCGGAATGGCTGGTCCGCCGGGTTTCCTCGACGCTCAGCACCAACGCCGCGAAGTCCATGACGCCTCCCCACTCGCTCCGTTAACGGTCACGTGACCGTTAACGGTATTGTTGGACCCGTGATGGCATGCGGTCAAGGCGGAGCCGATTACGATGCGGGGATCGTGGAAGATGAAGCGCGGAGGCGGCCGACCCTGCGAGACGTGGCCCGGCTGGCCGGCGTCTCGCACCAGACCGTGTCCCGAGCCATCAACGACAAGGGCGAGATCGACCCGGAGACCCGCCGCCGGGTCCTCGACGCCGCCCGGCAGCTGCGCTACCGCCCGTCCCGCTTCGCCCGCGGCCTGGTCCGCCCCGGCGCCACCACCGTTGGCCTGGTCGTCTCGGACGTGGTCAACCCGTTCTTCCCCGAGCTGATCGCCGGCGTGATCGAGGCCGCCGAGCAGGCCGGCTGGCAGGTCGTGATCAGCAGCAGCCAGGACGACGCGGGCCGCGAGCCGGCCCTGCTGCGCTCGCTGTCGAGCCAGGTCGACGTCGTGATCGGCTACTTCTGCGGCACCGACGAGGCCATCGCCGAGGCGACCGGCGACATCCCCCTCGTCATGGTCAACCGCCGCACCCGCAACCCGGCCTGGGCCGTGGTCGACGTCGACAGCGCCACGGGCGTACGGGCCCTGGTGCGTCACCTGGCCGCCCAGGGTCACCACCGCCTCGGCATGATCGACTGCCCGGACGCGAACGAGCCCGGCCGCCGCGAGGCCTTCCTGGCCGAGGCCGCGAGCCAGGGTCTGACCGTCCCCACCGGGGCGGTCGTGGCCGCCGACCAGTCGATGGCCGGCGGCGAGGCCGGCCTGACCCGCCTGCACGCCGAGCATCCCGGCCTGACCGCCGTCTTCGCCTTCAACGACCTGGTGGCCCTCGGCGCCCACCGCGCCGCCCGGCGCCTGGGCTGGGCCGTCCCCCGGCCGCTGGCCCTGGCCGGCTTCGACGGGCTGACCCTGGGCGAGCTGCTCGACCCCGCCCTGACCACCGTCCAGCTCGACAAGCGCCGCCTCGGCGAGCTCGCCGTGGCCCAGGCCCGCCGCCTCCTGCAGGGCGAGAAGCCCGACCCGGTGATCCTCGAGACCACCCTGCTGGTCCGCGACTCGGCCTGAGCGCCCGGAGCTGGTAGAAAATTTTCGGCAGGAGCTGTCGATAACGCCGGGTCCGTTCGTCGTCACGGTGGAAGCGGCCGATCGGCGGCCACCCGACGCGAGGAGACCATCATGCGTTACCTGTTGCTGATCTACACCGAGGAGACCACCGCCGCGCCCGACCCGGCCGAGGCCGAGAAGGTGATGAACGACTACTGGGCCTACACCAGCGCGGTCAAGGAGGCCGGGATCAATCAGGGCAGTGAGGCCTTGCAGGACAGCACAACGGCCACCACCGTCCGGGTCAAGGACGGCGAGCGGGTGGTCACCGACGGGCCGTTCGCCGAGACCCGAGAGGTGCTGGGCGGCTACTACCTGATCGACGTGCCCGACCTGGACGCGGCGATCGACTGGGCGGCGAAGTGCCCGGGCGCCCAGCACGGATCGGTCGAGGTCCGGCCGATCATGGAGTTCTCCTAGCCGATGAGTGCGGCGGCCGACTCGGTCGAGGCGGTCTTCCGGGAGGAGTGGGGACGCCTGCTGGCCACCCTCGTCCGTACCCTCGGCGACCTCGACCTGGCCGAGGAGGTCGCGGCCGACGCGGTCGCCGCTGCCCTGCAGCGGTGGCCGCGCGACGGGGTGCCGAACCGCCCGGCGGCGTGGCTGCTGACCACGGCCCGCCACCGGGCGGTCGACCTGCTGCGCCGCGACAAGGTGCTCGCGGCCAAGCTGGCCCTGCTGCAGGTGGAGGCGGACCGCTACGAGCCGCCACCGCCGGATCCTGAGTTCTATCCCGACGACCGGTTGAGCCTCTTCTTCACCTGCTGCCACCCGGCCCTGACCCTGGAGGCCCAGACCGCCCTCACCCTCAACTGCCTGGGCGGCCTGGCCACGGCCGAGGTCGCGCGCGCCTTCCTCACCCCGGCCGCCACCATGGCCCAGCGTCTGGTCCGCGCCAAACGCAAGATCCGCGACGCCCGCATCCCGTTCCGCGTCCCGCGGCCGGCCGAACTGCCGTTACGGCTACCGGCGGTGCTGCGGGTGATCTATCTGATCTTCACCGAGGGGTACGCGGCCACGACCGGCCCGGCGCTGACGCGCCCTTCACTGGCCGACGAGGCGGTCCGCCTGGCCCGGATCCTGCACCGCCTCATGCCGCACGAGCGCGAGGTGGCCGGCCTGCTCGCCCTGATGCTGCTCGTGGACGCCCGCCGCGCCGCCCGCATCGACCTCCGCGGCGACCTGGTGCTACTGGAGGACCAGGACCGCTCCCGCTGGGACCCCACCAAGATCGAGGAGGGCCGCCACCTCGTGGTCACCGCCCTGACCGGCGCCCCACCCGGCCCGTACGCCCTGCAGGCCGCCATCGCCGCCCTCCACGACGAGGCCGCCACCGTGGCCACCACCGATTGGCCCCAGATCGTGGCCCTTTACGATGTCCTGCGCACAATCGCCCCGTCACCGCTGGTCGACCTCAACCGCGCGGTGGCCGTCTCAATGGTCGACGGCCCCGCCGCCGGCCTGTCCTTATTGGACGCCTTGATCGCGGACCGCCGCCTGGCCGGCTATCACCTGCTGCCCGCCGCCCGAGCCGACCTGCTCCGCCGGCTGGGCCGCACCGCGGAAGCCGCCGCCGCCTACCGACAGGCCCTGGATCTGGTCGGCAACGGCCCCGAACGAGCTTTCCTGACCCGCCGCCTGCACGAGCTCACCACCGGCTGACCAGCATCTCAGGAACGCAGCTCCGCCAACGTCGCCCCGGCAACGATGCGCCCGATGTTCTCCTCATGGTCCCGATCAGCCAGCCGCCGCGCCAGCTCATCCAGGTCGTCCAAATCGCCGAACCTCGCCCGCAGAGCCGCGCGCATCAGGTCGAAGTGCCCCTTGTCCAGGCTCTCGCGGGCGATCTCACGGCCGAACTCCGATTGCGCCAGAACGTTGTTGTTCATGCCTCTCCTTCGCAACTCTTCGAGAACCTGACCAGCCAAAGAACCTCCCTCGAGCATAACCAGCTCGATCTGGACCAGTTGTTCCTCGACCTTGCTGTTGGCCGCGATCTGATCGGCGACCCGCTCGGCAAGATCGTCCGGCGGGGTCGGTGACCACAGCGCGAGCGGCGCCAAGGGACTGGCCACTCGGAGTCCGCGGTGCGCTTGAGCTGGACTTCGACGTGATAGATGTCCGTGGGCGCCCCGTCACTGTGCCGAACCAGGAACACCTTGTCGCACTGGCGGCTGCGTTGCCGCGGTTGCTCGGTCGGCCCGTCCTGAATCACCGGCTGGCCGTCGAGCCGCGCGCCGCACAACAGGTGCAGCGCGTCCCGGGGATGGGCCTCCAGCAGTGCCTCGTAAATGCCGTCGAAGTCGCGGGGTGGCGAGGCGACGTCGGCGGGCGGGCTGTCGGTCACTGGTCCTTCTTCCGCTTGGCATCGGCGTGACCGGAACAGCCTCCCGTACGCACGACTAGCAGTCAAGGGGCAGGTTGTCTAACGCCTACTGATAGAGCGCGCGGCGAGGCGGGCGGCGCCGGCGGCGGGGTCGTAGCCGGTGCTGGGCTGCAGGCCGCGGGCGCGCAGGATTTGCAGGACGCCGTCGCGGACGGGGGTGTCGCCGACGAGCAGGCCGCCGCTCAGGACGACGGGGCCTGGGGCACCCAGGTCGTCGAGGGTGGCGATCAGGTGGCGGACGGCTTCGGTGACTATGGCGGTCGCATGGGGGTCGCCGGCGCGGGCGGCGGCGCAGACCAGTGGGGCCAGGGCGCCGATGTCGTCCCAGGGCAGGGCCTGGGCCCAGTAGACCATCTCGTCGGCCGTGGTCACGCCGGCGCGGGCCGCGATGATGGCGGCGAAAGGACTGGACCAGGCGCGTACGGCCGTACGGACCGCCCGGAGGCCGAGCCAGCGGCCGGAGCCCTCGTCGCCGAGGAGCCAGCCCAGCCCGTCCGAGGTGCGCTCCACGGTGTCCGCCCGTACGGCAGCGGCGATCGCGCCCGTGCCGGCAATCAGGACCACGCCGAACGGCGCCGGGGAGCCGGCGGCGAAAGCCGTCACCACGTCGCCGACGACTTTGACGCCGCCGGTCACGCCGAGGGCGGCCAGCGCGGGAGCGAACTGGCCGGCGGTGGCGGGCCCGGCTATCCCGAGGGTCGCGGCGGCCACCGACGCGGCCGGATGGGGGCCCAGGGCCTGGCGTACGGCGGTGGCCACGGCCGCCGCGGCACAGTCGGGGCCGGCGGTCAGCGGGTTGCCGGGGCCGGCCTGGCCGCGGCCCAGCACGACGCCGTCGGCCGTCGCGACCACGGCGCGCGACGAGGTGCCGCCCGCATCGACGCCGATCACCAAATTCATGGAGCTGATCGAAGCACAGACAAAAGTTGTTGACTAGTTCACTCTTCGGTCGTAATTTTCATCAACAACAGCGGACGATGAAAAGGATGACCGACGTGACCGGTGAAAGCGGCGGGCTGCTCGGCCGACTGCGGATCGAGGGGCCCGGCATGGCCGAGGCGCTGGCGCGGATCGCCGAGACCATTCTGGCCGATCCCGAGGCCGCGGCCAATGCGAGCATCGTCGATTTGGCCGAGCGCTCCGGCACCTCGACCGCGACGGTCACCCGGTTCAGCCGCACGCTGGGCTTCAAGGGCTATGCGAATCTGCGCGTGGCCATCGCCACCGAGACCGGCCGGGCCGAACAGGCCCGGTGGGAGACCGACATCAGCGGCGACATCGCCCCGAGCGACCCGCTGACCGACGTCCTGGGGGTCGTCACCGCCGCCGACACCCGCGCCATCCACGACACCGCGGCCGCGCTCGACATGGCCGCCATCGACCGGGTCGCGGCCGCCATCGCCGGGGCCCGGCGGGTCGAGCTGTTCGGTCTGGGCAGCAGCGGCACCTCGGCGCGGGAGATGGCGTTCCGCCTCGAGCGCATCCGGGTGCCGGTGTGGCACCGGCTCGACAGTCACACCGCGCTGACCAACGCTGCCCTTCTGCTCCCGGGCGATGTGGCGATCGGGCTGTCCCATTCGGGGCGCACCCGGGAGGTCATCGAGACGCTGGCCGAGGCGGCCGATCACGGCGCGCTGACCGTCGCGGTCACCAGTTACAGCCGGTCGCCGCTGGCCGAGGTGGCCGACGTCGTCTTCACCACGGCGGTCCAGGAGACCACGTTCCGCCTGGCCGCGCTGTCGGCGCTGCACTCCCAGCTGCTCGTGCTCGACATGATCTACGTGGCCGTCGCCCAGCGCACGTACGAGCGTACGGCCGAAGCCCTTGAACTGACGGTCCGCGCGGTGGACGCCCACCGGCTTCCGGAGAAGAACCCCACTCGCAAGAGAAAACCCCAATAAGACAGCGAAACTCCCCCTTTGAACGAGGAGTAACTCCGTGCTGCCCAAAAAAGCGATGATCCTGACGACCGCCGCCGTTCTCGCCCTCAGCGCCTGCTCCAGCGATGGCAACGGCGCCGGCGGTGACCAAGGCCAGCCGGGCGCCGTGCCGACCGCCCGGGGCGAGGGCAAGACCCTCACGGTCTGGGTGATGGACGGCGACTACACCCCCGAGACCCTCGACGCCATCAACGCGAAGTTCACCGAGGCCACCGGGGCCAAGGTCGACCTGCAGGTCCAGCAGTGGGACGGCATCACCACGAAGATCAGCACGGCGCTCTCCACCGCCGGCACGCCGGACGTGCTCGACCTCGGCAACACTCAGGTGCCCGGCTTCGCGGCCAACGGTGGCCTGCTCGACCTGACGAAGTACAAGGCCGACCTGCAGCAGGGCCGTACGTGGCTGGCCGGCCTGGCGGAGCCGGCCACTGTGGACGGCGCGCTCTACGCCGTGCCCGGTTTCGCCGGCGCCCGCGCGGTCATCTACAACAAGAAGACCTGGGCCGCGGCCGGCGTCACGGCCGCGCCGACCTCGTACACCGAGCTCACCGCCGCCCTCGACAAGATCAAGGCGAAGAACCCGGCGGCCGACTTCTCCCCGTTCTACCTGCCCGGTCAGTACTGGTACGCCGGTCTGCAGTTCCTCTGGGACGCGGGCGGCGACATCGCGACCGGCCAGGGCGACACCTGGACCGGCGGCTTCGCCACCCCGGAGGGCCAAAAAGGGCTGACCGACTTCAAGACCTTCCAGAACGCGTACTCCACCGCCGCCTCGCGCACCCTGGACACCCTGCAGCCGGATCAGACGCAGCTGTTCGCCGACGGCAAGACCGCATCGATCCTGGCCACCAGCGGCTCGATCGGCCTGATCCAGAAGGCGAATCCGAAGATCACGACGGCCGACATCGGCACCTTCCCGATGCCCGGCGTCTCGGGCAAGAACCAGCCGGTGATGCTCGGCGGCTCCGACTGGGGCATCGCCACCAAGAGCGACGCCCAGGATCTCGCGCTGCAGTGGACGAAGATCGCGGCGTCCCCGGAGATGCAGGACAAGTGGGTGTTCGGCAAGGACGGCTGGATCCCGAACAGCAAGGAGGGCATCGAGGCGGCCCAGGCCAGCCTGGACGAGCAGCAGAAGGGCTTCTTCACCGCCGCCCTGAGTTCCAAGGCCACCCCGGCCGCGGCCCAGTGGCCGACCCTGGAGGGCGACAAGAGCGTCAACCAGCTGTTCTCCTCGGTCGCCTCCGGCGCCAAGACCCCCGAGGCGGCCGGCAAGGACTTCGACGCCCACCTCGGCGAGACTCTCGCCGGCGGTAAGTGACCACCGTGATCGCGGCCGGCGCCCCGCCGGCCGCTCCGGCCCCTCCCGAGCCCGGAAAGCGCCGCCAAAAAAGAGAGAGGGCCCCGCTTCTCCTGCTCAGTCCGGCCGGGCTGGTCCTCGCCCTGGTCACGCTGGCCCCGATCGGCTTCCTGGTCTATACGTCGTTCACCGACTACAACCAGCGGTCGCTGTTCACCGGCGCGTACAACTCGGTCGGCCTGGGCAACTACAGCGACCTGCTGAGCAGTGGCGCCTTCTGGGTGTCGCTGCTGCGCACGGTGCTGTTCACGGCGGCGATGGTCGCGGGCAGTGTGCTCATCGGCATGGGCGTCTCGCACCTTTTGACCCGCCTGGAAAAAGGCTGGCGCTACACGGTGACGGTGGTGCTCATCGTGGCCTGGGCCATGCCCAACGTGGCCTCGTCGCTGGTCTGGAACTGGCTCTTCCAGCCCGGCTACGGCGTGGTCAACTGGGGCCTCGACCAGCTGCGCATCTTCGGCGACACCACGAGCCTGGACTGGGCGCAGGATCCCGCGAGAGCGTACGTGGTGATCTGGCTCTTGATCGTCTGGCAGGCGGTGCCGTTCATCGCGCTGACTTTGAACGCGGCCGAGACGCAGGTGCCGCGGGAGTACCTCGAGGCGGCGCGGATGGACGGCGCGAGCGAGCTGAGCATCTACCGGATCATCACGCTCAACCACCTGAAGCCGACGCTGTTGCTGGTGATGATCCTGTCGATCATCTGGGACTACAACGTCTTCAACCAGATCTGGCTGATCTCGCGCGGCGGGCCGGGCGACTCCACATCGACGCTGGGCGTCTACACCTACAAGACCGCGTTCGTCGGCTTCCACATCGGGCAGGGCGCGGCCATCTCGGTCGTCACCACACTGCTGCTGCTCGGGCTGACCGCGGTCTACATTCGCAACCTTCTCAAATCGGGCGAGGACCTATGAGGAAAGCGAATCTCCTTGCGGCGATCTTCTGCCTGATATGGGCGTTCCCGGTCTACTGGATGGTCAACACGGCCTTCAAGCCGCGCCCGGAAGTGATGACGCCGACGCCGCACTTCATCCCGCAGCACCCGACCCTCGACAACTTCGTGAAAGCGGTGACCCAGGAGCAGTTCCTGACCAATCTGCGCAACAGCGTCATCGTGGTCGTGGCGACCGTCGTGGTCTCGATCGTGCTGGGCATCTTCGCCGCCGCCGCGCTGTCGCGGTTCCGGTTCAAAGGCCGGCGGATCATCATGGTGGTCATCCTGGCCGTGCAGATGCTGCCGGGCACGGCCCTGCTGATCCCGATGTTCGTCATGTTCAACCAGCTCGACCTGCTCGGCACGTACGCGGCACTGGTGCTGGCCTATGTGGCAACGGTTCTGCCGTTCTCGATCTGGGTGATGCGCGGCTTCTTCGTCACCATCCCGGCCGAGATCGAGGAGGCGGCCCGGATGGACGGCGCCAGCACCTGGCGGGTGCTCACCAGCGTGCTGTTCCCGCTGGTCGCCCCGGGCGTCATCTCGACCGGCATCTTCTCGTTCATCGCGGCCTGGAACGACTACCTGTTCGCCTACACCTTCATGCAGGACCAGAGCCGCTACACCCTGCCGGTCTGGCTGGCCTCGTTCACCAACCCGTACACCGGCACCGACTTCGGCGGCCAGATGGCGGCCTCCGTGCTGTTCTCGATCCCCGTCATCGTCTTCTTCCTGATCATCCAGCGCAATCTGGTGGCCGGTATGTCCGCCGGCGCCGTGAAGGGCTAGACCTTGCTGATCCCCGCTCCACTCTCGTACGTCCCCGGCGAGGGCGAGTTCGTCCTCGACCGGAGCACCACCTTGTCCGCTCCGTCCGAGCTGACCGACGTCCTCGTGTGGCTCCAGGAGGCGCTGCGGCCGGCCACCGGGTTGCCACTGCGCGAGGGGGCGCACGGCACGATCGAGCTGTCGCTAGTTGATCTCGCGGCGGAGGAATTTCGGCTCGAGGTCACCCCGGCCGGCGTCAAGATCGAAGGCGGTCGGCCGGCCGGAGTGTTCTACGGATGCCAGGCCCTGCTGCAGCTGCTACCGCCAGCGATCTTCCGGCGGGCGGCAGTCGCCGCCACAGACTGGACGATCCCGGCGGTACGCGTCCACGACGCACCCCGCTTCGCCTGGCGTGGCGCGATGCTCGACGTGGCCCGGCACTTCATGCCCAAGCACGACGTGCTCCGCTTCATCGACCTCATGGCCGCCCACCGGCTCAACACGCTGCACTGGCACCTGACCGACGACCAGGGCTGGCGCCTGGAGATCAAGCGCTACCCCCGGCTCACCGAGACCGGCGCGTGGCGGCGGGAGAGCCAGGTCGGGGCCGCTCCCGGCGCCCCCGGGGACGGCCGCCCGCACGGCGGCTTCTACACCCAGGAGGACGTACGCGAGATCGTCGCCTACGCCGCCCGGCGGTTCATCACCGTCGTGCCCGAGATCGAGTCACCCGGGCACGTTCAGGCCGCGCTCGCGGCGTACAGCCACTTGGGGGTGACCGGCGAACAGCTGGAGGTCTGGACCCGCTGGGGCATCAACCAGAACGTCCTGAACGTCGAGGAGTCCACGGTGGACTTCTTCCGGGGCATGCTCGACGAGGTGCTCGAGCTGTTCCCGTCGCGCCACATCGGCGTGGGCGGCGACGAATGCCCGAAGGACCAGTGGCGGGCCGACCCGCGTATCCAGGAACGCATGGCCGAGCTCGGCATCGACACCGAGGAGGGCCTGCAGTCATGGTGGATCGGCCGCCTGGACGCACACCTCACCGCCGCCGGCCGTCGCCTCTTCGGCTGGGACGAGATCCTCGAGGGCGACCTCTCCCCCGGCGCCACCATCGCCTCCTGGCGCGGCCTGACCGGGGCCACCGCCGCCGCCAAGCGCGGCTACGACGTGGTCGCCTGCCCGGACGACCTGGCCTACCTCGACTACCGCCAGTCCGAGCGGCCGGACGAGCCGATCCCGGTCTCCATCCCGCTGACCCTGCGCGACGTCTACGCCCTCGACCCGGTGCCGCCCGGCCTGACCCCGGACGAGGCCCGGCATGTGCTCGGCGGCCAGGCCAACATCTGGACCGAGCACGCCGACTCTCCCCGCACGGTCGACTACCTGGTCTTCCCGCGGCTCTGCGCCATCGCCGAAGCCCTGTGGGGCCCGCCCGAGCGCGACTTCGACGACTTCGAACGCCGGCTACGGCACCACCTGTTGCGCCTGGACGCGCTCGGCGTCGAGTACCGCCGGGCCGACGGCCCCCTCCCCTGGCAGCGGCGGCCCGGCGTGCCCGGCCGCCCCGACACCCGCGAACAACGCGCCGCGCACATCGCCCGACTGGTCGCCACCATCAGCGTCTCCTGAGGAGGCCCCGTGCCCTTCAACCCCGGCCGCCGCAACGTCCTGCTCGGTGCCTCGGGCACCCTCACCGCCGTCCTGACCGGCGCCCTGCTGCCCGCACCGGCCACGGCGTCGTCGTCGTGGACCGCGGGCGCCACCCCGGCATCGATCGGCGCGGCGTTCTCCTTCCTCAACAGCACCTTCGACGGCTCTCACCTGCCGCGTAGCTACAGCGGCGGCTTCCTGTCGGACTTCGTGTCGTCCTTCGCCTACGACGACGCGCTCGTGATCATGGCTTGGCTGGCCCGGGGCGACGTCCGGCGCGCTGTCGCCCTGGGTGACATGCTGCTGTACACGCAGCAGCGCGACCCGATCGGTGACGGGCGCACCCGGGCCTCGTACCAGCCCGGGACCTTCGAGATCGGCTCGGCGGCCGCCTTCACCGGCAACCAGGCCTGGGTGGGCATGGCCCTGGCCCAGCTGTACGCCCGGACGAGGCGTTCCCGCTTCCTGGCGGGGGCGTTGCGCGAGGCCCAGTGGATCCAGGACAAGACGTGGGACGGCACGCGCGCCCCGTACGGCTACACCGGCGGCCGCACCGCCGACGACCAGCCGAACATGTTCAAGGCGACCGAGCACAACATCGACGTCGGCGCCTTCTTCACCATGCTGGCCCAGCTGACCGGCCGCCGGGTGTGGCGCGCCCGGGCTCAGGCCGCGTTCGCGTTCGTGGCGGCCATGCAGGACCACCGCGACGGCCACGTGTGGACCGGCACCGACCCCGACGGCACCACCACCAACCGCGTCCCCATTCCGGAGGACGTGCAGACCTGGGCCCGCCTGGCCACCGGGGACCGGCGGTACGACCGCTCGGTGACCTGGGTGCTGGACAAGCTGGCGGCCTTCGACGCCACCGTCTACGGCGTCAGCTACAGCGATACCGACACCAGCAAGGTGTGGCTGGAGGGCACCGCCCACACGGCGCTGGCCCTGCAGGCCCGCCAGGCCCGCGGCGACACCCTGCTCAACAAGAAGCTGTTGTGGAACATCGGCCGAGCCCAGGCCAACACTCCCCACGGCGACGGCCGCGGCATCCCGGCCGCCTCCAGCGACGGCCTCGACACCGGCTTCGGCGACGTCTACTACGCCAGCCTCCACACCGGCGCCACCGCCTGGTACTTGCTGGCCGCCCTGGGCCGCAACCCGTTCCAGCTATAGCGTCTCGACGAACAGGACCCGGCGGTGTCCACGACGCGGTGATCCCGCCCGCACCCGGCGGGGCCGAGCACCAGCAGAGCGCCCGTCAGACCCTCAACGAGCACTGCCGCCCGGCCCGCTCGACCGGCTGACCACAGGTCAGGCGGTGCGTGGTCCAATCGGGAGCTATGGCGATGAGGACGGCCTTCACCGAGATGTTCGGGCTGCGGCACCCGATTGCGCTGGCTCCGATGGGCGGGACGGCGGGCGGCGCGCTCGCGGGGGCGGTCGGCCGGGGCGGCGGGCTGGGTCTGCTCGGGTCGGGGGACGGCGACCCCGGGTGGCTGGCCCGGGAGGTCGCCGTCCTGGAGCCGGCCGCCCACGACGCGTGGGGCATCGGGTTTCTGACCTGGGCGGTCGACTCGCGCGCGGTGGGACGGGCGCTCGAGTACGGCCCGCGGGCGGTGATGTTTTCGTTCGGCGACCCCACGCCGTACGCCGAGTTGGTCCGCCGGGCCGGCGCCGCCCTCATCCTGCAGGTGACCGATCTCGAGGAGGCGCGCCGGGCGGTCGACCTGGGAGCCGACGTGATCGTCGCCCAGGGCACCGAGGCCGGCGGGCACGGGGCTCGGCGGGGCCGGTCCACGCTGCCGTTCGTGCCGGTCGTGGTGGACCTGGCCGGGCCGGTGCCGGTGCTGGCCGCCGGTGGCATCGCCGACGGTCGCGGTGTGGCCGCCGCCCTGGCCCTCGGCGCGGCCGGCGCCCTGGTCGGCACCCGTTTCCAGGCGACCACGGAAAGCCTGGCCGATCCGGGCATCGTCAAGGCGATCGTCGACGGCCGCGCGGAGGACACCGAGCGCAGCCGCCTGCTCGACGTGGTCCGCGGCTCCCGGTGGCCCGCCGCCTACACCGCCCGCACCCTCGGGCACCCGCATCTGGACCGCTGGCGCGGCCGGGAGGCCGAGGCCGCCACCGACCCGCGGGCCCGGCAGGACTACGAGGACGATCTGGCCCGTGGCGTGATCCCGCCCCTGCCCGTGTGGGCCGGCGAGTCCGTCGACCTCATCCTCGACCTGCCCTCGGCGGCCGATCTCGTCGCCACCCTGGCCGCACAGGCCGAAAGGTCGTTGAAGGGGCCTCTGCGCTGAGCCAAGGCCGAGTCGCTGGTCAAGCCAGGCAAGTCCCACGAGCCGCAGGGCAGGTCGCCCGTCCCGTCCCGATTCCCCCGTACGCTCGCGCGCCGTCGGGCCAGGGCGGGCGACCTGCTCGCCTGCGACGTCGTCAATGCTCGCGTTCGCACCTTGTACGAAGCGTGCGACACTGGGCGCGTTCCTTGTGGATATCTTGAATCCCCTGGTAAGCGGAGGTCAGTTGACGGCGGAGTTCGGGGTGCTGGGCGCGGTCGAGGCCCGGGCCGGCGGTCAGCCGATCGAGCTGGGGCACGCGCGGCAGCGCAGCGTTCTGGCCGTCCTGCTGGTCGAGGCCGGGCGCCCGGTCACGGTGGACCAGCTGATCGACCGGGTCTGGGGCGAGCGTCCGCCGCAGCGGGCCGCCGGGTCGCTCTACAGCTACCTGTCGCGGCTGCGCGCGGTGGTGGCGGGCATCGAGCGTCAACCCGGTGGGTACGCGGTGACGGCCGACCCGCTCACCGTCGACCTGCACCGGTTCCGGTGGCTGGTCGCGCGGGGGCGGGCCGCGGAGTCCGACCGGGCCGGGGCCGAGCTGATCGCGCAGGGGCTCGGCCTGTGGCGTGGCGAGCCGTTCGCCGGGCTGGACACCCCGTGGCTGTCGACGACCCGGGAGCTGCTGCTCGGGGAGCGGTTCGCGGCCGAGCTGGACCATCACGACGTGCTGCTGCGGCTGGCCCGGCACGGTGAGCTGCTGCCGCGGCTGACCGCCGCCGTGGCCGAGCATCCGCTCGACGAGCGCCTGGCCGAGCAGTTCATGCTGGCCCTGTACCGGTCCGGGCGGCAGGCGGACGCCGACGAGCAGTACCGGCGGATCCGCGCCCGGCTCGCCGACGAGCTGGGCAGCGACCCCGGCGCGGGCCTGCGCCGCCTGCACGAGCGCATCCTCGCCGCCGACCCGGCGCTCACCCCCACCGCAGCCAGCCCGATCCCACCCACCGTGGCGGCAGCCAAAGCGGCGGCGTCAGCAAAACCGGCCCAGCTCCCGGCCGACGTCCGCGCCTTCACCGGGCGTACGGCCGAACTGGCCGCCCTGGACCGGTCCCTGGCCGACGGCGACGAGCCACCGCTGACCGTCATGCTGCTCTCCGGCACCGCCGGGGTGGGCAAGTCGGCCCTTGCCGTCCGGTGGGCGCACCGGGTCCGGGAGGCCTTCCCCGACGGCCAGCTGTACGTCAATCTGCGCGGCTACGACACCGAACAGCCGGTCGCCGTCGGGGACGCGCTGGCCGGGTTCCTGACCGCGCTCGGCGTGCGCGGCCCGGAGATCCCGCCCGGCGTCGAGGAACGGGCCGGGCGGTACCGCTCGGAGCTGACCGGCCGCCGGATGCTCGTGCTGCTCGACAACGCGTCCTCGGTCGAGCAGGTCCGCCCGCTGCTGCCCGGCTCCGGGTCGTGCCTGGTGCTGGTGACCAGCCGGGACGCGCTGCCGGGCATGGTCGCCCTGCACGGCGCCGAGCGCATCAACCTGGATCTGCTGCCGCCGGCCGACGCCGTGGGCCTGCTGCGCCGCCTGATCGGCGCCCGCGTGGACCGGGAGCCCGAGGTGGCCGAGAGGCTGGCCGCCGCCTGCGCCCGGCTGCCGCTGGCCCTGCGGATCGCCGCCGAGCTGGCGGCGACGCGGACCGATGTCTCCCTGGCCGATCTGGTCGGCGAGCTCAGCGACCACCGCATGCGGCTGGATCTGCTCGACGCGGGCGATCCGCGGGCCGAGGTCCGCGCGGTGTTCTCCTGGTCGTACCAGAACCTGCCGGCCGACGCGGCCCGGATGTTCCGCCTGCTCGGCCTGCACCCGGGTGAGAGCGTGCACGTGGACGCGGTGGCCGCGCTGACCGGCGCCGAGCCGGCCGAGGCCCGGCGGCTGCTGGGCGTGCTGGTGCGGGCCAGCCTGGTCCACATCGGCCGGGGCGGGCGGTACGGCCTGCACGACCTGCTGCGGGCGTACGCGGCCGAGCTCGCCACCGCCACCGACCCGGCCCCGGAGCGTGAGGCCGCGCTGACCCGCCTCTTCGACCACTACCTGGCCGGTTCCGTGGCCGCCATGACCACCCTCTATCCGGACACGGACGCCGCCGGTGACCCCGAGGCGGCCCGGAGCTGGATCGAGGCGGAACGGCCCAACCTGGCCGCGTCCTGCACATATGCCGCCGCGCACGGCCGCTACCGGTTCGCCGTCGACCTCGCCGGGACGCTGTTCCGCTACCTCGACGCGGGTGGGCCGGTGGCCGAGGCGGTCACCGTCACCGCGTCGGCGGTGTCGGCCGCGCTCGCCCTGGGCGACCGGCCGGCTCAGGCCCGGGCGCTGTCCGATCTGGGACGGCTGCACCGGCGGCAGGGGCGGTTGGGGGCGGCGGCCGATACGTACCGCCAAGCCCTGGATCTTTATGCCGAGCTCGGTGAGCCGGCGGCCGAGGCGGTGGCGCTGCGCAACCTGGGCAGCGTGCACTGGCGCCGGGGCGACTATCCGCAGGCGGCCGACCACTTCGAGCGGGCCTGGTCGCTCTATCAGCAGCTGGGCGACGACGCCGGGCAGGCCGACGCGTCGGTCCGGCTGGCCCTGGTCGACGCCCGGCTCGGCGACGAGGAACAGGCGACCAAGCGGCTGCGCGCGGCCCTCGACCTCGTCACGCGGCTCGGGGACAGGTTCAGCGAGGCGTACGTCCTCTCGCTGCTGGCCCGGCTCTCCGGCGACCCGGACGAGCTGGCGACGGCCGCCGCCCACCTGGAGCGGAGCCTGGCCACGGCCCGCTCGGCGGGCGACCGTACGGCCGAGTCCTATGTGCTCACCGATCTGGCCGCGGTCCGGTCCCGGCAGGGCCGGCAGGACGAGGCAGCCGGCCACCTCCGCCAGGCCGTGCTGCTGCACCGGCGGATCGGGGACCGGGCCAGCGAGGCCGAGGCGCTCAACGACCTGGGCCAGGTCCTGCGGGCGACGGGCGACGCGGCCGGGGCCCGCACCCAGCACGAGCAGGCCCTGATGCTGGCCCGGGAGATCGGCGACCGGTACGAGGAGGGACGCGCCCGCGACGGCCTGGCCTAGTCGCGGATCACGCCTTCGATCCACAGCACCGTGACCGGACGGCCCTGGGCCCGGGCGTAGGTGACGACGTCGGCCGTGCCGCCCACGCCGCGGGCCGGTAGGCCGTCCCACACGGCGAACAGATGGTCGCACCGGTCGACCAGGGCCTGACCGGCGGCCAGGTACGCCTGCTCGCTCGGCTCCGGGAACGGCAGCGTGACCACCTTGGCCGCGGCCCGGCGCAGATCCTCGAACCGGGCCCGGCTCTCGTCGGCCAGCAGCGAGGAGGCGAAGCCCTCGCACGGCACGACCGCCTCCAGGGTGCCCCCGGCCGCCAGCACGTGGGCGGCGAACAGCTGGTCGGCGCCGTCGGCGAGGTTGGACACCCCGTACGGGACGGAGCCGGCGGGCAGCACCTCGCGCCAGTGCCGCACCGCGCACTCGGCGATGCGGGGCGGGAGGACCCGATGACCTGTGACGCCGAACCGCACATCGACCTCCGTGCCGGGGCTCGCCAAGTCGGCGATGACTCAGACGATACGATCTCCCGCCTTTGCTCGTGGGGGTGGTGCCAGGCACAATCGGTCGCCGCACCATGCGCCGACCGCGGGGGACCTGCCATGAGTTTCGATGGGTTTATCTCATACAGCCATTCCGGCGACGGACGGCTGGCCCCCGCTGTCCAGCGTGGTCTGCACCGCCTGGCCAAGCCGTGGCACCGCCGCCGGGCCCTGTGGATCTTCCGGGACCAGACCGGTCTGGCCGTGACCCCGGGCCTGTGGTCGTCCATCCAGACCGCCCTCGACGGCTCCGAGCATTTCGTGCTGCTCGCCTCGCCCGAGGCCGCGCAGTCGCCCTGGGTCAACCGGGAGATCGAGCACTGGATCGCCACCAAGTCGGCCTCCCGGATCCTGCCGGTGGTGACCGACGGCGAGTGGGCCTGGGATTCCGGCGGCGGCGACTTCACCGAAGGCTCGACGGCCGTGCCGCCGGCCCTGCGCGGTGTCTTCGACGAGGAGCCGTTCTTCCTCGACCTGCGGTGGGCCCGCGGCGCCGAGCACCTGAGCCTGCGGCACTCCCGCTTCCGCGACGCGATCGCCCAGCTCGCGGCCCCGATGCACGGGATCAGCAAGGACGAGCTGGAGGGCGAGGACGTGCGCCAGCACCGCCGGACCCGGCGGCTGCTGTCGGGGGCGACGGTGACTTTGGCCCTGCTGGCCGTCCTGGCCACGGTCTCGGGGCTTTCGGCGGTACGCAACGGCGAGCGGGCCAAAGCGGCGGCGGCCGAGGCGTTGCGTCAGCAGCAACTGGCCGGCGACCAGCGTTACATCGCGGCCCAGTCGGCGGCCGAGGCCAAGCGGCAGCAGGAGTTGGCCCGGCAGCAGCAGAGCCGGGCGGCGCAGGCCACGGCGGCGGCCGAGCAGTCCGAGCGGATGGCCCAGGAGCAGCAGGAGCTGGCCGATCAGGCCACGGCCGTGGCCCGGCGCCAGCGGCAGCTGGCCGACCAGGCGGCCGTCCGGACGGAGCAGCAGCAGGCGCTGGCGGCCAAGGCAGCCGAGCTGGCCGACCAGCTCCAGCAGGAGGCGCAGGGCCTGAAGGAAGAGGCCCGCAAGCAGGCGCGGATCGCCGAGGAGCAGCACCGGCTGGCCCGTGAGGCGGCCGCGGAGGCCAAGGCCCAGCAGGCCAAAGCCGAACAGCAGCAGCGCATCTCGGTCAGCCGGCGGCTGATGAACGAGGCCGTGACCACGGTCGGCGACGATCCGCGGACGGCGCTCATGCTGGGCGCCGCGGCCCAGTCACTGACTCCCGACGCGGCGACCCGCCGCCAGCTCAGCGGCGTGGTCACGGCGACGAACTACGCCGGCGTGATGAGCGACGTGACGACCTCCGCCTACGGGCCGGACGGCGTGCTGGCCACCGTCGGCCGGGACGGCCGGGTCGTGCTGTGGAAGGTGACCGACCCGCGCCGGCCGGCCCGGATCGCCACCCTGGCCGACCGGGCCGCGTCCGCCAGCGCCCTGACCTTCAGCACGAACGGGCAGACCCTGGCCTTCGTGACCACCCAGAACCGGGCGGTGCTGTGGAACGTGGCCCAGCGGTCCAAGCCGGTCCGGCTGGCCACCCTGCCGACCGACCGCACGGTCACCGCCTTCGCCTTCAGCGCCGACGCCAAGCTGTTCGTCACCGGTGACTCGGCCGGCGGCACGGTGGTGTGGGACACGGCCGACCGGGCCAAGCCGGTCAAGCTGGCCACCCCGACCAACCAGGACACGTACCCGGTGCTGCACCTGGCGCTGAGCCCGAACGGGCGGATGCTGATCGTGGACAAGGCCCGGTTCACCCCGGTCTTCGACCTCAGCGAGCCGGCCGATCCGCAATCACTCGACGTCTTCCTCGGCTTCGGCGCGGCGCCGATGGCGTTCAGCCCGGACGGCTCCACGCTGGCCGTCGCCACCACCGGCGGGCTCGACCTGTGGGACATGCGCAACCGGATGCCGCAGAAGCGGACCTCGCCGCCGATCGTGGCCGAGGGTGTCCCGCCGGCCGTGCCCGCGGATGATCCGTCGGACGAGGAGGGCCCGCAGCCGCCGGAGATGCCCGAGCTGCCGCCCGAGGACGACGAGCCGTTCGACGTGCTGACCGGCCTGACCGGGGAGGTCACCGCCCTGGCCTACAGCGCCGACGGCGGGCTGCTGGCCGCCGGTGACCAGAGCGGAACCGCGATCACCTGGGACCGCCGGGCGACGGCCAGCCCGGGCGCCCTCGGCTCCGTGCGGGCCCACGGCCCGATCAGCGCCCTGTCCTTCGCTCCCCGGAACGCGACGCTGGCCACCACCGACGGCACCGCGACGGCGACCCTGTGGAGCGTGCCGGCCCCCGGCGCCCCGGCCGCGCTGGCCACCCTCGCCGTCCCGGGCGGGAACACCCGCGCCACGGTCTTCGGGCCGGACGGGCGGACCCTGGTCGCGGCCGGCGCCAACGGCGTGGCCAGCACGTGGAACACCGCCGATCCCAGCCGTCCCGTCCGCGGGGCCGACCGCACCCTGCGCGGGGAGGCGGTCCGGGCGGTGGCGTTCGGCCCCGACGGCCGTACGGCGGCGACCGTGTCCGACGAGTCCGGCGCCCTGCGGGTGGGCAGCACGACCCTCACCACCTTCCCCGACGAGGTCCGGGGCACCAACGCGATGGCGTTCAGCCCCGACGGGCGCACCCTGGCCGCCGTCGCCGACGCCACCACCCTGACGCTGTGGGACCTCACCAACCGGGCCCGACCGGCCCTGCGGGCCACCGTCAAGGGCAGCTTCGGCACGGCCGTGGCGTTCAGCCCCGACGGGCGCGCCCTGGTCACCGCGGGCGACCGGGACCCCGCCCTCACGATGTGGAACGTGGCCGGTCCGGCCGCCCCGGCCCGGCTCGCCACCCTGACCGGCCACAGCGACAGCGTGGAGTCGATCGCCTTCACCCCCGACGGCCGCACCCTGGCCAGCGGCGGCCTCGACCGCACCACGCTGCTGTGGGACGTGACCGACCGGGCCCGCCCGCAGCGGCTGGCGACCCTGACCGCGCCGGGCCGGTGGGTCCGCTCGGTGGCCTTCAGCGCCGACGGCCGCACCCTGGCCATCGGCGAGGCGGGCTACACGGCGACGCTGTGGGACGCCGCCATCCCGGCCGCGCCGATCCGGCTGGCCACGATCCGTACCTCCTCGGGGGCCGAGGTGCGGGACGTGGCGTTCGCCCGGGACGGCCGCACCCTGGCGGTCACCAGCCAGGCGGCCGGCGTCAAGGCGACCGTCACGCTGTGGGGTTACGGCAAGCTGAACAGTCTGCGGGCCGATCCGGCCCGATCCGCCTGCGCGGTCACCGGCCGCGGCCTGTCCACCAGCGAGTGGGCCCGTTTCGTGCCGGAGCTTCGCTACCGGAGGACTTGCCCCTGATCTGCGACACCTAGTCCTTTCGGTTGGCGCTGGGCCGACCGAAAGGATAAGTTGGTCCACGGCGGCGGGGACCGCTCGTTTCACAGGAGTACCTGATGAAGGTTTCGGCCATCTCAGCGCACCGTTCCAACCTTGATCTCGATCGCGACCAAGCCGGCGATCTGGTCGCCGCCTTCGCGGCGGCCGAGGCCGGCGACCCGGCGCGGGCCCGCCTGCGCGGACGGGTGATCGAGGCTTGGCTTCCTCTCGCCCAGCACCTGGCGCGCCGCTACGCCGGGCGCGGCGAGCCCACCGACGACCTGGTCCAGGTCGCCATGGTCGGCCTGATCAAGGCCGTCGACCGGTACGACGCCGATCACGGCGTCGATTTCGCCGCCTTTGCCATCCCGACCATCCTGGGCGAGCTCAAGCGCCACTTCCGGGACAAGGCGTGGGCCATCCGGGTCCCGCGCCGGCTCCAGGAGCTGCGGATGGCCATCACCGCGGCCAACAACGAGCTGAGCCACACCCTCGGCCGGGCCCCGACGGTGGCCGACATCGCCGCCCACCTGCAGGTCACCGAGGAGGACGTGCTCGAAGGCCTGGAGGGTGCCCGCGCCTACAGCACCACCAGCCTCTCCTCCCCCGTCGGGGAGGACGACGGGCAGGAGCTCTCCGACACCCTCGGCGCCGAGGACCACGGCTTCGAGCTGGCCGAGCTGCACATCGCCCTCGGCCCGGCGCTGGCCACCCTCGACGAGCGGGAGCAGACGATTCTGTCGCTGCGCTTCTACGGCAACCGCACCCAGACCGAGATAGCCGAGACGATCGGCGTCTCCCAGATGCACGTCTCCCGGCTGCTGGCCCGGGCCCTGGCCAAGCTGCGGGTGCTGATGGACGCCTGACTTATGACGAAGTCGGTATGACCGCTGGGCGGTCATACCTTTCTAGGCTGATCGGCATGCGCCGATCTCCGCTGGTCCTTGTCGCGCTGCTCGCCCTCGGCCTCACCCTGCTGAGGGCGCCCGGCACGGTGTCGGCCGCCGCCACCATGACGGTCGCCCAGGCGATCAGCAGCCAGAGCGGCACCGGCACGGTGGCCGGTTACGTGGTCGGCGAGCCGACGGCCACCTCGACCGTACGCACCAGCGGCTTCACCGGTGACACGGCGCTCGCCCTGGCCGACAGCAGCGGCGAGACCAACACCGCCGACATGCTGTACGTGCAGATCACCGCCTCCTACCGTGCCGCGTTCGGGCTGCTGAGCAATCCGGGGCTGATGCGGACCCGGATCACCGTCACCGGGTCGCTGGCCGCCTACTTCGCGCATCCGGGCCTGAAGTCGCCGACCGCGATGACCAAGGGCACGACGACCCCGCCCACCGGAGGAACTGATAGCTATTACGCGGCCGCGGCGGGCAAATCCGGTGAGGCGCTGAAGACCTCGCTGCACACGATCATCTCGAGCGGCGTGACCAAGTTGTCTTACGACGCCGTGTGGAACGCCCTCAAGGTCACCGACCAGGACCCGGCCAACTCGGCCAACGTGATCCTGCTCTACTCGGGCGTCAGCCGGTCCAAGACGCTCAACGGCGGCAACGCCGGCAACTGGAACCGCGAACACGTCTGGGCCAAGTCGCACGGCGACTTCGGCACCGCCACCGGCCCCGGCACCGACCTGCACCACCTGCGCCCGGAGGACGTCGCGGTCAACAGCCTGCGCGACAACAAGGACTTCGACACCGGCGGCACCGCGGCCGGCGGCGCTCCGGGCAACTACACCGACGCCGACTCGTGGGAGCCCCGCAACGCGGTCAAGGGCGACGTGGCCCGCATGATCTTCTACATGGCCGTGCGCTACGAGGGCGACGACTCGTGGCCCGACCTCGAGGTGGACAACGCCACCAGCGGCGGCAGCGCCCCGCGGATCGGCAAGCTCTCGGCCCTGATCCAGTGGAACGCCCAGGACCCGCCGGACGCCGCCGAGCGCAACCGCAACCAGATCATCTACGCCACGTACCAGCACAACCGCAACCCATTCATCGACCATCCGGAATGGGTTGCCTCGATCTTCGGCTGAAGGGCAAGAACTTTACTGGCCGGCGGGCCGGCCGTCGAGAAGGTTGACGCTTTCCGGCGCACTCAGCCAGAAGAATCGCTTTGTCATCGAATCGTCAAAGTTTCGGGGCACGGTTGCTAAGCCGTCCGGCGACCGTGGAGGTTGTCGATCGTCCCGGAGGTTCCGATGACCGTGGTCCCAGTGGGTGTCCGTGTCGCCCTTCTCATCTGCGACCAGTGCGGCGCCGAGGAGACGGCCGCCGAGACCTCGTACGACGGTGACCTGGTCTGGTCCCTGGTGTCCGGGCGCGGCTGGAGCGGCTCGGCCTTCCCGACCGGGCCGCATCACTGCCCACGCTGCGGCGCCGGCACCCCGGCCACGCCCGAGCCCGTGGCCCGGGAGCGCACCCACGGCGCCTCGTACCACCTGCGCGCACACGGCGACACGGCCGTGGTCACCCCGCTGACCGACCTCGACGGCGACCTCGCCGAGAGCCTGCGCGACGATCTGATGGCGGCCGTCGCCACCCACCCGCACGTGGTGGTCGACCTGCACGCCGTGGCCGTCCTCGACTCCACCGCGCTGGGGCTGCTCGTGCGGGCCCGCCAGGTGGCCCGGCAGCACGGCGCGACCTTCGACCTGGTGGCGCCGTCCCGCTTCGTACAGACCGTGCTGCACACCATGCGGCTGGAGGGCGCCTTCCGCGTCTTCCCGGACCAGCCGGCCGCACTGGAGGCCCTGCGTCTGTGACGGCTTGACTACGCCGCAGGTGCGCACTGGAGTTCGGCCCCGCCGGTGACCAAAGTACCGGGCATGTCGACCACACCCGCCGACGCGATCGCGGCCCAGCGCCCCGCCATCGAACTCATGCTGCTCGACCTCTCGGCCGCCCACCGCGAGATCCTCCTCGCCACCCACTTCGCGCATCGCACGACCACCGAGGCCGCCGAGCGCCTCGGCCTCCCCCCGGCCGAGGTCAAGGCCCGCCTCTACTACGCGATGCGCGAGCTGTCATACATGCTCTGCGCCGCCTCCGCCCGGCGCTGACCCGGCCACCCCGCCGAACTCGTCCACCGCGGCGCTGCCCTCGTCGACCGCGCCCGGCCGCCACTGCGAACACGACACCACACCGGGTTCGAGCAGGGTCCAACCGGCGAAGAAGCGGACGATCTCGTCCGGCGAGCGCAAGGTGATCTTCGGCTTGCCGAACTTGTTCCAGTGGCGCACGCTCTCGTCGCTCGTCTCGCCGTAGACCGCGTTGGTGGCGTGGTTGACCACCAGATAGCTGCCCGGGGCCAGGGCCTCCTTGAGCCGGTCGACGATGGCATAGGCCGCCTCGGTGTCGGCCACGTGGTGCAGCACGCCCATCAGCATCAGGGCCACCGGCCGGCTGAGGTCCAGCGTCTGCGCCGCCTCACGAAGGATGGTCTCCGGGTCGGCCAGGTCGGCCTCGGAGTAGCTGGTGGCGCCCTCGGGCGTACTGGTCAGCAGCTCGCGGGCGTGCACCAGGACCAGCGGGTCGTTGTCGACGTAGGCGATCCGCGACGACGGGGCCACCCGCTGCGCCACCTGGTGGGTGTTGTCGGCGGTCGGCAGGCCGGTGCCGATGTCCAGGAACTGCCGGATGCCCCTGTCGCCGGCCAGGTGGGTGACGGCGCGGCGCAGGAAGGCGCGGTCGGCCCGGGCCTGGTCGACGATGCTGGGCAGCATCTGGGCCACCTGGGCGCCGACCTGCCGGTCGGCCTCGAAGTTGTCGGTGCCACCGAGCCAGTAGTTCCACACCCGCGCCGAGTGTGGCGTCGTGGGGTCCAATTCGGCCGTCATGCATCGACCGTAATCCATCAGTTGAGGTTCGCGCCGTCCGCCAGGGCCAGCAGGGCGGGCCGGGTCCGGGTGGTGCTGACGGCCACGAGGCCGCCGGCGACGTCGATGGGGCGGGCGGCGTCGGCCGCCAGCCAGGCCTGCCACTGCACGCTGCCGTCCAGGTCGACCGCGATGGCGGTGCCGTCGGCCGAGGAGGCGACCAGGCGGCCCTCGTCGGAGAAGGCGAGGGCACCGGGGCGGCGCGGGCCGATCCGGAAGTCGCAGACGTGCTCGAAGGCAGCGTTGACGCAGGCCACCCGGCCGTCGGTCCCGCCGACGGCCAGCAGGGTGCCCGACCAGGCGCAGGCGCTGACCGGGCCGGCCGACACCTGGATCCACTCCCCCGGCGCGCGCCGCGGATGCCAGATCCGGGCCCAGCCGCTGTCGGTGACCGCGACGACCTCCTCGCCCAGGTGGTGGGCGGCCACCACCAGGCGGCCGCCGGTCACGTCGGCCTGACCGACGCGGGCCCCGGTGTTGACGTCCCACACCGAGGTGAGGCCGCGGCCGGCCATGCTGAAGACCCAGCGGCCGCCGCCGACCCAGCCGACGTGCCGGGGCCGCGCCGGCAGCGCCATCCAGTGCGCGACCCGGCTCGACTGGCGGCCGTTCTCCGGCAGCCACCACACCGCGGCCGTGCCGTCGGACGACGTCGTGGCCAGGATGTCGGCCGTGGCCGGGTTCCAGGCGGCGGCGACGATGCCCCGGCCCTGGCGGAGCCGGCCGGCCCGTGCCGGGGCCACCGGATCCGTGGTGTCCCACACGATCAGCTCGCCGTTGGGCGCGCTGACCGCCAGCCGGCGGGCGTCGGAGCGAAACGCCATCGCCTCGTAGGGGGAAGCTTTCACTTCACTGATGTCCTTGTCCGCTCAATTCGACGGCGCATCGCGGAAGGGGCGGGATGCCACACGGTGGCGGCCGCGTGGCATCCCGCCGACCGTGCGGCATCGCCGGAAATCGGCGATCGCCAAACGCATGAGGCGCGGGGGTGGACACACCGGGGAGTACGCGCCTTTCGGGTAATTCAAGGCGCGGGTGTGGTGAAAAGAAACGTCACTGCTCCATGGCCTCCGACCAGGCCATCAAGTCAATTAGACAATAAAGTTATCAGTTCCTCGGGCATCGTGAGCCGCCGCCACGGCAATGGGCTCGAACGAGGTGCAGGGATATCTTGTTATATCGATGCATCGAGTGCAAGCCACCCGGAAAACAATTGCTCGAAAGGGCGCTAAGCCGCCTCGTGGTCGGGACAGGTGACCCGCAGCTCGGCGTCGCCGAACGGCGCGTCGACGAAGTTGCAGTGGTGCGGCCGGCCGGTGCCGGGATGCGCCCGCGGCACGAAGAACCGGCAGGTCAGGCACATCCGGGAGACCGGGATGGCGCGGCGCTCCTGCAGCTCACGCATCAGCGTCGTGGTGCCGCGGAGCATGGCCGCGAAGTCGTCCGGCGACAGCGCCGACACGGCGCCGGTCAGCGTTTCCGACTGGGCCCGGAGCCGGTCGGCCTCCTCGAGACCGACCGGCGTCAGGCCGAGCAGCAGAGCCCGGGCGTCACCCGGATCGCGGGTCGCCGCCACCAGCTCTTTCTTCTTCAGCACCTTCACCGCGTCGGAGACGGTGGGCGGCGTCGACGCGAGGGCGGCCACGATCTCGCCCTGGCGAACCGGGGTCGCCTGGCCGTGCAGGAAGGTGACGATGTCGGCTTGCAGCGGGGACAGGTTGTGCGGCCCGGCGTTGCGCCAGGCCTCCATGCGCACGGCCTGACCGAGCCGGGCCAAGCCGATCAGCAGCTGGCTGGGCGGCGGCGGCCCGGGAACCTCCGGCATCACTTCACTCTAGGCCTCGCCTCAGTCGCGCAGCCGCACACCCTCGACGGCCGGGAAGTCGAGCGTGGTCTGCCCGACCGAGTTGAAGTAGTTGGTGAACGTGTTGAGCGCGACCGCGGCCACGATCTCGCCGATCTCACCGTCGCCGTAGCCGGCCGCCCGGACCTTCTCGAGGTCGGCGTCGGTGACGAAGCCCTTGCTGGCGATGACCGCCTTGGCGAAGGTCAGCGCCGCCTCCACCTTCGGGTCGGACGCCTGCCCGCTGCGCCCGGCGACCAGGTCGTCCTGGGACAGCCCGGCCCGGGCCCCGAGCACGGTGTGCGCGGCCAGGCAGTAGCCGCACTCGTTCTCGACGGCGGCGACCAGCGCGATCTGCTCCTGCACCCGGGCCGGCAGCCGGCCCTTGGCCAGGGCGCCGCTGAACTGCAGGTAGGCGTCGAGCACGGCCGGCGAGTTGGCCATCGCCCGCATCATGTTCGGCGTGCTGCCCAGGGCCCGCTCGACCCGGCCGAGCAACGTACGGGCCTGACCCTCGGCGGCAGCGGGGTCGACGGTGGCGATGCGAGACATGAGATTTTCCTTCCCTCGGACTATCTGTTGGCACTGCCAACTATATAGATTCGGCGAGGTCGCGCAAGGTGTCGAGAAGCACTCGACTAGCGGCGCGGTCCGAGGAATACGTCGGCGGCGCCGTTGGTGTCGCCGGGCACGAGGTCGGTCGCACGCGAGCCGAACGCGACCCACCGCGCGTCGCCGGTCATCGTCGGAGCGAAGCTGTCACCGTTGCCGGCGCCGACCCGGGTGGTGACTCCGGATCGCAGGTCGCGCACATACGCGTCCATGACGCCGGCCGGGCCCGCGGAGGACTGGAAGCCCACATACCGGCCGTCGTCACTGACCGCCGCGCCGAAGCTGCCCTGGTCGGTGAGATGGTGAGCCTGCGCGTCCGAACTGGCGACGTTGACCCGGCCGATCGCGCCGGCGTCGCCACCGCGACCGCCATGCCCACGACTGTCACGACTGCCGCTGTTCGCATCCCGCCCATCTTCGTTCCCCTGTCGGCCGATTGGGCTGCTCACGCTAGCGTCAGGGAGCAATCACTGAGGGCAATCACGCTATTCCGCCGATATAGGCCAGCGCGAATCCGGCCGTCGGGATCCCGAAGAGCAGCGAGACGACGGCCAGCCTGGTGATGGTCGGGCGTCGGGTCAGGGCCGCGTACGCGACCAGCAGCACCGGCGCCATGACGAGCTGCGGCGCCAGCGTCGAGCGTGGCACCACCAGATCGAGCGCCGCGCACAGGAGCGAGAGCGCCAAAGCCAGACCCCAGAGGCCAATACCGAGGCGGTACGCGGAGAGCGCGCCGAAGCGTACGGCGAACGTGGTGTCCCCGGCCGCGGTGTCGGCCGCCAGGTCGGTGACGGTCGTCGGCACGTACAGCGCGGCCGCGAACAGCACCCCGATCACCGCCACCGGCCACGGGAACAGCCACGGATCACGGGTGATCGACCATCCGGCGGCCGGCGCCACGAGCCCCACCACGAGCGCGTTGACCGCCACGTCCCAGCCCGGCCGCGTCTTGAGCCGCAGCGGCGGCACGCTGTAGACCCAGCCGAGCAGCAGCACCCCGCCCACCCCGGCCACGAACAACGGCCCGACCAGGAACGCGGCCCCGGCCGAGGCGAGCGCGGCCCCGCGGTACCAGACCCGCAGCCGCCGGGCCGACACCGCCCCGGTCACCAGCGGCGAGGTCGCCTTGCGCGGGTTGGCACGATCGCTGCGCAGATCCTCCAGGTCGTTCTGGGCCAGCACGGCGCCCCAGACCAGCGGCCCGAGCACAAGCAGGGCCACCACAGCCCGGCCCGCGTCGGCCCGCTCCGGCAGCCAGGCGTGCTCGGCGAGCACCGTGCCAAGATAGGCCGGCACCCACGAGACCGGCCAGAACCACGGCCGGGACACCGCGACGAGCACCGCCGCGGGCCGCTCCGACAAGCTCGTCATGCTGGCATCGTCGACCCGGCGTCCTGTGGCCCGGCTGAGGAGACTCAGTCCGGCGGGCCCGGCGCGATCAGGCGGTGCTGGTACGCGGTGACGACCGCCTGCGTGCGGCCGTGCACCCCGAGCTTCATGATGATGCGGCTCACGTGGGTGCGTACGGTGGCCTGTGACAGGAACAGGCGGGCCGCGATCTCGCCGTTCTCGTAGCCGAAGGCCATGTTCTTCAGGATCTCCTGCTCCCGCGGGGTGAGCCGGTCGAGCACGCTGGGCGCGGGCGGGCCCGGGTCGGCCGGTGCCGCCGTGGCGGCGGCGATCACGCCACCGGTCACCGCCGGGTGCAGATAGTGGCCGCCGGCGGCGATCTCCCGGATCCCCTCGGCCAGGCACCCGGCCGAGCCGTTGCGGATGCCGTGCTTGACCAGATATCCGGAGGCGCCCGCCCGCAGCGCCCCGGCCACGGTCTCGTCCTGGTGAAAGGTGGTCAGCACGAGGACCCGCGGCCGGTACGGGTCGTTCGGGAGCAGGTCGGCGCCGGTCAGCGCCCGGGTCGCGGCCACACCGTCCATGACCGACATGTGCAGGTCCATCAGGACGACGTCGGGCCGGTGGCGGCGGGCCAGGTCGATCGCCTCGCGACCGTTGCCGGCCTCGGCCACGACCTCGATGTCGGCCTCCCCCAGCAGCAGACCCGTGACGCCGGTCCGGACGAGGGGGTCGTCGTCGACGACCAGCAGCGTGATCATGGCGCCACTCCGGCCGGCTCCTTGTCGTACCTCGCCAGGGGCAGCCGCGCGGAGACGAGAAAACCTTCCTTGACCGTACGGGCGTGGAAGTCGCCCCCGACCGTCGTGACCCGTTCGCGCAGCCCGGTGAGGCCGTAGCCGCCGCCCCGGCGGGGCCGGGAGCCGGCGCCCCGGTTCTCGACCGTGATCGTCAGGTCGGTGTCGCCCCAGTCCAGGCGCAGCGTCACGGGCGTACCCGGCCCGGCGTGTTTGAGAGCGTTGGTGAGCGCCTCCTGCACGACCCGGTAGGCGGCCAGGCTGGCACTGTCGTCGAGCCGGCCCGGCTCGCCGTCGACCACGGTCTTCGGGACCAGCCCATTGTCACGGGCCCAGTCCAGCAGGGCGCCGATGTTCTCCAGGCCGGGCTGCCGGTCGAGCCGGGGCCTGTCGTCCCCGCCGGCCGAGCGCAGCAGGCCGAGCATGCGGTGCATCTCGTCCATGGCCCGGGCCCCGCTACTCTCGATGCTCGACAGCGCCCGCGCCGCCCGGTCCGGGTCGGCCGCGAGTACGGCCTGGGCCCCGGCCGCCTGCACGACGATCCCGCTGAGCGCGTGCGAGACGATGTCGTGCAGCTCCCGGGCGATGCGCAGACGTTCGGCCCGCAGCGCGGCCGCGGCCGCCTCGGCCCGCAGGGTGACGTTGCGGCGCCCCAGCGCCCAGGCCCCGCCGGCGAACAAGGCGACGGCCAGGAACCCGAAGAGCGCGCTGCGTGGTGGCGCCTTCCAGAACTCCAGTTGGGCGAAGAGGGCGGCCGTGGTCAGCAGCAGCCCGCACACCGACACCCGGACCGGGCGGGCCGCGGCCACCGCGTACAGGGCGACCAGCAGGCCGGCCAGCAGACGGGAATGCCAGACGTTGGCCACCACGACCGACCATCCGAGGTGGAGGGCGAAGACGGCGACCGGGTGGCTCGAGCGGGCGTACAGGAGCGCGCAGATCGCGGCCGAGATCAGCGGGACGGCCAACGACCGCCGCCCGTCCTCGCTGAGCCACAGGCCCAGATCGGCCAGCCAGGCCAGGATCGGCACCAGCGGCCGTACGGACGCTCTCATCGCTCGGCCCGCCCCACGGCGTACGCGAGAAGCTCGACCCATTTGGGCCTCTTCCGCCTCCGTTGTGCGCTGTCCATCGTGTCCACCGGGCGGCTGAACACGTACGGGTACGGGCCCGGTTCGGCCCGGTCCCGGCCGAACCATTCCTCGTCCGGCGCCCGGCACCGGCTCAGCAGCTGCCCGGCGAGCTCGGCCGCGTCGTCGTCGAACGGATCACCGGCGGCGGGTGACCACGGCGGCTCGCCGGCGATCGACCAGTCGGTCAGGTCGGCCTCCATCGCGAGATACGTTTCTCCCCGCGGGCTGCGCAGCTGGAGGGTCCGGACCACCGGCACGTCGAGCAGCGCCGCCGAGCCGGGCCCGGGCGGGCCGGCCACCAGCCGCATCGGGGCCGAGGGGTCGACCGGGGCCGCGGCCAGCAGCGCCAGTCCGGGTTCGACGAGGGCGCCGCGGGTGATCCCGCCGGCCGGCCGGCCGCCCGTTCCGCCTTCGGGATGGATCGAGGCGATGAGTGGATAGTCAGATTTGTCGGTTTTCATGATGGCATTGTCGCCGCAATCGGGCGCGGCCGGGTCGATCCCATGACGTAGTCGGCCGTTCGGCCAATACAGCAACTGACGTACGGCTGAACTCCGTTCTTACGCAGCTGGGCCGATGCCCGGACGGGCCGCGGCAGCTGATCCTGTGGGTGTCCGGAATTACGGATATCTGAGCAAAGGAGAACGGAAATGTCTGTCACATCATCGGCCCGGCTCACCGGCACCCGCACGGTGACCGTCGGCGTCCACGAGGACGACCACGTCACCCCCGAGGAGACCCGCAAGCGGTTCCCGGCGGCCAAGGTCGGCCGCGTGTTCATCCCGCCGCTGAAGCACGGGGCGCCGCCGGAGAAGGTGTACGACAAGATCCTCAACGTGACGAAGCCCTGGCGCGGCGGCGGCGTGTACGTGTCCTACAAGCCCTCGCCCCGCGCGGTCGCCAACGGTCAGTGGACCAAGGTCCACCACGACATCGGCCTGTGGCTCGAACGGAACCCCTGGGTCAAGATCATCGTCCATCACGAGCCGGAGGGCGGCGACCACGCGCTCGAGGGCCCGGTCTTCCGGGACATGTTCACCCGGGCCCGCAACGAGATCAAGGACGGCTGGGCCGGGGCGACCGTGGCCTACTGCGCCATGGCCTACCAGTGGCGGTCGTCCCGCAACCCGCGCTGGGCCGGCGACGCGGCGCGGAACCCCGGCGCCTGGAAGGAGGTCGTCGCCGACGAGTACCTGTGTGACGTCTACTCCGGACAGAACGGCCGCAACGGCGCCTTCGACGCCGACATCGCGCTGGGCGACCACCCCGGCTGGACCAACTGGTTCGACGAGATCGTCCGCCCGCACCTGGAGAACGACGAGGAGGTGGTCTACGGCCTCGGCGAGCGCGGCTTCATGGACGACGAGAACCGGGTCCGGGCCACCACCATGAACAAGGAATCGGACTGGCTCGACCGGGCCTTCGACCGGTACGCGGCCACCCGTCGTGCCGTCGACCTCCCACCGAGCGTCTACCTGGGCTGGAACAGCATCGGCACCGAGACGGAACGCGACTGGCTCTGGGACGACGACGCCGTCGAAGCCATGCGCAACCTGACCACCCGCTACGCCAAACACGTCTACTGAACACCGGAGGTGGCCCCCGCCCGGCGCGGGAGGCCACCTTTTCGGGTCAGAGCCAGCCGGCGCGGCGCAGCAAGCGGTAGAGGGCGGTCGAGCCGGCCAGCATGACGGCCATGACGGTGGGGTAGCCGTAACGCCAGTCCAGCTCGGGCATGTGGGCGAAGTTCATGCCGTAGATGCCGGCGATCGCGGTCGGGAGGGCGGCGATGGCGGCCCAGGAGGCGATCTTGCGCATGTCGTTGTTCTGGTCGACCGTCAGCTGGGTCAGGCGGGCCTGCAGCAGCGCGTTGAGCACGTCGTCGAAGGCGACGACCTGCTCGGCGGCCGCCAGGTGGTGGTCGGCCACGTCGCTGAAGTAGCGGCGGATCTCCTTGGGCAGATCGCTCGAGGTCTTGCTGACCAGGGCGGCCAGCGGGCGCTGGAGCGGCAGCACGGCCGCCTTGAACTTCATCAGCTGGCGTTTGAGCTGGTAGATCTGCTCGACCGTGACCGGGGTGCGGGAGTCGAAGACGGCCGCCTCGGTCAGGTCGAGGTCGGTCTGGAAGGCGGCCGCGATGTCGACGTAGCCGTCGACCAGCCGGTCGAGGATCGCGTGGACCACCGACCACGGGCCCAGGGCCAGGGTGGCCGGGTCGGCGCTGAGGTCGGCCCGCAGCGAGCTCAGCTCCATGACCGTGCCCTGCCGGACGGTGATGACGAAGTGGGGGCCGGCGAAAAGGCGTACGAACCCGGTGTTGACGATCTCGCTGGTGGCGGTGATCCGCTCGTGCTCCAGATATTGGGCGGCCCGCACGACCAGGAACACCACGTCCTCGTACCGCTCGATCTTGACTCGTTGCTCGCGGTGCAGGATGTCCTCGACGGCGAGCGGGTGCAGCCCGAAGACGCCGGCCACGCGGGTGAGGGCGGCCTCGGTGGGCTCGTGCAGCCCGAGCCAGACGAAGGCGCCCTCGCGGGCCCGGGCCTGTTCGTAGAGGCGCGGCAGGTCGGCCGCCGAGCCCGGGCTCTCCACGGCCACCCCGTCGACGAACAGGCTGCAGCCCACGATCGCGGTGTGGTCGGCCCGCCGCCGGCCGACCGGCCGGGGCGGCTGCCAACTGCGCCGGGTGTCCACGGCGTGAGCCTACGTCGCGGCCATCACGAAGCCACCCGTGGCCGGGAGAAGCTGCAGTTTCTCGTAGCTTTCGGAACCGGGCACGGCCGTGTAGACGAGCAGATAATGCGACTGCACAGGGTCGACCAGATGCTGGCAGGCGAGCTCGATCAGCCCCAGCTCGGGATGGATGAAGCGTTTGCCGTCGTCGAGCTCGAGACCGATCTCGTGCTCGGCCCACAGCGCGGCGAACTCGGCGCTCTCGGCCAGCAGCCGGTCGGCCAGGCGGGCGGCCCGGGAGCCGGGGCCGCGCAGCGTGGCCATCTGCCGGGCCCCGGACGCGAAGACCCGCCCCAGCCGGTCGTGGTCGTCCGGGTGGTAGAGGGCCCGGGTCGCGGGGTCGGTGAACCAGCGGTACGCGACGCTGCGGGCCGGGCCGGTGTAGCGGGTCAGGTCGCCGGTGAGGGCCACGGCGAGCGGGGTCTGCCGGAGCGTCTCGCCGAGCTCGGTGGCGATCTCGGCCGGGCTGTCGGTCAGCCGGTCGAAGATGCGCAGCAGGCCGGGGCTGATGTGCTCGCTGGTCGAGCCGCGCGTGGGCGGGTTGTGCCCGGCCAGCCGGAACAGGTGGTCGCGCTCGTCGAGGGACAGGTGCAGGCCCTGGGCGATCGAGCCGATCATCCGTTCGGACGGGTACGGCCCGCGTTCCCGCTCGAGCCGGCTGTAGTAGTCGACCGAGATGTGGCAGACGGCGGCGACCTCCTCGCGGCGCAGCCCACCGGTGCGGCGGCGCTGGTGACCCCGGGGCAGGCCGACGTCCTCGGGTTGCAGGGCCTCACGGCGGCGGCGCAGGAACGCGGCCAGCCCGGCTCGATCGATCATGTCTGCGTTTCTACCGTGTCCGCCGGGCCGTAACCACGGATTGTCAGGCCGTGGCTGGCCCGCCGGACACGGCCCAGGCTGGGACCATGACTCAGATCGCAGTAGTGACCGGCGCCAGCGACGGCGTCGGCTTGTCCCTGGCCACCCGCCTCGCCGGCGAGGGGTTCGAGGTCGTCCTGCCGGTCCGCAACCTCGGCAAGGGCGAGGCGGCGGCCGTACGGATCCGGCAGCAGCACCCACAAGCAGTGGTGTCGTTGCGCGAGCTGGACCTGTCGTCGCTGGCCTCGGTGGCCGCGCTCGGCGCCACGCTGAGCGGCGAGGGCCGCCCGATCCACCTGCTGGTCAACAACGCCGGCGTGATGACCCCGCCCGCCCGGCAGGTCACCGCGGACGGCTTCGAGCTGCAGTTCGGGACCAACCACCTGGGCCACTTCGCCCTCGTGGCGCATCTGCTGCCCCTGCTGCGGGCCGGCCGGGCCCGGATCACGTCGCAGCTCAGCGTGGCGGCCAACCACAACGACATCAACTGGGACGACCTGAACTGGGAACGCTCGTACGACGGGATGCGCGCCTACAGCCAGTCGAAGATCGCGCTCGGCCTGTTCGCGCTGGAGCTCGACCGGCGCAGCCGGGCCGAGGGCTGGGGCATCACTAGCAACGTCTGCCACCCCGGCGTCGCCGCCACCAACCTGCTGCAGGCCCGCCCCGAGGTCGGCCGCCCCCGCCCCACGGCCGGCGGCCGCCTCGTCCGCGCCCTCGGCCGCCGCGGCATCCTGGTCGGCACCCCCGAGACCGCGATGCTGCCCGCCCTCTACGCCACCACCTCCCCCGACGCCCAGGGCGGCCGCTTCTACGGCCCCGGCGGCTTCCAGCACCTCTCCGGCCCCCCGGCCGAACAGCCCCTCTACTCCCGCCTGCGCAGCGAGCAGGACGCCGCCCGCATCTGGCGCGCCTCCGAAGATCTCACCGGCCCTTACTGACGGCCGGCCAGCTCGTCGCGGACCTGGCGGCGCAGGACCTTGCCGATCTGGCTGCGGGGCAGCTCGTCGACGACCTCGAGGCGGCGGGGGGCCTTGTAGCCCGACAGCCGCTCGCGGGCCCAGCGCAGCGTCGCGTCCCGGTCCAGCGAGGCGCCTTCGGCGGCCACGACCACGGCGACGACTTCCTCACCCGTACGCTCCGACGGGAGCCCGACCACGGCGGCGTCGGCGATGTCGGGGTGCTCGCGGAGCACGTCCTCGACCTCGGACGGGTAGACGTTGAAGCCGCCCGTGATGATCAGCTCCTTGACCCTGTCCACGATGGACAGGAAGCCGTCCTCGCTCATCACCGCGATGTCGCGCGTGCGGATCCACCCGCCCGGCAGCAGGACGGCCTCGGTCTCCTCGGGCAGGTTCCAGTAACCGGAGAACACCTGTGGCCCGCGCACGAGCAGCTCCCCCGGCTCGCCGGCCGGCACGTCCCGGGTGGGGTCGTCCCGGTCGGCCAGGCGGACGTGGGTCGACGGGTAGGGCACGCCGATCGAGCCGGCCCGGCGCCGCTGCGACATCGGGTTGCCCACGGTGATCGGCGAGGTCTCGGTCATGCCGTACCCCTCGATCAGCAGCCCGCCGGTCAGCGCCTCCCACCTCTCGACGGTCTCCGGCGGCAACGGCATGGCGCCGCTGAACGAGAACCGGATCGAGGTCAGGTGTATGCCGCGCTCGCGGGCCGCCCGGGCCAGCCGGTCGTACATCGGCGGCACGCCCGGGAAGAACGTCGGCGGGCGCCGCTTCACCGCGTCCAGGACCAGGTCCACGTCGAAGCGGGGCAGCAGCACGATCGTGGCCGCGATCCGGACGGCGGTGGTCAGACACAAGGTCAGGCCGTACGCGTGGAAGAGCGGCAGCACCGCGTAGAAGGTCTCACCGCCGTCGCGCAGCCCGGGCACCCAGACCCGGCTCTGCTCGGCGTTCGCCACGAGGTTCCGGTGGCTGAGCACGGCCCCCTTGGGCGTTCCGCTGGTGCCGCCCGTGTATTGCAGCAGCGCGGTGTCCTCGACTCCGGGCCCGGGCACGGAGGAGGCGATCGGCGCCGCGTCGGCCACCAGCGCCTCCCACAGGATCGTGCCGCCCGGCAGCGTCCCGCGCATCTCGTCGCGCATCTTGCGGGCCGCCGGCACCGGCAGCTTGAGCAGGAGCCGCTTGACCAACGGCAGGGCGGCGGTCAGGTCGACCGCGATGATGGTGGTGATCGAGGTGCGCTCGGCCGTGGCGGCCACCGTCGAGGCGGCCTTCTCCCAGCAGATCGCGACCGTGGCCCCGTGGTCGGCCAGCTGGTGGGCCAGCTCGTCCGCGGTGTAGAGCGGGTTGTGCTCGACGACGACCGCACCCAGGCGCAGCACCGCGTAGAAGGCGACCACGTGCTGCGGGCAGTTGGGCAGGATCAGCGCCACCCGGTCGCCCGGCTGGACGCCGGTGCTCCGCAGCGCCTCGGCGGCCCGGGCGACCTGCTCCCCGAGCTCGGCGTAGGTGGTGGTGGCCCCGAGGAAGTCGAGCGCGACCCGGTCCGGGAAGCGGGCCACGGCCCCGTCCAGGTTGGCGGTCAGCGCCCGCTCGGGCTCGTCGATGTCGGCCGGCACACCCTCGGGATAAGCCGCCAACCAGGGCCGTTCGTCGGTCATTGGGGGCCTCCTACCTACGGTTGCGTAACCAACCGAAGGCTACCCGGCCCTCCTCCCGCAAGATCATCGGAAGCCGGTGTCTTGACAGGCGTCGATGGGCGGCGTGAAGTGTGTTACCGGGAGGTAACGCCATGCTGTTCCGCCGCGCCGCCGTCGTCCTCGCCCTACTGATCCCGCTGGCCGGGGCGCCCGAAGCAGCCCGGGCCGCGGTCTGCACGGCGCCCACGCCGAGCACGACCCAGCCCGGCTACCTGGTGGCCGACCCGGACTGCGACGTCGACGGCACGCCGTTCACCGCGCTCCCCGGGGCCCGCGTGCACACCGGCGTCGTGGCCGGCGCGGCGTACCGGATCGAAGTGCCCCGGCGCTGGAACGGCGGGCTGGTCGTCTTCGCGCACGGCTACCGCGGCACCGGCACCACCGTCTACGTCGACGATCCGGGGCTGCGCCGGCACTACGTGGACCGCGGCTACGCGTGGGCGGCCTCCAGCTATGCCACCAACGGCTACGACGTCGGCCAGGGCGTGCGCGACTCGGTCGCCCTCATCGACGTGTTCCGGCGCGTCACCGGGGCCCGGGCCCGGCAGGTCATCATGTCCGGAGCCTCGATGGGCGGGCACGTCACCGCGGTGGCGATCGAGGAGCACCCGCGGTCGTTCGCCGGCGCGATGCCGTACTGCGGGGTGCTCGGTGACACCGAGCTGTTCGACTACTTCCTGGACGCGAACGTCACCGCGGCCGCGCTGACCGGCGTGGACATCGAGTTCCCGCTGCAGCCGGACGCCGGCTACCAGGAGCGCTGGCGGGCCCAGGCCAAGACCATAGTGGCCGGGCTCAAGGGCACCCCGGCCGGCGCCACCTGGTCGAACGTGCTGGAGCGGCGCAGCGGCGGCGAGCGCCCCGGCTTCGACAGCGCGTTCGCCTACTGGAACGCCGCGCCCTCCCTGCCGCCGCTGAACGACCTGCCGTTCCTGTTCGGCCTCTACCCCGGTCTGCAGGGCGGGACCGCGGGCATCGCGCCCGGCAACGTCACCGACAACCGGCACACGTTCTACCGCAGCACCGACCGCCTGTGGCCGACCGCCGAGGAGCGGCGCCTCAACCGCGACGTCCTGCGCGTACGCCGTACGGCATCAGCCGATCCTCACCTGTCCGGCGTCCCGCGCGTCGACGGCCGCCCGCCGGTCCCCGTGCTCTCGCTGCACGACATCGGCGACCTGTTCGTGCCCTTCTCCATGGAGCAGGTGTACGCGGCGGAGGCCGCGCACAACCGCAAGTCCCACCTCTTCGTCTCGCGGGCCATCCGCGGCGTCGGCCACTGCGACTTCACCCAGGCCGAGCTGACCGAGGGCTTCGACGACCTGACCACGTGGCTACGCACCGGCCACCGCCCGGCCGGCGACGCCATCCTCGACCGCCGCGCGGTCGCCGCGCCCACCTTCGGCTGCCGCTTCACCCGCGGCACCCATGTGGGCTTCGTCGCCCCGCCCTGCTAGGCAGCCCCGCAAAGGCCCTGGTCACGCCCGTGTCATGCACGTCACGGGCGGGATCGGTTGGCGGTCGGACGTGGCGGCCTCAGTGTGGACAGGGTGTTCGGGGGCGTGCCGCCCCTGATCACCGGAGCGGAACGCACCCCATGTCGCGTGCGTAGCTCCCAGCCGCACACAGGTGTGCCGGCCCGATTCCCGCAAGCCGCTGCCGGCTGCCACGTGCCGTCGTGTCCGTGGCCGAGCCGCCCGCAATCCCCGTTCCGGAAGGTCTGTGCCGTGAAGGCTGCCGCTGTGCCGCGCCCTGCGCCGGGCACCTCGCCACCGTCGCCGCGCCGGGTGCTCGGCGCCACGTTCCTCCTGTTCGCCCTGATCGGCGCCATCTTCGGCAGCTGGGCGGCCCGGGTGCCGGACATCAGCGACCAGGTCGGCGCCACCCACTCCGCGCTGGGGGTGGCGCTGTTCTGCATCTCGGCCGGCGCCCTGGCCGGCATGCAGTTCACCGGCGCGATCTGCGCCCGGTGGGGCGCGGGCCGGGTCAGCGCGGCCGGCGCGGTGGCCGCCAGTGCCGCCGTCGCCCTGCCCGGCCCGGCCTCGTCGCTGATGTCACTCTGCGCGGCCCTGCTCGTCTTCGGTGCGGCCACCGGCCTGGCCAACGTCGCCGCGAACAGCCTCGGCGTCCAGGTCCAGCAGGCCCTCGAACGCCCGGTGATGTCCACCCTGCACGCCGGCTTCAGCCTGGGCGGCCTGGTGGGCGCCCTCGGCGGCGGCCTGGCCTCGACGTTCGCCCCACCCCGCTGGCACCTGCTGGCCGTCGCCCTGCTCGGCCTGGCCCTCACCGCGGCCGTCACCCCCGCCCTGACCACCTTCAGCCCACCGTCGCCGTCGCCGTCGCCATCGCCATCGCCGTCGCCATCGCCATCGCCATCGCCATCGCCATCGCCCGGGCCATCGGCGGCATCGCCGACCGGGGCGCCTGCACCGTCGCCCATCAGGCCGGCCTCAGAGCCGCGCGGCAAGGCGCCTTCGTCGCGGGCGGCGCTCGTCATCGTCCTGCTCGGAGCGGTCGCCGGGTGCACCGCCTTCGTGGAGGGTGCGCTGACCGACTGGGCCTCGCTCCACCTGCGCGAGGACCTGCACGCCACGCCGACCGTGGCGGGTGCCGCCTACGCCGCGTTCTCGTTGGCCATGGCGGGCGCCCGGCTCCGCGGCCGGCACCTGATCGTCCGCTACGGCGACACCGTCGTCCTCACGGCCGGCGCCCTGCTGGCCGCCGCGGGCATGCTCACGGCGGCGGTCACTTCCTCGGCGTACGTCGCCCTGGGGGGTTTTGTCCTGGTGGGTCCGGGCCTGGCCAACGTCTTCCCGCTGGCCATCGCCAAGGCCGGCCTGCTGCAGGGCGCGCGCGGCGTCGCCCGCGCCTCGACCGTCGGCTACACCGGCCTGCTCGGCGGCCCGCCCATCATCGGCCTGCTGGCGGCCGGTTGGGGCCTGCCGGCCGCGCTGCTGACGGTAGCCGCGCCGGCCCTGCTCGCCGCGGCCCTGGCCCTGGTCGTCGACCATCGCCTGGACGGCGCCGGCTCGGTCGCCTCGGTGCTCCGGTCCCGGCTACACCCCTTGACCGTACGCGTCAGCGCCGCCGCCCGAAGCCACGGCAGCTCCCTGCACCTGCTGCTCGACCAGCACCACATGCCTTCCCGCGCCCCACTCGACCCGGACCCCACGCCGTCCCGTAGGCCGCTCCACATGCCGTCCCACGAGCCTTTCGGCCCGGACCACATCCCAGCCGGCGGACGAGCCGCGGCCGTCACGCCGAGCCGGCCCCATCCCGGCCTGGAATTCCTGATCGTCTGACCCCCACCTGGGAGCCCTTCTCATGTTCACGTTCGACTTGCGGCGCGCGGTACTGATCGGCGTCAGCTACATGATCCCGTTCGTGGTGGTCGGCGGTCTCCTCCAGGCCCTCGGCCTCCTGCTCGGCGGCCACGATCTGCCCCACGACCCGGCCGCCACCCTCACCGGCATGCCCGCCTCCCCCACCTCGACCGCCGGAGTTCTCCACACCCTCGGCACGGTCGCCTTCTCCTTGCTGGCCCCGGTCCTGGCCGGCGCCATCGCCTACGCCCTGGCCGGCCGTCCCGGCATCATGCCCGGCGTCACCGCCGGCCTGGCCGCAACCGTGATCGGCGCCGGCTTCCTCGGCGGCCTGGTCGGCGGCATCCTGGCCGGCGTCACCGCCCACCGGCTGACCCGCCTACCCCGCCCCGACTGGCTCCGCGAGACAGCGTCCTTCCTGCTCGTTCCCCTGGCCGCCACCCTGATCAGCGGCGGCGCCATGCTGGCCCTGATCGGCCCCGCGATCGCCGCCGCCACCGCCCGCCTGGACACGTGGCTGACCGGCCTCAACGGCGCCTCCACCATCCTGCTGGGCGCCCTCCTCGGCCTCATGATCGCCGCCGACCTAGGCGGCCCCCTGAACAAAGTCGCCTACACCTTCGCGGCCGCCGGCCTCACCACGGCCAGCCCCAGCCTCACCACGGCCTCAAGCCTCGCCACCGCCCCCAGCCTCGTCGCCACCCCGGCCGATCCCGCCATCACTGTGGCCGATCCCGGCGGCGGGGCACCCATGGCGATCATGGCAGCGGTCATGGCCGCCGGAATGGCGGCCCCGCTGGCCTGCTGGCTGGCCACTGTGGTCCGGCCGTCCGCCTTCACCGCCGCCGAGCGCCGCGACGGCAAGGCCGCCGGCGTTCTGGGCGCGCTGTTCATCACCGAGGGCGCGATCCCGTTCGCCTCCGTCCGCCCCTTGGCGGTGCTCCCCAGCCTCATGCTCGGCGGCGCGGTAGCCGGCGCCGGCACCATGGCCCTGCACGCCACCTTGACCGCTCCCCACGGCGGCGTCCTCGCCCTGTTCGGCGCCGGCCACCCACTTGGCTTCCTGGCGTCCCTCACCCTCGGCACCGCCGTTTCCGCCGGCGGCCTCCTGCTCACCCGCCCGCGAACCCAGCCCAGCCGCAAAACGCAACCCACCCAGCCCGCCGCCGCGCCCCTCGATTCCCACCGCCCGAGCGAACCCACCGCCCTCAGCCGATAGGACGCGCCCGCCGACCTCCGCCACCCTGCCCACCTTCGCCCACCCGCCGATTACGCAGCCCCACCCACCGGATCTCCCCCAGCCCCACCGCCGGTTGACCCCGCCCCACTCATCCGGTCTCCCACAACCCGCCCTCCGGCTTCCCCCAACCCCACCGGCCCGTTCACCCTCAACCCCAGCCATCCGGTCCCCCACAACCCCCACCGTCCGGCTTTCCTCAGCCCCAGGCACCTGGTCTCCCGAAAACCCGCCCCCGGCGCACCTCAGCCCCACCCACCCGGTCCCCCCATGACCCCGCTCCCGGGGCACCTGAGCCCCACCCACCCGGTGTCCCCCATGACCCCGCTCCCGGGGCACCTGAGCCCCACCCTCCGGCTTCCCCGACCCCCACCCACCCGGTCGCCCACAACCCCGCCCTCCGGTCCACCTCAGCCCGCCCACCCAGGTCCGCTCAGCGCGGCCCGTCGGAGCACCCCAGCCGGATGCGGCGTCGAGGGCGGCGTTCGGGGGCTCGCGGCAGGGCCGGCGTCCTCGGCTCGGTCAAAGGCGGAAAAATTCTGGCGGCGGGCGTAAGGATCGGGGGTCCGGCCGACATGAACAGGCCGAGGAGGGACCGATGGGTAACGATCCACCTGAGCAGAGATTCACCGACCTGTACCGGGCGAGCCATGGGCGGGTCCTGCGGTTCGTCGCGCGCCGGGTCGGGGAGGACGCCGAGGCGGAGGATCTGACCGCGGAGGTCTTCCAGATCGCGTGGGGCAAGACCGCCCAGGGTGAGGTGCTGACGCCGGCCTGGCTGTTCGTGACGGCCCGGCACGTGCTGAGCAACCATCACCGGTCGGTGCAGCGGGGCGACTCCGCCTACCGGAAGTTCGCCGTCGGGTCGGGCGGTGAGCCGGCCGCGGCGGCCGCCGAGCTGGTGGGCGAGGTGCTGGAGCAGCTGCCGGCGGCGCAGCGGGACGTCCTGGTCTTCCGCTACTGGGACGACCTGAACGCGGGCGAGATCGCCGCGCTCACCGGCCTGTCGGCGTCGGCCGTCTGGGTGCGGTTGCACCGGGCCCGGCAGGCGTTCAAACGGTCCTTCAAAGCCATCACGGAGGTCGGCCATGCCAAGCGTTAAGCGACTGATGCAGGAGGCGAATCCGGTGCCCAACGACCGTGTCGAGAGCCGGGAGCGAGCCGAGACCCGGCTGGCCGAGCTGCTGGGCGGGCGGGCCGGGACGGCGGCGCCCGTGCGTACGCGCGTACCGCGCCGGGCCTTGATCTGGGGGTTGACCGCGGCCGTGGCCGTCGTCGGGGCGGGTGTCGTGGGCGCGGTGGTGCTGCGCGACTCGGCGCCGCCGCCCTCGACGTCGGATCAGCCGTTCTACGCCTCCACGGCCGAGCTGGAGGAGAGCGCCGAGGCGATCGTGCTGGCCACCGTCGGGGCGACCCGGACGGTGACGCGGGACGGCATCACCGAGACGGTGGCCACGGTCGCGGTGAGCCGGGTGGCCAAGGGCAGCCCCACGCCGGGCTCGTCGATCGAGGTGGCCTACTCGTCGTCCGGCCCGGAGCAGGCGAGCGGCATCCGTGACGGCGGCGAGTACGTGCTGCTCCTGCAGGCCCGCGACGCCACGACGTGGAACCTGGTCAACACCACCCAGGGCTACTACACCGTCTCGGGGGACAAGCTCACCCCCACGGCCGACAACACGGTCGCGCTCAGCGCCGCCGTGACGTCCTCGCTGGGGGTGTCCTGAGCGCGTCGCCGGCCGGGCGGTCCCGTACGCCCGGCCGGCGACGTCGATCACTTCTGCGCCGCGACCTCGGCCTTGATGTCCTTGGTCGTCTCGTTGTCCAGCGGCGCGTCCTCGGCGACCGCTTCGAGCGGCTCGGCGCCGTTCGCCTCGTACAGCGCCTGCTCGGGGTTGAGCAGGTCGAACGGCTTGCCGTCGCCGTGGTCGGCCAGCAGCAGGACGAACTCGGAGCCGTCGCTGGGCAGGATCGTGGTGTCCTCGTCGGTGTAGGTGACCCCGTCCAGGGTGCCGCCGACCTGGCTCACCTCGATCTGCTCACCGACCTTGACCTCGCCTTTGAGCACCTCGGTGACCTTGAGCGTGGAGACGGTCACCGCGACCGCGGCGTCCTGCCGCCACTGGGCGATCTCGTCGGCCGGCACCCCGGCCTGCGGGTTGAGCTCGGGGTCGGTCTCGGTCGACGTCTCCGGGTAGAGCCACTCGGCCCGCGACGTGAGCGCCGTGCCCCGGACGATCACGTCGGCGGTGCCGATGATCTGTTCGGCGTTGTCGTAGACCGGGTAGTCGAAGGAGTATTCGACGTTCTTCGAGGCTTCCGTTGCCGACTGCGCGGAGCACCCTGACAGCACGGCGAAAACAATCGCCCCCGCGGCGATTCCACCTTTCCGGCGCATCAGTAGATCCTCTCCACTTCGGCGATGTCGTACGCGGTCGGCAATTGCGACGTGGTGCGATTTCGGCTGTGCTTCATCAATGACGCCTGGGTGGTGTTCGGATTGTCGGCCAAGCTCAGAGAATGGCCGATCTCGTGGGTCACCGTACTGGTGATCCATTTGGTGTAATTGGACCCGGCGGCGGCCTGCAGCGTCCGCGAGTTGACCTTGATGCTGAACGTGCGGTTGATCCCGCGAACCCCGTGCGGGCTGTACTGGCCGTACCAGCTCTGCGAGTACGAGCCGGCCGTGGCATCGGCAGCGGCCGATGTGCTGCGGCCGATATGGCTGCTCACACGCTGGTTCCATCGGATGTTGCCGGTGTCGTAGAACTCCACCCAGGTGGAGTTGATGCCGTGCGTCTTGTAGTTGAACGTCCGGCTGGGCATGCCACCGCTGTAGTAGGTGGCCTGCGCCGGCACCCCCGTGGCGGCGATCAGCCCGGTCACCGCGAGCGGCACGAAAAGCAGCCTTCTCAGTCTCACGAATTTCCTCCCCGTTGGACGTTTCTGGGCACCACAAAGCCAAGAGCCTTTGATTTCTTTCCGCGCCGGATCCAGGGCGCGGCCAACCGACCGACGACAATCGGTCACTCTCGGCGATCGTCTACAACGGATCGTAGGGGATCATTGCGGCCGCGACATTCCCGCAAGCTGTGTCGTGGATCACAATGAGTTTAAATAAACGAAGCGGAAAACTCTTTGCGGAAAACCGCTAATTCACACGGGACGGCCAGCAGCGGCGCCAGATCGGGATAGTCCGCGGCGAGCGACTCGACGCCGGCCGGGCGGTACCCGATGCGCGTGTACCAGGCGCGCAGGAACTCCTTGACCGGATGCTCGCCCCCGATCGGCACGAGCAGCTCCAGCTGCATCGCCGCGGCGCCGGCCGACCGGGCGTGCTCCTCGGCGAAACGGACCAGCTCGCGGCCCACCCCACGGCCGCGTTCCCGGGGATCGGCGGCCAGCATGCCCAGCCGGCCGAGGGCGGGTTCGAGCATCTGAACCCGTACGGCCCCGAGAATTCGACCCTCCCGGCGGGCCACCGCCAGCCGGCCCCGCGCCGCCAGCTCGGCGATCTCCGCCGGCGACGTGCGCGGGGTGCCCGCCCGCCACAGGCCCTTCTCCCCCTCGGCGTACGCCTCGTTGACGATCTCGGCGAGGCGGCCGGTGGTCGCGGCATCGGGGCGCGAGGGCAGGATCGCGATCTCCATGTGCCCATCATCGCGCCGCGGGTTAGCGTGCAGCCATGTCCACCACCCCCGGCGCCGGGCTGACCCGGCTGAACACGATCTACCGCGCGGGCGTGCTCGGGCGCCGGCCGCGCGTGCCCACCGACTTCGCCGAGCTCGAGCGGCGGGCCCGGCGGGCCAGCAGCGCGGTGGCCTGGGCGTACGTTGCGGGCGGGGCCGGCGAGGGACGGACCATGCGCCGCAACCGGGCGGCGTTCGACCGCTGGGCGATCGTCCCCCGGATGGCCTCCGGCGCCGTGGAACGTGACCTCTCGGTCGAGCTGCTCGGGCGCCGTCACCCCACGCCGGTGCTGCTGGCGCCGGTCGGCGCGGGTGCGCTGATGGGCGCCGACAGCGATCTGCACATCGCCCGGGCCGCGGCCGCGACCGGCACCACGTACATCCTCTCCAATCAGGGCTGCAACCCGATGGAGGAGTGCGCGGCCGCGATGGGTGACGCCTCGCGCTGGTTCCAGCTCTACTGGAGCAAGGACGAGGGCCTGGTGGACAGCCTGATCGGGCGGGCCGAGGCGGCCGGGGCGGGCGCGCTGGTGGTCACGCTCGACACCACCGTGCTCGGCTGGCGGCCGCAGGATCTCAACCTGGGGTCGCTGCCGTTCAGCCGGGGCGTGGGCATCGCGCAGTACGTCTCCGACCCGCGCTTCCGGCAGATCGTGACCGACCGGCTGGGTCGCCCGCCGGCCCGCCCGCAGGTCACCCTGGGCGCGATCCGCACCCTGCTGGCCATGTCGCGCAACCATCCCGGGCGGCTGGTGGGCAACCTGCGCTCCCCGGTCCCGCGGGCGGCCGTCGAGACGTTCCTCGACATCTACTCCAACCCCGGCCTGAGCTGGGATCACCTGGCCACGCTGCGCGAGCGCACCCGTCTGCCGATCGTCCTCAAGGGCCTGCTGCACCCGGACGACGCCCGCTGCGCCCTCGACCTGGGCACCGACGCGATCGTGGTCTCCAACCACGGCGGCCGCCAGGTCGACAACGCCGTCGCCTCCCTCGATGCCCTGGTCACCATCCGCGACGCGGTCGGCCCCGAGCCCACCCTGCTGTTCGACAGCGGCCTGCGCACCGGCGCCGACATCTTCACCGCCCTCGCCCTCGGCGCCGACGCCGTGCTGCTCGGCCGTCCCTACATGTACGGCCTGGCCCTCGATGGCCGGCGCGGCGTCGAGGACGTCATCCGCAACGTGATCGCGGAGCTCGACCTGACGATGGCCCTGGCCGGAACGCCGGACGTCGCCGCGATCACCCGGGACCTGGTGGTGGCCGCCGGCCGGTAGGTTGGCGCGCATGTGGGCCTCGCCGGGCAGTCTGCGGACGTACGGATGTGGGGCCCGACGGCCGCGGACCCCTGGCCCGGCGCCGGGCGCGTGGCCTCCGCCGATCTCGGTGGGCCCGGCACCATCACCATCTGGGACGTGGCCGCCGCCGAGCCGCTCTTCCCACCGGCGCCGACCACCGACGACGGCGGCCTCGGCGCGTTCGGCCGGCTGGGCGACCGGCTGGTCGCGGCGCACGGTGTGGACACGAGCCGGAACGAGGAGATCTGGCCCGAGGCGGAGGCCGACATCTACCTACGCGACCTCACCACCGGCGAGCTGCTCACCCACCACCGCCCCGACGCCGGCTACAACCAACAGCTCCTCTTCACCCGGCTCCGGGGCCGCGACGTGGTCCTGGTCGCCGCGGACGGCGCCGAGGGCGGCACCGTCCGGATCTGGGAGATCGTGCCAACTTCCTGACCGATCGAGGACCGAACCCCTCCGATCATCGGGCGGGACCTATACCGTGCGCGGAAACGAACGGGGGAACAGCCATGAAGACCTCCATCCGCCGCACTCTCAGCGCGCTGGCCGTGACCGGGGCACTCGTCGTGACCACCGGCGGCCTCGGCGCCGCCGCGGCCGCGCTCAACGCCAAGCCGCTCCGCGCCGAGATCGCCCCGACCCAGGTCGTCGCCAAGCCGCTGCGAGCCGAGTGACGCCGCTCTCATCGGGCCGGTTCGTATGATGGCCCGCATGACTGATCAAGCCACACCCGAGCAGCTGCGCCAGGAGCTGCAGGACATCGACGCCGAGCTGGCCGAGCTACGCCGGGTCGCCGCCGACGCGCAGGGCCGCCGCGGTGAGGACGGCGACAACTCCGAGGGCTTCCAGGAGCCGGAGGACATCGCCACCGAGCTGACCGGCCTCAACGAGACCGAGGCCGTCATCGACGTGCTGCTGGAGCGCCGCGAGCGCGTCGAGGCCAAGCTCAAGGCCCTGGGCTGACCGACTCCCGGGCGCGGCTCAGCGGCCCGGCTCAGCGCAGCACGCCGCCGAGCCGGCCGGGCCAGTCGTTGAGCGTGCGGCCGGGGTCGGCGCCGAGCACCTGGGCCAGCAGGGTCGCGTAGACGTCGCGGAAGTCCACGGTGAACTTCAGGTCGCCGTCGTCGAGGTCGGTCAGGCTGGGCGGCTCGCCGTGCAGGCCGCCGCGGACGCCGTCGCCCAGCAGGAACACGTCGGAGGCGGTGCCGTGGTCGGTGCCGTCGGAGGCGTTGGCGTGCACCCGCCGGCCGAACTCGGAGTAGACCGCCACCACGACGCCGCGCCCGGCCATCCGCTCGGCGAACGCGGCCAGCGGCTTGTCGAGCTTGGCCAGCTGCGCCCGCTGGGTGTCCTTGCCGTCGGCGTGCAGGTCGAAGCCGCCCAGCGAGACCGAGTAGACCCGGGTCGCCGCGCCCGCCTCGATGCACTTGGCGACCAGCGCCAGTTGCTGGTCCAGCGGTGGCGCGGCGCCGCCGGTGGCCGTGGCGGGCGCGTCGTCGTCGGTGTCCTCGTCCGCGCCCTCGCCGATCTGCTTCATCAGGTCCTGCACGCGCATCAGGTCGGCGAAGCAGGCGGCGGCCCGGGCCTGGGCGGGTGACTCGCCCGGCGCGGCCAGCCCGAGCTTGGACAAAGGGAACGCGCCCGGCAGAGTCAGGGAGCCGCCCGGCACGGTGGCCCCGGCCGAGGTGGCGCCGGCCAGCAGCGGCGGCAGCACCGGCTCGAACGACACGGCCAGGCGGGGATCACCGCCGGCCGTGTCCAGCCAGCGGCCGAGCCAGCCGGTGGTGCCGGGGCGGTCCGGCTGGGCGCTCTGCCAGATGTCCATCGACTGGAAGTGGCTGCGGTTGGGTTTCGGGTAGCCGACGCCGCGCACGACCGCCAGCTTCCCGTCCCGGTAGAGCTGGTGGAACCCGGGCATCCCGGGGTTGAGCGCGAAGCCGTCGTCCAGCTTCAGCAGCTCCTCCGGCGGGTACGTCAGGTCGCCCCGGGCGGCCGCGTAGGCCGGGTCCTCGTACGGGATGAGGGTGTTGAGCCCGTCGTTGCCGCCGTACAGGGTGACCAGGACCAGCGTGCCGGCGTCCGGGTCACGGTCGCCGGCAGTGGCGAGCAGATCGTGCAGCCCGAAGGCGGTCAGGGCGGCGCCGCCGGTGACGCCGCTGGCGACCAGGAATCGGCGCCGGGTGATGGTGTCCATGTCGCACTCCCGTGAGGAAAGTCAGTGAACGGCGTATTCGGGACTGGCCAGGCCGAGCGCGAGCAGGCGGCTCGGATCCTTGACGTCGCGCAGCGCGGCGAGCGTACGGTCGGTCCAGGTGTCCACGACCAGCATCGTGGCCAGGGCCTCCAGGCGGTCGGGGCCGGTCAGCCGGTCCACCGCGGCCGGGGCCAGCGCGGCCAGCCGCTGCCCGGCCCGCAGCCGGGCCAGGGCCGACGACGTGGTCAGCCAGGCCGCGCCGGCCGGCCAGCCGCCGACCGAGGGCGGCGCGAAAAGCACCTGCCCCAGCCCGCGGAGCAGCCCCGGCTCCACCTGGCCGGCCGGCACCGCGAGCTGGCGGGCCGCCCCGATCAGCCACTCGACCGGTTGTTTGACCAGCGTGCCGGCGGTGGTCGCGAACTCCGGGGCCCGGGCCATCGCGCCGATCAGCGCGGTGGTGGACCGTCCGGCGGCCGCGACCGCGGGCGGCGGGGCCGTCGCGCCGGCGTAGCGGGCCCACAGCCGCCCGGCCAGGAAGGGCACGTGGGCCGGGTGCCGGACCAGGGCGTCGGCGAACGAGTCGACGTCGAACGAGCCGGTCCGGCCGAGCAGGGTGACGGGGCGGTCGTCGTGCCGCTTCGGCATCAGGCGCGCGGCCCCGGTGGCCCGGTCGACCTGCCAGCCGGTCAGCACCCGGGCCGCCGCCTTGACGTCGGCCTCGGTGTAGGCGCCCACCCCGAGGGTGAACAGCTCCATGACCTCGCGGGCGAGGTTCTCGTTGGGCGCCTTCCGGGTGTTCTTCTGCCCGTCCAGCCAGATGATCAATGCCGGGTCGCGCAGCATCGCCCGGACCAGCGGGCCGCTGTCTGTCCACCCGTACCGCCGGAAGGTCGCCTGTTGCCCCAGCATCAGCTGGGCCGAGCGCACCTTGCGGACGCTGGTGGCCCAGTGCCCGTGCCAGAAGAAGGTCAGCTTCTCGGCCGCGCCGCCGGTGGTCATCCGCGCCAGCCACCAGCGGACGGCCTCGGCGACCTGATCGCGCTGCTGCCGGCGGGCCTTCTGCCGAGCCTCCGGGGTGGCGCCGGCGCCGAGAGCAGCAGCCGGGTCCGGGCCGAGATCGGGCAGCGGGCCCGGGGGTGGCGGGCGCAGCAGCGAGGCCAAGGTCGCTTCGTAGCCGGCCTTCTCCGCGGCGTCGACCTCTTTCGTGGTCGGCCCGAAGGTCAGCCGGCGGAGCAGGTGGGACACCTGACGACGGTCGGTCATGCCGGCGACGCTAGGCGTCCGTTGTAAGCGTCCGGTAAGGGTCGCGTCCGGCCCGTGTCAACGTCGCCCCAGCCACCGATGATCAGGGGGTAACTCCACCGCAACGGCCAGTCACATTTGTATGCCTGGATTACTAGGCTGCGTCCCGGCGCTGCTTCACCGAGGAGCGCCGGGACGGACCGAAAGGCATGGGATGAGAAGAATCCTGGCGGCCGCCGTCGCCTCTGCGGCCGGGCTGGTGATCAGCGCTAGCGTCCTCACGCCCGCGCACGCACAGAGCGCCACCACACCCGCACCCAGCACGATCTCCTGGGGACCGTGCGCCAGCGCGAGCCTGCAGCAGCGGAAGGCCGAATGCGGCCTGCTGACCGTGCCGCTGGACTACGCACGGCCGAACGGCAGAAAGATCAAGATCGCCGTCTCGCGGATCAAGCACAAGACGACGGCGGCCAAGTATCAGGGCGTGATGCTGGTCAACCCGGGCGGGCCGGGTGGCTCCGGCCTGACCCTGTCGGTGCTGGGTGAGTACGTGCCCGGGGGCGCCGGCGACGCGTACGACTGGATCGGCTTCGACCCGCGCGGCGTCGGCTCCAGCCGGCCCGCGCTGACCTGCAATTCCGAGTACACCGGCTACAACCGGCCCTATTACGTGCCGGTCACCCGGTCGCTGGAGAAGGCCTGGCTGGCCAAGACCGAGGGGTACGCCGAGGCGTGCGACGCGGCCGGCGGCCCGCTGCTCGACCACCTCAAGACCACCGACTCCGTGGCCGACATGGAGAGCATCCGCAGGGCGCTCGGGGCCAAGCAGATCAACTACTACGGCTTCTCGTACGGCACGTATCTGGGCCAGGTCTACGCGACGCTGCACCCGGACAAGGTGCGGCGGATGGTCTTCGACGGCAACGTCGACCCGCGCCGGGTCTGGTACGACGCCAACCTGGACCAGGACGTGCAGTTCGACAAGAACATGGACGTCTACTTCGCCTGGGTCGCCAAGTACGACGCGGTCTACCACCTGGGCGCCAGCGCCAAGGTCGTGAAGGCGAAGTACTACGCCATCCAGCAGCAGCTCCGCCGGGCACCGGCCGCCGGCAAGATCGGCCCGAGCGAGTGGAACGACATCTTCGTCTCGGCCGGCTATTACGTGTTCGGGTGGACCGACGTCGCCGAGGCGTTCAGCGCGTGGGCCAACAACAAGGACCCCAAGGGCCTTCTCGACCTGTACGGGGTCCCGGGCGGCCCGGGCGCGGACAACAGTTACGCGGTGTACCTGGCCGTGCAGTGCACCGACGCGCAGTGGCCCCGCGACTGGACCAAGTGGCGGCGGGACAACTGGCGGCTGCACGCCCGGTACCCGTTCATCACCTGGAACAACGCCTGGTTCAACGCCCCCTGCCGGGACTGGGGCGCGAAGGCCGGCAAGCCGGTCCGGGTGGACGGCCGTAAGGCGCCCGCGATCCTGCTGATCAGCGAGACCAAGGACGCCGCCACGCCGTACACGGGCAGCCTCGAAGTACGGCAGCGCTTCCCGCGCTCGGTCCTCGTCGAAGGCGTCGGCGGCACCACCCACGCCGGCTCCCTCAACGGTGTCGCCTGCGTCGACGACACCGTCGCCGCCTACCTGGCCACCGGCGCGCTGCCGAGCCGCCTGCCCGGCACCCGCTCCGACAAGAAGTGCGCCCCGGTGCCCCCGCCGAACCCGACGGCCGACACCGCCCGCGCCCTCTCCACGGGCAGCGCCACCACCCGCGCCGATCTGCAGAAGCTGATCGGCCGCTGACCCTCCGGCCCGCGGGCCTCTCCACGGGGAGGGGCCCGCACCGGTGACCTCACCACAGCTTGTTCCTGGAGCCGGCGCCCCGCACCTTGAGCCGGCACCGCCCTATGCCGGCCCGCATCCTGGAGCCGGCCGCGAGTCAGCGGACAGGAAGGTTGACCCGGCGGCCCATCCCGACGCGCGGGGCGTCGGTGGTGGTGACCATGGCGAAGGCGCCCGCGGGCACGCCGGCCCGGGTGGCCACGCGGGAGGCCGCGGCGAGCAGCTTCCGCTCGTTCCCGCCGGTGATGAAGAAGACGTAGGCGTCGCCGAATTCCTCGCCGTCCTCCGACTCCTCGATCCCGAGCTCGTCCTCCAGATCGATCATGAAGTCACCGACGTCGTCGATCCACTCGTCGTCCGCGGTAACCGGAAAGTGAATCTCCACCTGCAAAGCCATAGCCCCAATGATCCAGCACCCTTCCCGCCATCCGCGCGGAGGGCGACCCGGCGCGAGAGAGGCCCGGGGGCGGAGGCGGGGAGGTTGGGAGGGCGAGCGCGGGAGGTCAGGAGGGCGGGCGTGGGGGTGGGCGCGCGATGGCGGGCGCGGGGTGGGGCGCGGGAAGGCCAAGCGTGGGGCGCGGGAAGGCCGGGCGCGAGGCGCAGAAGGGGCCGGGCGCGAGGCGCAGAAGGGGCCGGGCGCGAGGCGCAGGAAGGGGCCGGGCGCGAGACGCAGGAAGGGGCCGGGCGCGAGACGCAGGAAGGGGCCGGGCGCGAGACGCAGGAAGGGGCCGGGCGCGAGGCGCAGGAAGGGGCCGGGCGCGAGGCGCAGGAAGGGGCCGGGCGAGTCGGCGGGCTACGGGCGCTGACGGAATCGCCGGACAGCGCGTGGGGGGCGCGGTCCGGCGATGGAGGGGGAAAGAGCGCCCGGGACGGCCGGGCGAAGTCGGGTCAGGCGTCGGCTTCCTGCTGGCGTTTGTACTGCTCGTTCTGCCGGAGGGCCTCCTCGAGCTGGTCCTCCAGCACGATGATCCGGCAGGCCGCCTCCAGGGCCGTGCCCTGCTCGACCATCTCGCGAGCGCGGGCGGCCAGGCGCAGCTGGTAGCGGGAGTAGCGGCGGTGGCCGCCGGCCGAGCGGAACGGGGTGATCAGTTTGGCCTCGTCGAGCCGGCGCAGGAAGTCCTGCGAGGCGCCGGTGATCTCCGCAGCGCGGCCCATCGTGTAGGCCGGGTAATCCTCGTCGCCGAACATATCGTCGGATAGGGCCATATACCTTCCTTCAGAACGAGGGCCCCGGCGCTGTGTGCGCCGGGGCCCAGGGTTGCGGGTAAAACACCATCTACTGCTTCGTATGCGCACCACTGAGGTGCGAGGATCGCTTAAGCGTGACCGGAGACCACCTCTCGTTCGATGGAAACTGCGGCAACCGCCCAAGACCCGGAAAAGCGTCCTGGCGGCGATCCAACGGTGTTCAGCCCTCCCTTTCCTCTGCTTGCATCCGTGCTGTCTTGCTGTCTTGCCGCTCGCCGGTGTCGAAGCCCCACTCACCTGCTTGGCCCCGAACACGTGCGACGAGGCCTCGACCTGGAATTACGTCGAGGTCTTGCCTGCGACGCGCCAACCTCGCGCGCGTGCCGAGCGAGCCCTTCCCATGAGTCCAGGCCCTGCGTAACGCTCGGTCACTCGTCGGCGTCTTTCTTGATCTCGCCTGTCAACACCAGGAACGTTAGCCGACCCGGCCAAGAAAATCTAGTCCGAGGCACCCAGATTTTCTCGGCGTGTCGGCGAGCTACGGCTGCAGGGGCAGGATCGCGCAGGTGGAGGCGGCCGGGCGGCCCGCGAGCCGGTCGGTGAGCCAGTCAATGGCCGGGCCCTGGTCGGTCAGCAGCGGGCCGAAGTGGTTCAGCAGCGGGCTGGCGGTCCAGGCCAGGATCACCGGTGCGTAGACGACGCGGCCACCGAGGCGGCACCAATCGGCGGCCATCGTGCGGGCCTGGGCGTGCGGCACGAGGTTGTCGTACAGCCCGGTGGCGACCCGGACCACCCCGGTCGGCTTGCTGGTCCCGATCCGCTGCCGCTCGATGAAGGCCCGCAGGACGGGCTCGGCCGCGGTGATGCCGGCCAGGGATTCGCCGTTGGCCGTCCACGACGAGCTCCTGCGCCCGGCGTAACCGAAGATCGCGTCGCCCACGCACATGGTGGACAGGGACTTCAGCGCGGCCCGGCCGGCGTCGCTCAGGTACTTGTCGACCAGCGGCCGCAGGTCCGGTTCGGACTGGAGGAAACCGTTGACCGACCAGCCCAGCGCGCCCACGAGCTCGCTGCCGTCGATCGCGGTGGTGACGACGGCCAGATCGGCCGGCGGGGCGCCGGCATAGGTCGCGCTGAGGCGGACGTCCGGCGCGTACGACGCCTGGAGCTCGGCCGCCGACGCGACCGCACCCCCACCCTGGCTGTAGCCGTAGAGACCCACGAGCGAGGCCGCGGTGACCGACGTGCCGGGCAGCGCCTTGGCCGCGCGGGCCGCGTCCAGCACCGCGTGCCCCTCGTCGACCCGATTGACGTACGTGTGCAGCCGATCGGTCGTGCCCAGCCCCAGGTAGTCGGTCTGCACGACCGCGATGCCCTGGGCCAGCAGGCGGTACATGGCCAGCACCTCGTACCCGATCGACACCGTTGTCTGGCCCTGCTCCGAGCCCAGGATCAGCCCCTTCTGCAGGGCGAGCGAGGTCGAGCACTGGTCGCCCTGACCCATGGTGCCGGGGGCGAGCACCACCAGCGGCCGCGGCCCCGAGCCGCGCCAGGCCGCCGCGGGTTCGAGGTAGGCGCCGGTGACGGCGATGGCCTGGCCGTCCGAGTCGGTGGACTTGTACATGATCCGCGTCGCCCGGCCCGGCAGGGTGCCGGTGATGCCGGGCAGGGAGAGCGCCAGCGGGAGGGGTTCGGTGCGGACCAGCGCACCGTTGTCCGCCGGCAGCGTGGCCGGCGGGGTGTAGAAGGCGGGGATGGTGACGGCGGCCTCGGCCGGGACCGCGGCGACGCCGACGGCTCCCAGGGCGACCAGCACGGCGGCGAGATGAGTACGGATGGGCATGTCCGGCCTCCACAGGGCTTAGTTACCGGAAGGTAACCAGGGCACCCGAGACAAACCAGAAGCCGAAATTCTCACTTAGGCGGGCACGTCCAGGCCGGCCACGCGGACTACTACGCCGTCCTCGATGCGCACCTTCAACGCGGCCGGCTCCCGCCGGTCGGCCCACGTCTCGAACGCCTCCTCCACGATCGGGCAGGTGGCCTCGTGGGTCGTGGCGTCGAAGCACCGCTCCGGCCGCGGATCGTCGAAGTGCGGCGCGAAGTGCTCGGCGTCGGGCGACAGCGGGATCGACACGAGGGTCTGGCTGCCCTCGGCGGTGCGTCTTCCCCCGGCCGTACGGATGATCGCGCTCCCCAGGACGATCGCGTGCTCGATGTCGTGGATGCAACAGCACGTTGCGCGGCTTGAGATTCCGGTGCACCACCTCGGCCCCGTGGATCGCGGCCAGCGCGGTGGCCACCCCGACGGCGACGCTGTGCAGGGCGCCCGCGGTCAACGGCCCGCTCTCCCGGACCACCTCGGCCAGGCCGGGCCCGTCGACATACTCCAGTGCTCCGGATCCGCGTCGAGCACCTCGGCCGTGCAGAACGGCGGCGCCTGCCGGGCCCGGTTCACCTCGCTCCGGAAGCGGCCCCGGAACTCCTCGTCGAACGCGAACCCGGTCCGGATCACGATAGCGGCGGCCATCGGAACGATGACTGAACCCCGGCGTCGAACCGAAGCGTGGGTGCGGGCCGTATTGCTGCATGACGCCGTTCGTGGCCGAAGCGAGGAGACACCGATGGATGACAGTTCTTCTTTGCTTTCCGGCCCCGCCGGCTACGCCTTCCGGGAGGAGCCGGCCGCCGAGCCTCCCTCCGCTCCCACCGCCGCGGGCCCCTCCGCCGCCGGGGCCGCCCCCACCGCCGCAACCCCCTCCGTCGCAGCCGATCCGTCCGCCACGTGGGCCGCCCCGGCCGATGATGAGCTGCCGACCGAGGAGTTTCCGGTGGTTCCGCCCCTGCGGCCCGGCGTTCCCCGTCGCTCGCGGTCGCGGGCGGCGGCCCTGATCGGGGCGGCGGTCCTCGTCGGGGGCGCCCTCGTCACGTACGGCCTGGTCTCGAATCGGGCGGAGCCGGCAAAGGTGGCGGCCCCGCCCGGGCCGGCGGCCGCGCCTCCCGGAGCACCCGGGCCGGCCTTCGACGCGGGCACGGTCGACCTGGCCGGGGACGTGGGTGAGCTGAACCTCTCGCTCGGGCGGACGGCCGACGGCCCGGTTCAGGCCAGCGCCTCGGCCGGCGCCGTCTCGGTGCGGGGCACGGCCGTACGCGTCGCCTCCGACCCGGCCGATCCGGCCCGGCTCGACGTGCTGCTCGACGAGCGGATCGCCTGGACGATCCACATGAACGGCGGCGCCCGGCGGGCGACGTTCGTGCTCACCGGCGGCACGGTGCGGGGGATCGACCTGTCCGGTGGCGCCGAGACCGTGTCGCTGACGCTGCCACGGGTCGAGCGGGCGCTGCCGATCCGGATGTCCGGCGGCGTTCGGGAGTGGAGCATCCGCACCGAGGGCGAGGTCCCGGTCCGGGTGCGGGTGCAGTCGGGCGCGGGCGAGGTCAGCCTCTACGGCAACAGGGAGCACGGCATCGCCCCGGACACGACCCTCACCGCCGGCGCCGGCTCCGGCCTGGATGTCACCGCCGCCGCCGGCTTCGGCACCCTCGCCGTCAGCGCGCCCTAGCCGAGGTCGCGGGCCATCCAGCCCGGTGTGTCGAAGCGGACGGGCGCGGCCCCGATCAGCGTGGCCAGGTGCTTCTCGACCGTCTCGAGCTCGGCCGCGCCGATCCGGTCGGCCCACCGTGCCCGCAGCTCGTCGAAGATGCCCTCACCGACCCGCATCACTTCGAAGCCGAGCTCGGTGACCTGGAGCCGCTTGCGGCGGGCGTCGCGCGGGTCGGGCTCGACACTGACGTACGCCCGCTCCTGCAGCACCCCGATGGTGCGGGCGGCCGACTGCTTGGTGATGGAGAGCCGCCGGCCCAGCTCGGAGGCGCTGTCGGCCCCGTCGGCGATGGCCCGCAGCGCGAAGTCGTGGATCGGGCGCACGTCCTCGTAGCCGCGCGCGGCCAGCTCGGCGATCGCGTCGTCCACCAGCGTGCGGAAGCCGGCGATGAGCAGCAGGGCGAGGTCGGCACCGGAGCGGGACATGCGCCACACGTTACGACAACCCCTGGACGAAAGACAGTCTGGGTGTCTATCTTTTCGACACCTAGACTGTCGAATTGGAGCTGACATGGACTTCACCCACCACCGAGCGGGCGATCTGCACTACGTCGCCGCCGGCGACCACGGCGACCCGATCCTGCTCGTGCACGGCTTCCCCGAGACCTGGTGGACGTTCCACCGGCTCATCCCGCTGCTGGCCGGGCACCACCGGGTCTTCGCCGTCGACCTGCCCGGCTTCGGCGACTCGGCCCACGGCCCCGGCGCGTACGACAGCACCTCGGCCGCCGAAAGCCTGCACCGGCTCGTCGGCCACCTGGGGTTGGGCCCCGTGCACCTGGTCGGGCAGGACATCAGCGGGGCCACCGTGTTCCGCCTGGCCACCGGCCACCCCGAGGACGTCCGCAGCCTGACCACGATCGAGATGGGGCTGCCCGGCTTCGGTCTCGAGGCGCTGGCCGACGTCACCCACGGCGGCGCCTGGTACATCGGGGTCCTGGCCACCCCGGGCGTCCCCGAGATGCTGCTGCCCGGTCACGAACGGGAATTCCTGCGGTCCGTGTTCGCCACCGCCACCGAGGATCTCGACGAGTTCGTGCGCACCTACTCCCGTACGGACGCCTGGCGGGGCGCCGCCGGCCTCTACCGCTCGATGCTGCGCGAGGGCGACGAGATCCGCGCCCTGGCCCACTCCCCCGGCCTGGCCGTCCCCGTGCTCGCCATCGGCGCGGCCGGCGGCCCCTTCACCGCCACCACGATGTCCCAGGCCGGCGCCACCGAGCTCACGTCGGTCCAGCTGGACGGGGTCGGCCACTACGCCGCCCTGGAGGCCCCGGAGCAGGTGGCCCAGGCGCTCCTGGAGTTCCTGACACCGCGGTGAAGCCGTACGGACACCGGCGCCGCGCACGCTTCCCGGCGGGACGCGGCCATCCCGGTCGCGGCGAGGAAGGGACGGGTATGACCGGCGTACCGGCGATCGAGGTGAGCGGGCTGCGCAAGTCGTTCGCGGGCACCGTGGTCCTCGACGGCATCGACTTCGACGTGGCCGAGGGCACCACGTTCTCCCTGCTCGGGCCGAACGGGGCGGGCAAGACGACCACCGTGCAGATCTTGTCGACGTTGATCGGCGGCGACGGCGGCCGGGTCCGGGTGGCCGGGCACGACCTCGCCGCCGATCCGGCGGCGGTCCGGGCCGCGATCGGGGTGACCGGGCAGTTCTCGGCCGTCGACGATCTGCTCACCGGCGCCGAGAACCTTCAGCTCATGGCCGACCTGCACCATCTCGGCGGGGCGGCCGGCCGACGGCGGGTGGCCGAGATGCTCGGCCGTTTCGGTCTCGGGAGCGCGGCCGGCCGGCTCGCCTCGACCTATTCCGGCGGCATGCGGCGCCGGCTCGATCTGGCCATGACCCTGATCGGCGACCCTCGGGTGATCTTCCTGGACGAGCCGACCACGGGGCTCGACCCGCGCAGCCGGCACGAGATGTGGCAGACCATCCGCGAGCTGGTCGCCGGCGGCGTCACCATCTTCCTGACCACGCAGTACCTGGAGGAGGCGGACGAGCTGGCCGACCGGGTCGCCGTGCTCGACAACGGCCGGATCGTCGCCGCCGGCACCACGGCCGAGCTCAAGCGGGGCCTGTCCGGCGGTCACGTGCTCCTGCGGTTCGCCGACGGGACCCGCCTCGACGTGGCGGCGCGCGCGCTCGGCGAAGCCGCCCGCGACGACGAGGCGCTCACCCTGCGGGTGCCGGGTGACGGCAGCGTCGCCGCCCTGCGCGGGCTGCTGGACCGGCTGGACCGGGCCGGGGCCGAGGTCGAGGAGCTGTCGGTGCACACGCCCAACCTGGACGACGTGTTCTTCGCGCTGACGAAGGAGGCCGTCCGATGAGTGACACCCTGACGATGGTGCGACGGAATCTGCGGCACACCCGGCGCAACCCGGGCGCGGTCGTCATGACCCTCGCCCTGCCGCTGATCCTGCTCCTGCTCTTCGTCGGCGTGTTCGGCGGCGCGCTGAACGCCGGATTCGCGCAGACCACGACCGGCGGCGACTACGTGGACTATCTGCTGCCGGGGATCCTGCTGATGACGGCCGGCTACGGGGCCACGACCACGGCGCTCGCGGTCAACCGGGATGTCACGACGGGCATCATGGCCCGATTCCGGACCATGGCGATCTCGCGGGCGTCGGTGCTGACCGGGCACGTGGCCGGTTCCACGATCCGTACGCTGACCGGCACGGCCCTGGTCGTCGCGGTCGCCGTCGCTCTGGGCTTCCGGTCGTCGGCCGGCCCGCTCGGCTGGCTGGCCGCGGCCGGCCTGCTGACGCTGCTCACCCTCGCCCTGACCTGGCTCGCCGTGGCGGCCGGGCTGGCCGCCCGCACCGCCGAGGGCGTCGCGCCGTTCACCCTGGTCGTGCAGCTGCTGCCGTTCCTCAGCAGCGCCTTCGTCCCACCGGAGACCATGTCGGCCCCGGTGCGCTGGTTCGTCTCCCACGAGCCGTTCACACCGATCATCAACACACTGCGCGATCTGCTGCTGGGCGCGCCCGTCGGCTCCGGCGCGGTGGTCGCCGTCGCCTGGTGCGGCGTTCTGGCCGCGGCCGGTTACCTGTGGGCCCGGACGTTGTTCAAGCGCGATCCGATCCGATGAGGGCCAGGGCCGCCGCCCGCAACTCGTCCGGCCCACAGTCGGCGTACACCGCGCGGTCGGCCGGCGGGGCGGCGGCCCGGATCCATTCCGGAGAGACGTCGGGCTGGAAGCCGCGGAGCACGCCGAAGCGCTCGGCCAGCGCGATCGTCCGGGCGCCCCGGGCCGGGCGGCCATCGGCGAGGTCGACCAGCCCGAGGGCCAGCAGCAGCGTGCCGCACACCGGGAACTCCGACACCGGCACGGTGCGCACCGCGGCCGACACCAGGCCGGGCAGGAGGTCGGCGACGGTGCGTACGAGGTCGACCCGTCCGTGGCGGGTGTGCGTGATGACGGCGACCGCCTCCACCTCGTACCGCCAGAACCCCGCGCCGGGCGGCGCCCCCGCGACGGCCTCCCGCCACAGACGCAGCCCGCCCTCGACGTCGCCGCGGCCCAGCGCGATGCCGGCCCGGGCGCACAGCCGGAAGCGCTCCAGCTCGATCCAGTCGTCCCCGCCGCCCGGCGCCGCCTCGGCCAGCCCGCGTTCCGCCTCGTCGTACGCGCCCCGCTGGACGTCGGCCAGGATCAGCGCCCACCGGCCCCGGGCGGCGACCGACCAGCCGAGCTTCCCCGTGACCGACAGAGCCGCGCTCAAGTGCTCGTACGCGGGCTCACCCGGATCGACCTGAAGGCACAGCTCGCCCACCCGGCCATGGGCCAGCGCCCGCAGCAGCAGCGAGTCGTCGTCGAGGGAGGCGAGCATCCGGCGGGCCGCGCGCAGGGCGCCCGGCCGGTCGTTGCGGTCTTCGAAGGCGTAGCTGAGCACATAGTTGGCCAGGGCGGCGACCAGAGGATCGGCGCTGTCGGCGAGCGGGGCGGCGTCCGGCGAGCCCAGGACGACGTGGAGCGCCCCGACCGGCGTGCCCGGCGCGGGTTCCGGCAGCCGGCGGAGGGCGGCCAGGGCCCGCAGCGGGCTGAGCCCGGGCATGATGAACCCGACGAGCGCGTCCAGCACCGCCGCCGTGCGGGTGGCCTCCACGAGCTCGGGCCCGGGCCGGAAGTGCGACAGCAGCCAGGAGGTGTCCTGGGCCAGCACGGCCAGGCGGCTGAAGTTCGACTCGGTGATCCACAGCGCGCCCAGCAGCGCCGTCATCGACACGACGGTGGCGCCGTCGGCCCGCTCCAACCCGTACCGCAGGGCCTGCACCAGGTTGTCCTGCTCGGCCCGGATCACCGCCAGGTCGGGCATCCCGGCCGCCGGATCCACCGGCCGGCGCGCCGCGTAATCCCGCGCCCAGGCCAGGAAGCGATCCGTCTCGGGCGCGCCGGCGCGGCGGGCCGCACAGAACTCCCGGACCGTCTCGAGCATCCGGAACCGGGTGCCGGCCGGCGTGTCGGCCACCTGCACCAGCGACTGGTCCACGAGCTGCTCGACGACCGCGTCGTCACCGAGCACATGCCGGGCCGCCTCGGCCGTGAACCCACCGGCGAACACCGACAGCCGCCGCATCGCCTCCTGCTCGTCCGCCTCGAGCAGATGCCAGCTCCAGTCGATGACGGCGGCCAGGGTGCGGTGCCGGCGCGGGGCGTCCCGGGCCCGGCCGCGCAGCAGCGCGAAGCGGTCGTCGAGGCGTTCGGCCACCTCGGTCACGGACATCGTCTGGACCCGGGCCGCGGCCAGCTCCGCCGCCAGCGGAAGCCCGTCGAGCCGCTCGCACAGCCGGCGCACCGCCTCGGCCGGCAGGCCGGCATCGGGCCGGATCGCCCGCGCCCGCCGGCCGAACAGCTCGGTCAGCGCCGCCAGGTCCAGCTCGGGCAGCCAGTAGAGCGCCTCCGACGACAGCCGCAGCGGCGCCCGGCTCGTGGCGAGCACCCGGAGCTGCCCGCTGGCCGAGATCAGCGCCTGCACCAGGTCGGCCACCCCGTCCACCACGTGCTCGCAGTTGTCCAGCACGAGCAGGGCGGGCCCGGGCTCCAGGGCCTCGGTGATGCCACCCAGGAGACCGAGCCGGCCGGCCGCCTCCCGCACGCCGAGCACCGAGCCCACCTCGCCCGCCACATCGCCACCGGCCGTGACCCCGGCGAGCTCGACGACGTGCACGAGCCGCTGCCCGGCTCCGCGCGCCACCGCGTGCGCCAGCCGCGTCTTGCCCAGCCCACCCGCGCCGACCACCGAAACCACCCTCGACCACTCCAGCAGGGCGGTCACCGCCGCGACGTCGGCCGCCCGGCCCAGCAGCTCGTTCGGCTCCTGCCGGACCCCGCGGCGCACCGGCGGCTCGTCGCTGAGCAGCAGCGCCCGGTGCACCTCGCGCAGCGCTATCCCCGGGTCACGGCCCAACTGCGACTTCAACCCCCGGCGGTACGCGTCGTAGCGCGCCAACGCCGCGGCCGCGCCCGCCGTCGCCGCCTCGCACCGCAGCAGCTCGCCGAGCACCTCCTCGTCCCCGGGCGCCCAGCCGGCCACGGTGAGCAGCGGCTCGACCGCCTCGGCGGCCCGCCCGAGCCGTGAGAGAGCCAGGCCCCGGCCCCGCATCAACGCCCGGTACGCCGGCACCCGCGCCGCCCGCAGCGCCGACAACGGATCGTCCTTGCCCCCGTCCCAGCCCGCCGCATCCCCGCACAACGCCAGCCCGGCCTCGGCGTGCCGCAGCGCCTCGGCCGGCTTCCCCCGGCCGCACTCAGATGCGTGCCACAGCACCGCAGCCGCATCGACCTGCTCCGCCGCCAGCGCCAACCGGTAGCCGCCCGGTGTGCTGACGATGACGCCCGCCCCGAGGCGCGCCCGCAGTCGCGACACCAGCAGCTGCAACGCCTTCACCGGATGCTCGGGCCGCTCCTCCGGCCACAACGCCTCGACCAGCCGCCCGGTGCTGACACCGCTGCGCAGCTCCCCGGCCAGCAGCGCCAGCACTGCCCGGGGCAGGGGGCCGGCGACTTCCCGCCCGCGAAAAGCCACGCGCGTCAGCAGGACCAGCTCGACGGTCACGCCCCGACTTTAGTGCTCCACTCCTATGCGCCGGATCGCCGTGCTTAGCCGCCCGTGATGCGGGTAGACGCTCTGCCATGCGCAAACCGGTGTCCGATCAGGTCGTGGTGATCACGGGGGCGTCCAGCGGCATCGGCCGGGCCACCGCGCTCGCCTTCGCCGCTCGCGGGGCCCGGGTGGTCTGCGCGGCCCGCACCACGCAGGCCCTCGACTCGCTGGTCGAGCAGATCACCGCGGCCGGCGGGACGGCCGTCGCGGTGCCGACCGACGTGGCCGACCCCGAGGCCGTCACCGCCCTCGCGAAAGCCGCCGAGCAGCGGTTCGGCCGCATCGACACCTGGGTCAACAACGCCGCCGTCGGCATCTGGGGCCGCGTCGAGGACATCAGCGGCCCCGAGTTCGAGCGGGTCATGAGGGTCAACTTCCTGGGCCAGCTGTACGGGATCAAAGCAGCCCTGCCCGCGCTGCGCCGAGCCGGCGGCGGCACGGTCATCGGGGTCGTCTCGGCCGAAGGTGTCCGCAGCGTGCCGTTGCAGGCGCCCTACACCGCGAGCAAGTTCGCGGTGCGCGCCCTGCACGACAGCCTGCGCAGCGAACTCGCCCAGGAGGGCGCGCCGATCACAGTGACCACCATCCTGCCCGCGTCGATCAACACGCCGTTCTTCGAGCACGCCCGCAGCAAGCTGGGCAGCATGGCCAAGCCACCCCCGCCGGTCTACGCCCCCGAGCTGGTCGCCGACACCATCGTCTACGCCGCCGAACACCCGCGCCGCGAGATCTCGGTCGGCGGGGCGGCCGCCGCCTTCGGCCTGGCCCAGCGCCTGGCTCCGGCCCTGACCGACGCCGTGCTGGGCGTCCGGCGTCTCGGCCGCGGCACGCAGCAGACCCCCCGCCCCGACACCCGGACCGACAACGTGGACACCCCCGCCGGCGACCCCGGCCGCCTCCACGGCGCCCACCCCGGCCTGGTCCTCAAGCACAGCCCGTACACCACCTGGCTCGGCCGACGCCGCCGCCCCGGCGAACTCCTCCTCCCACCAAGCCTCGCCGCGGACCGCCCCACTCCCCGCCGCCTGGTCACCGCCGCCGTCGCCCGCACCGCCTGGGCCGGCACCCTGCTGCTCGCCGCACGCACCGTCCTGCGCCCACCCGCCCCGCGCGGCGCCCCCACCGCAGCCCGAATCCTCGCCGCCCGCCACCTGCTCCAGGCCGCCACCACCGCTGCCCGCCCCACCCCGGCGATCACCGCCACCGGCCTCCTGATCGACACCCTCCACGCCACCACCGACCTGGCCGCAGCCACCCTCGCCCCGTCGTGGCGCCGCATCGCCCTCATCGACGCCACCGCCACCGCCGCCCTCGCCGCCTTGACCCGCCACCTCCACCGCCGCTAGCCAGCGCGCCCCATTCCCCCTCTGCCACACACCGCTCAAGACACGGCATCCCGACCGGCAAACGGCGCGCCACCCGCCGCTTCCACTCGCTTCAGCGAGGCCCTACTTCACCCGTCGCCCCCATCCGCTCCAGCGCGAGCCCGACCTCCGCCACGCCAACCGGCCCAGAATCAAGCCCGCGGCCAAACGCCGGCGCACGCCGATATCAGCCAGAGACGGACTGCCTGCGACACCAGCACAACCCCGATCCGTCCCAGGACGAGGCGACGCGGATCGACCGCCTGGATGGACCGGTCCAGCGGAGAAGTCCCGCTCGACGGAGTAGTCCCGCGCGGCGCAGTGGTCCCGCGCAGCGGGATGGGCCCGTGCGGCGCAGTGGACGCGCGCGGTGGGATGGGCCCGAGCGGTGAAATCCCACCCGGTGGAGTGGACCGGCGCGGCGCGATGGGCCCGGGCGGCCGGATGGGCCCCCGCGGCGGGATGAGCCAGTGCGGGCGGATGGGCCCCCGCGGCGGGATGAGCCAGTGCGGCCCGATGAGCCCGCACGGCCCGATGAGCCCGCACGGCCGAATGAGCCCGCACCGCCGAAAGGGCCGCCCGGTGGAGTGGACCCCCAGGCGCGGTGGGATGGGGCCGGCTCGGTGGATGGACCCCCAGGCGCGGTGGGATGGGCCAGCGCGGTGGATGGACCCCCGCGGCCGGACGAGCCAGCGCGGGCGGATGAGCCAGGGCGGGCGGATGGGCCAGCGGTGGAGTCTCGCGCCGTGGAATGGACCCGCGCGGCCGGATGAGCTAGCCCGGCGGGGCGGGCCGCACGGCCGGTGGGCCGCCCGGTGGAGTGGACCCCGAGGCGCGGTGGGATGGGCCCGGACGGCGGGATATGCCCGCACAACCGGATCGGCCCGCACGGCGGGATCCCGCGCGGTGGGATCCCGCGCGGTGGGATCCCGCGCGGTGGAGTGGGCCCGGACGGCGGGATGGGCCCGCACGGCCGGATAGCCCGCACGGCCGGATAGCCCGCACGGCCGGATGGGCCCGCCCGGTGGAACGGGCCCGCCCTGTGGGATGAGCCCGCCCGGTGCAGTGGACCCGCACGGCCGGATGGGCCTCCTTGGTGGAGCGGACCCGCGGCGGGATGGGCCTGCACAGCGAGGAAGACCAGCCGGGCGCAGTGGGTCCGCGCGGCGGGATGAGCTGGGGCTAGTCGGGCTGGCGTATCGGGCTGCCATGGCCCACCCGTTGACAGCCTGCGCCAATAATCACCGGCTGTGGCAGAGCGGCGACCGGGTTGCGACAACGTAGCGTGCGATTTCGCTGCCCCGCGTGGTGGGCTCGCCGGCCGACGACTTTCGACGCCCACTAAACGTCACAAATGGGGCTGAGGAGATGCCGCCGGGCCAGAGTGGATCTTCGGTGGGGGGATTACTTGCAAGAGATCAAGTGTTTCGGGCGTGGGCTGGGCGGGCATCGGCGATCTTCGTGGAGACTGGGCAGCTCGTCGGTGGGCGGTATCGGCTGCGGGAGCGGCTGGGCCGGGGCGGCATGTCGGTGGTCTGGCGCGCCTCGGACGAGGTGCTGGGCCGCGACGTGGCCGTGAAGGTGCTTGCCGCCCAGCTGGCCGCCGACGCGGAGGTGCTGCGCCGGCTGCGGGACGAGGCGCGGGCCGCGGCCGGGCTGCGGCATCCGAACGTCGTCGAGGTGTACGACTACGGCGAGAGCGCGAGCCGGCCGTACGTCGTCATGGAATTGGTCGACGGCCGGTCGCTGGCCGATCTGGTGGCCGGCGGGCCGCTGCCGTGGAAGCCGGCGGTGGTGATCGGCGCCCAGGTGGCGGCCGCGCTGGCCGCCGCGCACGCCCGGGGTGTGGTGCACCGCGACGTGAAGCCGGCCAACGTCATGGTCACCGCGGCCGGGGCCAAGCTCGTCGACTTCGGCATCTCGGCCACGGTCGGGGCGGTCGACGGTCAGGACGGCCGGGTCCTGGGCACGCCCGCCTACCTTGCGCCGGAACGCATCGCCGGCGGGCCGGTGCGCCCCGCCTCCGACGTGTACGCCCTCGGCCTGTTGCTCTACCTGGTGCTGGCCGGCCGAGCGCCGTGGCCCGCCTCGACCGTGACCCAGATGCTGCGGGCCCATGTGTACGCCGAACCGGATCCGCTGCCACCCGTACCGGGTATGCCCGCTGTAGTGTCCCGGCTGGTCCGCCGCTGCCTGGCCAAGGGCCCGGGCGATCGGCCGAGCGCGGCCGAGGTGGCCGACCGGCTCGGTGAGCTGGCCGGCCTGCCCCCGGCCAAGCTGCTGCACGTCCCGGAGACGGCCGAGATCGGCACCTCGCTGGCCGCGGGCCCGACCGTGGCCCAGCGGCGGCGTCCGGTTCTGCCCGCCGGCCACCGCCGCGTGGTGGTCGGCGCCCTGGCCGCCCTCGGCCTGGTCGCCGGCGGCTGGGCTGTCCACGCGGCCGGCGATGGCCCGGCGGGCTCGGCCACTGCGGCCGCCGCGACCCCGCCGCCCTCGGCCTCCCCGGCTCCGGCCCGGCCGGCGGCCGCCAAGCCGGCCTGCACCGTCCGCTATGCCCTGCGCGGTACGTCCACCGGCCGCGCCGCAGCCAATGTGACCATCCGCAACACGGGCCGGGTGGCCGTTCCCGCGTGGCAGCTCACATTCGCCCTGCCGGCCGACCAGCGACTGCTCAAGGGTTGGTCGGGCACGTGGAAGCAGAACGGCCGTACCGTCTCCGCGGTAGGCGGCGCCCTGCCACCCGGTGCCACCACCGCCACCGGCTTCTCCGCCGCCTACGGCGAGGTGGCCGCCCTGCCCGTGACGTTCCGCCTGAACGGCACCACGTGCCTGGCCGAAATGTCCGTCCAGGCCGCCCCCGTCACCCGCGCCGCGGCCCCCGCCCCGCCTCCGGCCGCGGGCCCCGCCGCAGCCCCGGCCGCAGGTCCCGCCGCGAAGCAGGCCCCACCGGCCAAGGCAAAGCCCAAAAAGGACAAGCTCAAGTCCGACGGCGATGAGGACGAGGACTCGGACGAGGACGAATAACCCGCCCACCTGGCCGGGCAGACAGCCCGTCCGAGCTTCCCGCGGCCCGGAGCTTCCGCGGCGGTCAGCTGGCGGGGCAGGCGGATCCGACGGCCGTGAGGCTGGTCGCGGCGTGGCCGATGATGGCCTCCAGGGAGCCGAAGCGCAGGTGGATGGCGTTGACGGACAGGCCGTTGGCCAGCGGGATCTGCTCGTTGAGGACGAGGCTGCCGCCGGGCAGGGGCAGGGTCGTGTTGGGGGCCGGGTTGGCCGGGACGGAGATGCCGTTGACCTTGGTGGATTTCAGGGTGGCCGTGCCGGTGGTGGTGACCTGGCCGTTCGCGGTCTGGGTGGCGGTCGTGGTCACGGTGATGCCCTGGGTGGTGATGTTCTGGGCCTTCAGGACGGTGGCGGTGGCGGTCGCCGTGCGCAGGCCGTTCTGGGCGATGGCGCCGGTGGCGCGGCTGCTGCCGGCGCCGGCGGGCGCGGTGGTGGAGACGGTGCCGGCGGTGGCCGTACAGGTCAGGTCGGCTTTGCCGGTGGCGGCGCCGGGAACGGCCCGGGTGACGTACGCGTGAGCGTCGAACTGCAGCACCGCCGGGGCTGCCGTGTACGAGATCGTCACCGAGGCCGGGGCGCTGGTCAGATTCGGCCCGGTGCCACCGGCCGGGACCAGCGAGGAGCCGCCGCCTCCGCCGCCGGCCGCGGTCGGCCACCAGCCGTCGACGAAACCGGTTGGGGTGCCCGATCCGCCGCCGTACAGCCCGCCGCCGCCACCACCGCTGCTGAGGTCGCTCTGGTAGCCGTCGGCGCCGCGCCCCAGCATCCCGTTGCTGTAACCCGATCCGCCCGCGCTCTGCGTTCCCGCCTGGCCGCCCTTCACCTGCTGCTCGGATGACGTGATGAGCGGCCGGCCGTCCGCCCCGGCGTCGCCGCCTTCACTGTTGCCGGATTCGTCGGAGACACCCGCTCCTCCGCCGCCCGCAGCCACGATCAGCCGCGAGGCGAGCCCGGTGGTGGCCGGGTTGCCGCCACCGCTGACGGTGCGGACGTCGGAGGCGCCGCCGCCCGCACCCGACGCGTGTCCGACACCGGCCCCGCCGCCGTTGAAGGTCCCGCTCCCCAAGCCGTTCGGGGCGGTGGCGGTCTCGAGATACTGGCCGACCTCGACGTAAAGGGTGGTGCCGGCGGTGAGCCCGCTCAGGGTTCCGGCGACCGTGGCTCCCCGGCCGCCGGTCAGACCGTTGCTGTTCTTCCCACCGGCCGCGCCGGTCGCGGTGACCTGCACCGACTGCACACCGGCCGGAACTGTGAAGGTCTGCTCGCTCCCGGTGTACCCATAGGTGCAGGTCACCGTCGAGCCCGACTGCGCGCACCCGGCCGGCAACGCCGCCCGGGCGCTCCCGGGGCCGACGGCGGAGGCGGTCGTTCCGATCAGGACTGCCACTCCGAGGCGCAACACCGGCCGTACCCAAGTCATAGTCATATGGGCAATTTATCGTTTTTGACCGATTTGCTGATGCGGTGCGGCGAAGAACGCATGCTCATGGGTGGCCGAGATCCGGAATGCCTCATGCATTGCCGTTCTCGTCAGATCGTCGGCGTGCGCCGCCGCTCGCGTCACGATGACCCGCGCCTCTTCGGTGGCTTGCGCGAACATCTCATCGGCGTACGTGTCGAGCCAGGAGCGATAGGGATGCCCCGCGTGCGACAGCGGATGCAGACGGCTCCCGACATCGTGGTAGAGCCAGAAGCACGGCAGCAGCGCCGCGATCAGGACGCGATAGTCGCCCTGAGCCGACAGGTGATCGAGATAGGCGATCGTGACGGCGGCCGGTTCCGCCTCCCTGACGCCCCAGCTCTCGTGCAACTGTCGCTCCCCGGCGATCGCCCGCTGGGCACTCGCGGCCCAGAAAGCCTGCTCGTCGACGGCCGGGGCGAGTCGGGCCGCGCCGGCCACCACCCGCGCGTAGCCACGAAGGTAGAGCGCGTCCTGTTCCAGGTACCAGACGAAGGCGCCGGAATCGAGGGTGCCGTCGCCCAGACCCCGTACGAACGGAAGCTCGTCGATCCGGACCCGAAGGTCCCCGATGTCTTCCCACCACTGGCTGATCACCCCGCCACGCTCCCACAGGGCGCCGGGGGCCTACCGTGGTCGGGTGAAGGTTCCCCGCGTGCGCACCGAGGCCGGTCAGCTGGTCACCCTGGAGTTCCTCCCCGAGCAGGTGGAGGTGCACGAGACGGCGCCGGGGCGGCAGCGGGCGGCCAAGACGGGTGTGGGCGGGCTCATTCTGGCGGCCGGGCTGGCGATGGTCGCCGTCAACGCGGAGGATCGCGGGCCGGGGTGGCTGGGGCCGGTGCTCTGGATCGCCTGCGGCGTGGTCTTCGCGGGCGCGGCGCTCGGCGGGCTGGCCTGGTGGCTGGTCATGGCGGCGCGGGACCGGCGGCGGGGGCCGGCCGCGACGATCAGCGCTCCCGACGTGAGCAGCGCGCAGAGCAAGACCGACAACGGCGAGATCACCGTGTCGCTGCAGATGACCGACGGCAACGACCGTACGTTCGCCGCCGTCGGCCACAGCGGGGCCCTGCTGGCGACCCAGTTCGGTCGGCTCCTGTCAGCCACCCCATAGAGAACCGCCTCCTCCTCGTGAAGGCAACCGAGGAGGAGGCGGCTGGTCCTACAGCGCTGACACCATGCCCGAGGAGACGGGCTCCAGGGCCGTGTTCAGGATCTCGCGGACGTCGGAGACGATGTGGACCGTCAGCGCGGCCAGCACGTCGGCCGGGACGTCGTCGAGGTCGGGCTCGTTGCGCTGCGGCAGGTAGACCTCGGTGAGGCCGGCCCGCTGGGCGGCGAGCAGCTTCTGCTTCACCCCGCCGATCGGCAGCACCCGGCCGGTCAGCGACACCTCGCCGGTCATCCCGACCTCGGCCCGCACGTTGCGGCCGAGCAGCAGCGAGACCAGCGCCGTGGTCATGGTGACACCGGCCGACGGCCCGTCCTTGGGCACCGCACCCGCCGGCACGTGCAGGTGGATCGGGTGGTCAAGCTGCTCCGGGGAGATGCCGAGCTCCTCGGCGTGGGCCCGCACGTAGGAGAGGGCGATCTGGGCCGACTCCTTCATCACGTCGCCGAGCTGGCCGGTGACCGACAGCCCGCCCTTGTCGCCGGGCAGCAGCGACGCCTCGATGTAGAGCACGTCACCGCCCATGCCGGTCACGGCCAGGCCGGTGGAGACGCCGGGGACGGCGGTCCGCTCGGCCGACTCCGGCGTGAACCGGGGCCGTCCGATCAGGTCCTTGAGGCCGGCCGCGTCGACCGTGGCGGGCAGGTCCCCCAGCGCGGCCTTGCGGAACGCCTTGGCGAGCAGGCGCTCCATGGACCGTACGCCCGCCTCCCGGGTGTAGTTGGCGGCGATCTCCCGCAGGGCGTTCTCGGTGACCGTCACCTCACCCTCGGACAGGGCCGCCCGCTCGAGCTGGCGGGGCACCAGGAAGTCGCGGGCGATGGCCACCTTGTCGCTCTCGGTGTAGCCGTCGATCGAGATGAGCTCCATCCGGTCGAACAGCGCCTGCGGGATCGTGTCGAGCACGTTGGCCGTCGCGATGAACAGCACATCCGACAGGTCGAGGTCCAGGTCGAGGTAGTGGTCGCGGAACGTGTGGTTCTGCGCCGGGTCGAGCACCTCGAGCAGGGCCGCCGCCGGGTCGCCGCGGTAGTCGCTGCCGACCTTGTCGACCTCGTCGAGCAGGACGACCGGGTTCATCGAGCCGGACTCGCGGATGGCGCGGACGATGCGCCCGGGCAGCGCCCCGACGTACGTACGGCGGTGGCCGCGGATCTCCGCCTCGTCCCGGACGCCACCCAGGGCGACCCGGACGAACTTGCGGCCCAGGGTGCGCGCGACCGACTCGCCGAGCGAGGTCTTGCCGACTCCGGGCGGGCCGGCCAGCAGGATCACCGCGCCGGAGCCGCGGCCGCCGACGACCGACAGCCCGCGGGACTCGCGGCGGGCGCGCACGCCGAGGTATTCGACGATGCGCTCCTTGACCTCGTCCAGGCCGTGGTGGTCGGCGTCGAGCACGGCCCGGGCCGCGGTGAGGTCGGTGTTGTCGTCCGTGCGGACGTTCCAGGGCAGGTCGAGCACGGTGTCGAGCCAGGTCCGGATCCAGCCCGCCTCGGGGTTCTGGTCGCCGGCCCGCTCCAGCTTGCCGACCTCGCGCAGGGCGGCCTCGCGGACCGCGTCGGGCAGGTCGGCGCCCTCGACCCGGGCCCGGTAGTCGTCCTTGCCGTCGGGCTCGTCCTCGCCGAGCTCCTTGCGGATCGCCTTGAGCTGCTCGCGCAGCAGGTACTCGCGGTTGCGCTTCTCGACCGACTCGCGGACGTCGCTCTCGATCTTGTCGCTGACCTCGGACTCGGCCAGGAAGTCGGTGGTCCACTCGATCAGCAGCCGCAGCCGCTTCTCGACGTCGGGCGTCTCGAGCAGCTCGCGCTTGCGGTCGTTGGACAGGTACGGCGCCCAGCCGGCCGTGTCGGCCAGGTCGCCGGGGTCGTCGATGGCGCTGACCGAGTCGATGACCTGCCACGCCTCGCGGCGCTGCAGGACCGACACGACCAGCTGCTTGTACTCCGCGGCGAGCTCACGGGCGTGCTCGCTCGGCGCGGCGGTCGCGACCGGCTCGGCCTCGACCCACAGGGCCGCGCCGGGTCCGGTCACGCCGCTGCCGATGCGGGCGCGGGCGCCGGTGCGCAGGACCGCGGCCGGCACGCCGCCGCGGGCCTTGCCGACCCGTTCGAGGCTCGCCACGACGCCGTGCGACGCGTAGCGGTCCTCGAGGCGGGGGGCGATGAGCAGCTCGGAGCCGGCCGACGTGCGGGCCGCGTCGACGGCGGCCTGGGCGGCCTCGTCGAGTTCGACCGGTACGACCATGCCCGGGAGCAGAACGATGTCGTCAAGGAACAACACGGGGAGTCGCTTGGTGGTCACCCGGTACCTCCGAAAGGTTGAGTATGTGGCGCTCAACCTCGGCCGGGCCGATCATCTTCCGGCGTTCGCTGCCAGCGAAAACAGCCGGTCGGCGACCAGACCGGCGGCGTGCGGGTCGAAGAGGATCGAGTAGTGGTTGACCTCCGGCACGAACTCGACAGGGAAGTTCAGACCGGTGAGCTGGCTCTCGGCGTACATCCCCTGGTCCTCGTTCTGAAGGCCCCTCTGGGCCCACAGGAGCCGGGCAGGAACGGCCAGGTGGTGTACGGCGTCGACGGTCACCCGGTCGATCAGCGTGTCGGTCGCGTCGGCCCGCACCGCCTCCAGGGAACACGACGAACGGGTGCCGGCCAGGTCGCGCTTGACGTACGCCTCGACGGCCGGCGACCACCCGTCGCGCAGACCCGGATGGGCCCGGAAGAAGTCGAGGTACGCCTGTTCGTCGGCGAACGTCATGCCCAGCCGGGCGATGGCCGGCCCGATCACGGCCTGCAGCACCTCGTCCACGTCGGCGTTCGGCGGCACCGGCAGGGCCACACCCCCGTCGATCAGCAGCACCCCACTGACCCGCTCGGGATACATCACCGCCGTCGCCGCCACCACGAACCCGCCCATGGAATGCCCGGCCAGCACGACCCGGTCCACCCCGAGGTGGTCGGCCACGGCGATCAGGTCGGCCGCGTGGGCGGCCATGCCGTACGGGCCGGGAAGCTGGTTGCTGCGCGCCCGGCCCCGCAGATCCGGGGCGACCAGCTGGACCCGCGCTTTGTCGGCCACCGGCGCGAAAGTCAGCGCGTTGGCGGTGATGCCGTGCGCGGCGATGACGACCGGGCCGTCGCCCGGCCACCGGCACACCCGCAGGGAACCACCGGACACCGGGACATCGAATTCCTCCATCACCTGGCGGATCTTAGACGGGTTCCCCGCCCGGCCGGGCTGTGTGATGATCGGCCGATGGAGACCCGTGATCTTCGCGTGCAGGCCCGCGGCATCGGCCAGAACGTCCTCGTCGGTGGCCCGGCGGACGGCACGCCGGTGCTCCTCGTGCACGGCAACTGCTCGTCCGCCGAGTTCTGGGCGCCGCTGATCCGGCGCCTGCCCGACGGCATCCGGGTGGTCGCGCCCGACCTGCGCGGGTACGGCCGCAGCGACACCGCCCCGGTCGACGCCACCCACGGCCTGCGCGACTTCGCCGACGACGTGGCCGCCCTGCTCGACGACCGCACCCTCTTCCCGCAGGAAGGGCCGGTCGCGGTGGCCGCGCACTCGATGGGCTGCGGCGTGGTCATGCAACTGCTCGCCGACCACCCCGGGCGGTTCTCCTCGGTGCTGCTGGAGGCGCCGCTGAGTCCGTACGGCTTCGGCGGCACCCGCGACCTGGACGGCACCCCGACCACAGCCGACTTCGCCGGCACCGGCGGCGGCACCGCCAACCCCGACTTCGTGGCCCGCATCCAGGCCGGCGACCGCACCGCCGACGCCCCCACCAGCCCGCTGTCCGTGCTCCGCTCGGCCTACGTGGCCGACCCGGCCTCGCTCGGCGCCTTCCCCGGTGACGAGGAGCTGCTGCTCGACACGGTGCTGAGCACGGCCATCGGCGAGGACAACTACCCCGGTGACGCCAAACCGGTGGCGAGCTGGCCCGGCGTCGGCCCGGGCGACCGCGGCGTGCTCAACACGATGGCCCCCAACCACTTCAACGTGGCTTCCTCCCTGGTCGCCGCACCGGCCAAACCGCCGATCGTGTGGGTCCGCGGCGACAAGGACGCCATCGTCTCCGACACTTCCCTGTTCGACCTGGCCTACCTGGGTTCGCTCGGGGCCGTACCGGGCTGGCCGGGCGCCGACGCCTGCCCGCCGCAGCCGATGGTCGGCCAGACCCGCGCGGTGTTGCAGCGGTACGCCGACGCCGGCGGCAGCTTCCGCGAGGTCGTCTACGCCGGCTGCGGCCACTCCCCGCACGTCGAGCGCCCCGAAGAGGTGACCACGGAGCTGCTGCGCCTCATTGGTTTTTAGGGGCCACACCTCATTTGCAACCGAAAAGCTCAGGTCCCGGCACCCGGCGCCGATCCTGCTGCTCGACCGGATGTCCCCCAGCACGAGGTGTTCCCCATGATCGCGTCGGTCTCCCCCACCACCGAACTGCCCGCCGTCGGCACGTCGATGTTCCTCGCCCTGAGCGAAGGCGTGAGCGTCCGATCCCGCCTGGAGTCGGTCGACGGCGCCACCTTCACGATCGCCGCCCCGCTCGAGGTCGCCGACGCGGCCACGCCCGTCGAGCAGTTCGAGATCTTCTGGGCGCTGCCGCGCACCCGCGTCGTGCTCCCCAGCCGCCTGGTCGCCGTCTCCGACGAGGCCCCGTACCGCTGGACCCTGGCCCCCGCCGGCGTCCCCCACCAGAGCAACCGCCGCGAGTACGTCCGCGGCGGCGGCGCCGTAGCCGTACACCTCACCAGCGACGACCACCGCCTCGAAGGCGCCCTCCTCGACATCAGCGAGGGCGGCCTCCGCTGCTGGATCGACGAGCCGACCGCCCTCACCCCCGGCGACCACCTGCGGGCCTTCGTCACCCTCCCCGGCGGCCGCGAACTCACCCTCGACGGCACGATCCTCACGGTCCGCGACGCCCCCCACGGCGACCTCGGCCAGCACATCGTCCTCACCTTCACCGCCGAGGAGCAGACCGCCCAGCTGATCCGCTCCTACGTCATGGCCTGGGAGATCAGCGAACGCCAGATGCGCTGATGCCTGCCCGGGAGCGACCCCCGGACCCCACGGTGTCTTGGTCGCGCTCCGAGCGCGGCCGCCGGGTGTGGCCCGGTCGGGCTCGGCCTGACGGCCAGGATCAAGCAACGCCGCGTACGGCGTAACCGCCGGCGCGGCGCTGCATCGCCGGCCTTTGCCTCCGCCTCTGACCGCCGCACGCAGGTTTCCCCGCGCACATCACCGCGCGGGCATGCGACAACCAGTCTCTTGACTACTGGTCGCACGCACGGGAAGCTGTTGCCTTCACGCCGACACGGGCGCAGAAGGAGGAGCAGTGACCGACAGTGCGCCGTCCGATGTCGCGTCTCCCCCGACGGGGAAGGTCCGCGATTTCGACGGTTTGTACAAGGCTTTACTGGAAGCCCATCCGCGGGACGCGCTGCAGCTGTTGGGTGACGCGCGGATCGACGGCCGGGAGGTGATCCTCGACGGGCCGACCGAGCAGCCGCGGCAACGCAGCCGCCAGTGCGACAAGGTTTTCCTGGTTCCGCCCGGCGACGACGGGGGGCCGACGGACATCTTCCATTACGAGATCCAGCTTGAGCGCACTGAGAACTTTCAGGAGCGGATGGTCTCCTACTGGGCGTCCGTGGCGGCAAAATACCGCCGCGCGGACCACCGCATCCACCAGATTGTGCTCTGGCCACTGGGCGGAGGCTATCCGGTCCCGTTCGAGCGGGATCAGATCCGGCTCGACTATCGCTCGGTCGACGTGCCCGACGATCTGGACCCGAACACGCTACTGGCGAGCCCGCTGGCGCCGCTCGCGCTGTGGTCTCAGAAGCCACCACCGGATCTGGTAGAACGGGTCGTCGATCGGATCGCCGAAACCACGGCGATGGAGGAACAGCTTGTGCAGATCGAGCTGGGTATGCTTCGGGAAGGTTCCCTGGCGGCCCAGGTTCTCGACGAGTTGCGAAGGAGAGGCATGAACGACGTTCTCGAACAATCGAAGTCAGGCCGTGAGATCGCTCGCAAGAATCTGGAGCAGGGCCTGGAGCAAGGTCTGGAGCAAGGTCTGGAGAAAGGCCGAGAGCAGGGTCTGGAACAGGGCCACGTCGACAGCATGCGTGAGATCTTGCGGGCGAGGTTCGGCACTTTCGCCGGCCTGGACGACCTCGCCGAGCGACTGGCCAACCACGATAACGCCGGCAACATCGCTCGCATCGTCGCTGGCGCGACGTTGGCGGAGCTGCGTTCCTGAGCTGGCGGATCGCCCGTCGGCCGACGGCGTCAGCCTGCGCGCGGCCCCAGACCGATTGGTTGGGTGGGGCGCGCGCCGGGCGGGGCCGATCAGCCGAAAAGGGCGGCCTGGATGTCGGCGTAGAACAGGGCCGGGTCGCCTGAGAGGGACGCCTTGACGTTGGCGGTGGGGCGGTCGGCGATCACCTCGAGCTTGCCGGCCTCCAAGCCGTCCAGGGCCTGGGTGACCACCTCGATGGGCGCCAGCTTGGGAATGTCGTAGCCGGCCATCATGTCGGTGTCGGCGATGGCCAGGGCCAGCGCGGTGACCTGGGTCTTCTGGTCGGCGAGCTCGAGCCGGATGCCATTGGTGAGCGACCACTCCGCGGCCTTGGAAGCGGCGTAGCCGTTGCTCGAGGGGGCGAAGGCGTACCAGCTCAGCGCCGAGATGACGTTGAGGATGGCGCCGCCGGCCAGCTTCGGGGCGAAGGCGCGGGTGACGTTGAGGGTGCCCCAGAAGTTGGTCTCGAACTCGCGGCGGATGTTCTCCGTGGAGGCGCCGAGCAGCGGGGCGTTCGTGGAGATGCCGGCGTTGTTCACGAGGATGTCGAGCTCGCCCACCTTAGCCGCCACGGCGTCGATGGACGCCTGGTCGGTGATGTCCAACCGCAGAGGTACGACGCCCGGAACGTCGATGCTCTCGGGGCGGCGCGCGGTGGCGTAGACGGTGGTGGCGCCGCGAGCGAGGAGAGCCTCGGCGAACGCCTTGCCAAGGCCACGGTTGGCGCCGGTTACGAGAGCTTTTGTGCCGTTGATCTGCATACCCTCACGCTAAAACCTCACGTTGACGTCAGGGGCAAGTCCTGGGACGGAGGTCACTGACGCGGCGCACGATCGGTGGCGCCGAACAAGTGACAACCAGTCTCTTGACTACTGGTCTCGCGCCCAGGACACTGTCCCTCAACGTCGATGTTCGACGCAGAAGGACGAACAGTGACTGACAGCGCACCTCGACCGCCGCTTTCGGTTCCCACCTTCGAAGAACGCTGCAAGCTTCTCGAGCAGACAGCATGGGGCCGCGAGTGGGCCCGTAAGAACTATGAGCAGGGCTATCAGCAGGGCTATCAGCAGGGCTATCAGCAGGGCCTAGAAGAAAGCCGCGTCATAGTAATGACGACGCTATTGAGGCGTAGGTACGGCGATCTCAGCGATCTGGACAGGCTCGCCCTGCGGTTGGTCAGGCGTGACCACCACGGAAACATCAAACGGATCGCCGATGGGACGACCCTGGCGGAGCTGCGCTCCTGAGGGCGAAGGCCGCTCCCGGGTCGCAACCGCGGGTTCGGTTCAGGGTTGGTGAGGGGCTGCCGATCGGGCCGGTATGGGAGAACTTCGGGCGCGGGGCGGCCGGCTGCTGACGGTGGCGGTGTGGGGGTCCGGGGCCCTGCTCGGGGTGATCTTCGTTCAGTACGTGACGGGCTGGGGCAGCGACTTTCAGGCGCGCCTGGTCAATGATCTGGTCTACATGCCGGTGACGCTGTTGACGGCGTTGCTGGGGCTACAGGTGGTGCGCAAGGGCAACCTGGAGCGGCGCGAGCGCCGGGCCTGGATCATGCTGGAGGCGGCGTTCGGGGGGCAGCTTCTGGCCCACACGGCTTCGCTGGTGCAGTATTACGTGCCCGCGCTGAGTGGTTATCCGGCGCTGTCCGACTACGTCTATCTGGTGGCGATCCTGTGCATGGTCGCCGGGCTGTTGATGCTGCCGGACATTCGGGGCCGGGCCGAGCGGGTCAAGCTCGTGATCGACTCGTCGATCGTGGTGGCCGGGGCGTGCATGGCGCTCTGGTATCTGGAGATCGGGCCGTTGTTGCGTACGCCCGGGGCCGACCCTGTCGTCATCGCCTTCTCGACCGCCGTGCCGGTTCTCGACCTGCTGCTGGTCTTCGCTCTGATCGTCCTGCTTCTGCGGCGCCCGGCGGCCGGGGCCGCGGTGGGCCTGCTCGGCGGGTCCATGGCGCTGAAAGTGGTCGCCGACAGCACTTACACGATCGCCTACGTTCAGTTCGGGGTCTTCTTCCGCCCCGGCACCTGGCCTTACCTGCTCTGGGCAGCCGGTACATTCCTGACGCTGCTGGCCGTCCACCGCCGGCTGAAGCAGGACGGCCCGGTGGCCGACGGGCGCCAGAGCCGCGGCCGGCTCACCTGGCTTCCGTACGTCGGTGTCGTCCTTGCCTATGGCCTTTTGGCGTTCGTCGCCCGCGGGGAGTCGCTGTACCCCCTGGGCGGCATGATCGTGGGCTCGGTCGTGCTGACGTCGCTGGTCATCGCCCGGCAGATGTTCGCCCAGCGGGAGAACCGGCGGCTGGCCGTCACCGACTCGCTGACCGGGCTGGCCAACCGGGCCCTGATCGCCGAGCGTCTGGCCGAGCTGACCGGGCAGCCGCTGCGTGAGGGCCGGCATGACGCAGTCCTGCTGATCGACCTCGACCGGTTCAAGCCGATCAACGACGCGTACGGCCACGAGGCCGGTGACGCCGTGCTCAAGGCGGTGGCGACGGCGCTGCGTACGGTCGTCCGGTCCGGTGACACCGCCGGGCGGCTCGGTGGTGACGAGTTCGCTGTCGTGCTGCGTGGGGTGCCGAGCCGGGCCGCCGTCGAGGGTGTCGCGCAGCGGCTGGTCGACGCGCTGCGCACCCCGGTGATCTTCGGTGAGCTGGTGCTCGCCGTGGAGACCAGCATCGGCGTCGCGTTCCGGGACGAGACCACGACCGACGCCGAACGGCTGATCGGGCACGCGGACATCGCCATGTACGCGGCGAAGCGTTCCGGCCGTGGGCACTTCCGCGTCTACACGCCGGAGCTGGACACCCGGGCCCGCGACGCCGAGCTGCGCCGGGCGGTCGAGAACGACGAGTTCGTCGTGCACTTCCAGCCGGTGGTCGACCTCACCGGCGGAGACCGGATGGCCGTCGAGGCGCTGGTGCGCTGGAACCACCCGACCCGCGGCCTGCTCATGCCGGGCGCGTTCATCGAGCTAGCCGAGGAGACCGGCGCGGTCGTCCCGATCGGCGAGTGGGTGCTGCGGGACGCGTGCCGGCAGGCCGCCGGGTGGCAGGCCGACGACCCGTACGGCGAGGCGGTGTGGCTGAGTGTCAACCTCTCCGCGCGCCAGGTCACCCAGACCGATCTGGTCGAGACGATCCGCGGCATCCTGGAGGAGACCGGGTTCCCGGCCGACCGTCTGGTGCTGGAGCTGACCGAGAGCGTGGTCCTGCAGCCCGACGAGCAGACCGTGGCCCGGCTGAGCGCGCTGCGCGAGATGGGCATCGGCATCTCGGTCGATGACTTCGGTACGGGGTTCGCGGCCATCAGCTACCTGCGGACCCTCCCGGTCAGCATCCTGAAGATCGACCGCTCGTTCGTCACCGGCATCGACACCGATCCCGACGCGTACGCGGTGGCCGAGGCCGTGGTCCGGCTGGCCCAGGCGTTCCGGCTGCACGTGGTGGCCGAGGGCATCGAGACCGCCGAGCAGGCCCGCTGCCTGGTCGAGATGGGCTGCGGCTACGGCCAGGGCTACCACTTCGCCCGCCCGATGGCGGGGCCCGCCATGGCCGAGATGCTGATGTCGCGGCGGCGGGTGCCGAGCTAAGTTTCTGAGGCGATGACCCTGATCGACCTCGGTGACGCCGCGGCGGCCCCACCGGTTGCCGCCCCGGTGAACTGGTCCCGGCTGCGCCGGCTGATGCTGGCCGCTCTGACCGTGGCCGGCCTGCTGGCGACGGCGGCCTCCGGGCCGGCCGCGGCCCATCCGCTGCGGGCGACGGCGCTGCCCGCGGGCGACACCCTGGCCTTGGACGGCCGTACGGCTTATCTGACCGGCCCGTCCGAGGTGAGCGCGTACGACCTGGGCACCGGCCGGCGGCGATGGCAGGTCCCGGCCGCAGCCGCCGACGGTGGTGTGCGACCGGCCGGCGACGTGGTGCTGGCGCCGGGCCCGGTCGCGCTCGACGCGGCGACCGGCGCCCCGCTGTGGCGGTCGTCCGGCGACGCCCGGCCGTCGGCGGCGAGCGGGGACGTGCTGCTGGCCGAGCGGGATCAGCTGCGCCTGGTCGGGCTGCGCGACGGTCACGAGCGGTGGCGCCGGGCGGTCTCCCCGGTCGACCAGTGGACCACGGTCACCGAGGGTGGCCGGCCGTCGGTGATCGTCACGGTGAGCGCGCTGGGCGACGCCACGGCCTACCGGTACGCCGACGGCGTCGTGCTGCACCGCGAGCGGATCCCCTGGAACGGCGTCTACCGCGCATACCTGGCCACGGCCGGCCCCTACCTGGTCGTGGTGCGGACCGCGTCGGCCCAGACGGTCGCCACGGTCTACCGCGCGGCGGATCTGCGACCGCTCTGGCGGTCCGGCGAGCTGATCGGCTCGGTCACCGATTGTGGTGGGCTGATCTGCCTGGCGGGTGTACGCGGTGTGACCGCCCACGATGCGGGGACCGGCCAGGAGATCTGGCAGCGGGACGACATGACGTACGTGGCGGATGTGGGCGACGGGCGCCTGCTGCTGTCGTCCGCGGCCTCCACCGTCCTGGCCGACGCCGCCACCGGCCGCACCGTCGGCCGGCCCTTCGCCGGGCGGCCGTCGGTGGTCACCGGCCCGGCCGGCTCGCTGCTCCTGCTGCGCGAGACCGGAACGCCGGCCGGCCGGACCACGGTGACCCGGCTCGACCTGTCCACCGGCGGGCAGGCCGGGCTCGGCACGATCGAGCGCACCGCGGGCCAGGTGTGCCGGGGCACGCCCGGCTACCTGCTCTGCCCGCGCGGGGACGAGCTGTCGGTCACCGCGATCGGCTGATCAGACGCGATATGTCGACACGGTGGTCTGCAGTTCGGCGGCCGTCCGGGCCAGCTCGGCCGGGGTCGGCTGGGTGTCCGTGGCCCCGGAGGTGACGTGCTGGGCCGCCTCGGCCACCCCGGCGATCGTGCCCACGATCGTCGACGACCCCTCCGCGGCCTGGCCCACGCTGCGGGCGATCTCGGCCGTGGTCGCCGTCTGCTCCTCCACCGCCGCCGCGATGGTGGCGTTGAGCGCCAGCAGGTTCGTCTGCTCGGCGATCGGTGGCCTGCTCGTCGGCGGCCGAGGCCACGCTGACGTCGGCCAGCGCCGTCAGCTGGGTGCGGACCTCCGGTTGGGCGGTGGCCGGGTCACCGTCCCGGGCGGCCTGGATCTTCCGCCGGTTGCCGGCGGCGGCCAGCGGCAGGACCCGGTCCTGCAGTGTCGACAGGTACGTGGTCCAGGCCTGCCGGAACGAGGCCGGCGCGCTCGCGGCGTCGGCCGGCAACGGGAAGGCCTGCTCGGCGTCGGCGTACTGCTCGACTTCGCCTCGCGCTTCGGTCAGGGCGGCCTCGGCGGTCGTACGGCCGTCAGCGTCCGCGGCGAGCAGATAGTTGTCGGCGGCGAGCCACGTGCGGTTGACCGGGCGCGGAGCCGAATGCCGAGTCAGCGGGCTCGGCTGAGCGGCCCGGAGCAGTAACGTCCCAGGCATGACCGAGAAGCCGCCCTTTCCGCCCTTCACGCTCGAGACCGCCCGGCAGAAGGTGCAGGCCGCCGAGGACGCCTGGAACACGCGCGACCCGGAGAAGGTGTCGCTGGCCTACACCGAGGATTCGGTGTGGCGCAACCGCGACACCTTTCTCACCGGTCGCGAGGCGATCGTGCGATTCCTGAGCGACAAATGGGAACGCGAACTCGATTACGCGCTGCGCAAGAACCTCTGGGCGTTCACCGAGGCCCGCATCGCCGTCCGTTTCCAGTACGAGTCCCACGACGCCGCCGGGCAATGGTGGCGCAGCTACGGCAACGAGCTGTGGGAGTTCAACGAGTCCGGCCTCATGCGCCGCCGCGAGGCCAGCATCAACGACGTCGCCATCGACGAGAGCGAGCGCCGCATCTTCGGCCCCCGCCCGGACACCGAACGCGACCAGGACTTCCCGCTGTACTAACGGTTTGCCGGCGCCGGGATCGCCTTGTCGATGAGGACGGCCGCGATGGCGGCGGCGGTCGCGAGAGTGTCGGTGCCGAGGACCCGGCTGCGGGCCGAGGCGCCGTCCAGCAGCAACGCCAATTGTTCGCCGAGCTGTTCGGGATCGTCGGCGCCGGCCTCCCGGGCAGCCTCGGTGAGCCGCGCGGCGAAAGCTTTCTTGTAGTCGCGGGCGAGGACACGCGCCGCGTGGTCCGGGTCCTGAATCTCCACGGCCGCCGCGATGAACGGGCACAGCGGCGAGTGGATGTCGAACACGGCGAACAGTTTCTCGCGCGGCGGGAGATCGGCCCGATCGAACACCTCGGGCAGGACGTCCGGATCGAACCGGCGCAGGTTCTCCGCGATCAGCTCGTCCTTGCCCGCGAAGTGCTGGTAGAGCGTGCGCTTGGACACCTCGGCGACCGTACAGAGCTGGTCCAGCCCGGTGCTGTTGATGCCCTGCTCGCGGAACAGCTGCTGCGACGCGGTGAGGATGCGCTCCCGCGCGCCCCGGCCCCGGCGCAGACCTCGCGGCCCCTTCTCCAACTCCGTCACCGGCCGAGCATAGCTCAGTGGGTACGGATCGGTGTACATAGCTTGCGCTACCCACGACCGACCGATACGTTAAGCACACAGCTCGGTGTACATAGCACCGGCGCGGCAACGCATTGGGGTCATCGTGGGAAAGCTCGAAGGCAAGGTCGCAGTGATCACCGGCGCGACGAGTGGCATGGCGCTCGCCGGCGCCCAGCTGTTCGCCGACGAAGGAGCCCACGTCTTCATCACCGGCCGGCGCGAGGACGAGCTGGCCGAGGCCGTCAAACTGATCGGCCGCAACGTGACCGGCGTCCGGGCCGACTCGGCCGACCTCGACGACCTGGACCGTCTGTTCGAGACGGTCCGGCGGGAGAAGGGCGCCATCGACGTGCTGTGGGCGAGCGCCGGGACGGGCGAGCAGGGCCGGCTCGGCGACATCACCGAGAAGCAGTTCGACGCCGCCTTCGCGCTGAACGCGCGCGGCACGCTGTTCACGGTCCAGAAGGCGCTGCCGCTGTTCAATGACGGCGGCTCGATCTTCATGACCGGGTCGAACGCCTCCCTCCGGGGCTACCCCGATTGGAGCGTGTACGCGGCCAGCAAGGCTGTCCTGCCCGCGTACGCCCGGGTGTGGGTGTCCGAACTGAGGGACCGGAAGATCCGGGTCAACGTGCTGACCCCCGGCCAGGTCGCCACGCCGATCCTCGAGGAGGTGATGGACGCGGAGACGAAGGCGCAGTTCGAAGCCGTCATCCCCCGCCGGTCGATGGGCCGCCCCGAGGAGATCGCCTCGGTCGCGTTGTTCCTCGCCTCGGACGACTCCAGCTACGTCAACGGCATGGAGTTGGTCGCCGACGGCGGCACCACGGTCATCTGAGCGGACCCCGAAGGAGCACACGACATGACAACCATCAGCATCATCGGCTCAGGCAACATGGCCGCCACCATCGCGACCCGTGCGGTGAAACACGGCCACACCGTCGAAGTCATGAGCCGCGACACCGCCAAAGCGCAGTCGCTGGCCGACCGGATCGGCGCCTCCGCCGGCGCCTTCGGCGCCAGACCGGCGGGTGACATCGTCATCGTGGCCGTTCTCCACGCCGCAGCAGTGGAGGTGGTCGAACACTACGGCGATGCGCTGGCCGGCAAGATCCTCATCGACATCACCAACCCGTTCAACGCCGACGCCAGCGGGCTCGTCACCACGCCGGGCCACTCGATCTCCCAGCAGATCGCCGCGGCCGCCCCGGCGGGAACCCACGTCGTGAAGGCCGTCAACACGATTTTCCGTGGCGTCCTGGCCCGGGACGAGCCCTTGGACGCGTTCTTCGCCGGCGACGGCGTCGAGGCCAAGGCCGGCGTGGCGGCCTTTCTGAAGAGCTTGGGCCTGCGGCCCCTCGACGCCGGGGGGCTCGACATGACCTATGCCCTCGAATGGGCCGGCATTCTCCTGGTCGGCCTGGCCCGCAACGGCGCCGGCTTCGACGTCGCTCTGGGGGCCGGCTGACCTGTGCTCAGAGAGGGTGGACGTAAAGGCGAAGGGTGGCCGGGGTTCCGTCGGGCTCCTTGTCCGTGCTGGACGTGAAGTCGTGGAGGTACGTGAAGCCGCTCTTCTCGGCGACCCGCACCGAAGCAAGGTTGCCGGGTTCGATGCGGAGGGCGGCGCGCGTACCGATCCGCTCGCGGCGGATGTAGACGCACATGAGACGAACGGCCTCGACGGCGACGCCGCGCCCGCGGGCCCACGGGTGGACGGCGTAGCTGATGTTGACGTCGCCCGCTGCGAGCCCGTCTCCGACGTCGGGGTCGCAGTCGACGTATCCGGCCAGACGGCCCTCCAGGAACACCCCGAAGCCCCGCTTGCCCCGCCCGTCCCGGGCATTCTCGGCCAGCCGGCCGAAGTGGGCCGTCGTCGTCTCGGCGGTGCCGTAGCCGCCGGTCAGCCAGCGAACCGTGAGCTCGTCCTCGCCCGCGTTGTGCGCCTCGACATCCCCATGGGTCAGCGCGCGCAGCGTGATCCTCATTGCCGGACCCTAATGGAGCGGGGCCGGGCGACCAGCCCGGCCCCGAAGGGTCACAGGGGCTGGAGGTAGCGGTTCACCTTCCAGTCGGCGACGTTGGTGCCGTGGGTGATTCCGGCGTTCACGGCGTTGCGGAAGTGGAAGCCGACCAGGACGCGGGAGGTTCCATTCTCGGCCTTGGCCTGGCTGAAGGACCTGTACTGGCGCAGTACGGGCGCCTTGTCGGCGCAGGTCCGGCCGGCCGGCAGGGTGTAGCTGCAGGCGCTGGAGCGGACGCGGTCGGTGCCGAAGAAGCGCTGGAGGACCTGCGCCGCGGCGCCGCTTGCCCGCCGCGACCGGCCGCGTGTGGATCGTGCGCGCGTAGCTCGGCGTTTGTCTGCGCTGCGCGGCCTGCTCGGTGAACGTGCCGGGCGACGCGGTGACCGCGTAGGCGTTCTGGCTGCTGATGTTGTCCGATAGGCCGCGTTGCCGCCGAAGCCGATGACCGCCGGGTTGTAGGTGTACATGAATGCGGCCCGGCCGCGGGTATCAGGAGCGCTGAGGGTCGCCGAGATCAGCGTCAGGCCCGCCCGGGCCGGGGCGACCACGGCGGCCAGCGCCGTGATCACCCCGCACGTGACGGCCGTCCCTTCTCTCAGGGACATGGAGCTCCTTCAGTAGCCGTACCGGCTCTTGAGATGCCGCCACCAGTCGCGGAACATCCAGGCGTCGAACTCGGTGATCTGGGCGGCGCTGCCGGCCTTCATGAGGAAGCCGCCGACGCCGGTCGGGGTCCAGTCGTAGAAGTCGTCCAGGCCCCAGGTATGGCCGATCTCGTGCAGCAGGATGTGCATGTTGGTGGCGTTGAGGTTGTTCATGAAGTACTCGCGGCCGACCCGCTGACCCCAGTCGCCGCCGGCGCCGCCCCCGAAGCCGTCGGTCAGCCACAGCGACTGGTCGTAGTGCCGGAGGTAGCCGCCGGGACAGTTCGGATACTGGCCGTTCTGGTTGAAGAAGCGCCCGCACGGCACCGAGCACTGCGGCGCGTTCTCCCGGATGTCGTTGACGTAGATGTCCACCGAGGAGTCGGTCCACTGCAACTGCGAGCGGTTCCGCACGGCCCAGCCGACCACCCGGGCCGGCACTTCGGCGTACGGCCACGCGTTGTGCCCGACCAACTCGTCCATCCACTTCTTGTGCTGCCGGGCCAGGGCCGCGTGGATCTGGTCGCGCTGGGCGACGGTCACCGTGGCGGAGGAATCCCACCGTACGCAGTAGTTGATGTACCCGCGGTTGGCCATGACCTGGTCCCAGCCGTAGTTGCCGAACGCGTACAGGTTGCCGTTGTTGTAGGTCTGCTCCTGGTGTTGCCAGACCTGGTTGAGCGGGGTGACCAGGTTGGCCGGCGGGCTCCAGGTGGCGGGGGCGGCCTGGGCCGCGGCCGGCACCATGACGACCGCCAGGAGCGCGGCGACCACTGCTTTGACAAGTCTCACGAAACCTCCCATAGATCTATCATCATCTATGTGCTGTCCCACGATGGCAGTCACCCTGCCCTACGAAAACGTTTTCGACAAGAGATCTCCTGTGCTCCGTCAGATGGTGCGATCGCGCTGGTAGCATCGCCGCGACGACAGCGGCGGGCGGCCGAAAGGCAGCGCAGTGGGCGACGACGATCCGAGGCGGTGACGCCCGCTGACCGACATGAATGCGCGCCTCTCCCGGCGTACCGCTGTAAATGCAGCATGTGGCGAAGGTTTTGGCGCACGGCCGGCACGCTGCCCTTCTTCACCCCGGTGGCGCGCCGCCTGGTCCGCGTGGACCGGTGGCTCGGCCGGCGGACACGGGGCCGGGTCGTGGCCCTGGGCATGGCGCCGGGCCTCGTGCTGACCACGACCGGGCGCAAGAGCGGCCTGCCGCGCAGCAGCCCCCTGCTCTACCTGCGCGACGGCGACGACCTGGCGATCATCGGCTCGAACTGGGGCGGCCCCACCGAGCCGCAATGGGTGGGCAACCTGCTCGCCGACCCCCGGGCCCACGTCACCGTCGACGGCGAGGAGCTTCCGGTCACCGCGGCCGAGACGACCGGCGCCGAGTACGACCGTCTGTGGCAGCTCATCGTCACCCAGTGGCCCGGCTACCAGGCGTACGTCCGGAAGGCCGCAGGCCGCCCGATCCGCATCTTCCGGCTCGCCGTCACAAGACACCCGTAACCCGACGGCGCGAGCGTCGTTGCTCCGACATGAGCCTTCCGAAAAGGCCCAGTCGGCACGGCAGAAGCGGTCACGGACAGGTGGCCGTTCGCGCGGACATCGACACCGACACCATCGCCGTGGCCGTGCGAGGCTGGTGGGACCGGCCGTTCGGTCTCGACGTGCACCAAGCCCTGAACAAATGCATGAGCGAGCACCCGGCCGCGCTCATCCTCGACCTGCGGGGCGTGACCGATCCGCGCGCGGTCAGCGTCCCCGCGTGGCTGACCACCCGCCGCGTGGGCCGGGCCATGCGCCCACCCGTACAGGTGCTGACCTGCCCGGACGCCGACAGCGAGCTGGCCACCCGGCTCCACCGACTGGCCGATCCCCGCGCCCCCTGGGTGCTCGAGACGCCGGAGCAGGCCGAGGCGGTCGCGGTCGCCAGCCGGCCACCACCGGGCCGGCGCTATCGGGTGCGGTTGAGCCCCCAGCCGTACGCCTCCTCGGCCGCCCGCGACGTGATCTCCGAGGCCTGCGCCGCCTGGCACCTGGACAACCTGCTGCACCGGGCCCGGCTGGTCGTCTCCGAGCTCGTCGCCAACGCGGCCGAACACGCGCGCACGCCCATCACCGTCCTGATCTCCCGCCGCGGCGAGGGTCTGCACATAGTCGTGGCCGACGGTGATCCGCGCCTGCCCGTCTTCCCCGACCCGCCGTCCCCGCCGATGCCGGCCGCGTTCACGCCCGCCACGCGGGGCCGCGTAACCGTGAGCGGCCTCCGCCTGGTCGAATGCGCGGCCACCGTCTACGGCGCCCTCCCCGCCGCCACCGGCAAGATCGTCTGGGCCACCCTGTACCCGTGGGCCCGCCGCCGCTGACCGCCTCGGCCGCCCACCACCCGCCCGGTCCTCCCAGCCTGGCTCAGCGCCTCCACCCACCGCCGGGCGCAACTGCTTCGGCCCAGCCGGCCCGGTCCGGCCCTGTCACCAAGCCCTCCGCCCCAACCCGGCCCGCCGGGGCCAGCCGTAGCATGCCGTGCATGGCTGAACCACTCCCCTTGGGCGCGTTCCCGACCCCGCTCGAAGACGCCCCGCGCCTCGCCGCCGAGCTGGGCCTCGACCGGCTGTGGATCAAGCGGGACGACCTGATCGGGCTCGGCGGCGGTGGCAACAAGGCCCGCAAGCTGCGCTACACGGGTGCGGAGGCGCTGGCCGCCGGCGCCACCACGCTGATCACCACCGGCGCCGCGCAGTCCAACCACGCCCGCGCCACCGCCGGGGTGGCCGCCCGGCTCGGCCTCGGCTGCGTCCTGGTGCTCAGGGGCCACGCGCCCGGCCGCGAAGGCGGAAACCTGCTGCTGGAACGCCTCACCGGCGCCGAGATCGTCTGGTCCGGCGAGCGCCCGCCGGACGAGGTCGCGGCCGAGCAGGCCGAGCGCCGGGCGGGCTCGTTCCTGGTCCCGTTCGGCGGCTCGTCCCGCACCTCAGCCCGCGCTTATGCCGAGTGCGCGCGCGAGTTGACGGCCCAGACCGATTTCGATCACGTGGTTGTGGCGGTCGGGTCCGGCGGCACCATGGCCGGCCTGGTCGCCGGCCTGGGCGCCGGCCGCGTCCTCGGCATCGACACGGGCGCGGTCAAGGACCCCGAGGCGGCCGTACGCGCCCTGCTCGCCGACGACCCCGGCCCGCTGGCCATCGATCACCGTCAGATCGGCCCCGGCTACGACACGGTGACCGACCCGGTCCGGGCCGCCCTGAGGCTGGCCGCCCGGACCGAGGGCCTCTTCCTGGATCCGATCTACACCGGCCGCGCCCTGGCCGGCCTGGCCGCGAGCCGTCTCACCGGCCGCGTCGTCTTCCTGCACAGCGGCGGCCTGCCGGGCCTGTTCGGCGCCCCGGAGGGCACGGTCTGACCCCCGTCGCGGAAGCCCAGGCGGCTGGGTCCTCCGCGACTGAGCCGCCTGCGTCAGGGTACGAGCGGGTCGAAGCGGGGCTTGGCGAACGTGCTCGGCGCGGGCGCCGTCGACACCGGCGGGGCGGTGGCGCCGGCCTTGGGCAGCTTGCCCACCAGCGGCAGGTTGAGCGCGCTGCCCCGCAGGTCGAGCCGGACGGTCGCGCCGGTCGACTGCGGGGTCGTGTACTCGTTGTCGCTGGCCTGCACGATCAGCCCGAGCACATGGCCGGCGGCCACGCGCTGGTCGGTCGCCTGCATCGGGACGGTGACCATGTACCAGCGATCCGGCCGCAGCGGCGTCACGAAGCGCAACGACACGTGGTGGGCCGCGTCCTGCCAGCCTCGGGTCAGGATGGCGTGGTCATCGGTGATCAGGCTGGGCGCCGTGTCGCGGTAGCAGGCGTCGTCGGCCGCGGTGGCCGCACCCCAGCACGACTCGGTCGCCAGCGTGGTGATGCCCTCGCCGCGACCGAGGTAGTTGACCCGGGTCGCCGTGCCGTAGTCGACGAGCCGGGCGGTGAGCTCGGTCGTCGGCTTGTCCACCCGGACCCGCAGGGTCACCGACGGGGTGCCGGAGACGCGAACCTCCCGGGTCAGCGGCGCCGACAGGAAGGCGACCCGGCCCGCCACGGCGGTGTTCGGGTTCGCCACGGCCGTTTCCTCAGCCAGGTTGGGATCGTCAGTCCACGTACGGACCGCGCTGCCAGATCGGCCACCCAGCGTGCCCGTCGTCCCATCGCCGTCACCCAACGTGATTCTCTGAGTCCCACCGGCCGGCCAGCTGCGCGAGGGAACCCACGTGCCGGGCGCCGTCTCGATCGACACCGCCGGCTCGCGGTCGATCCCGTTGCGCAGGCCCTGCAGATAGCGGTCGAACCACCGGTGCAGCGTGTCCACCCACTCGGCCCGTCTCAGGTCGAACGGGTCGACGTGGCCGGCCTGGGAAAGCCACATCTTCTTAGGTGTCCGCAGACGCGTCCACCACTCAGCGAATTGGTCGGTCGTCACGTTGGTGTCGTTCAGCCCGTGCGCGATGAACACGCTGGCGTGCACCTTGCGCGCGTCCGGCCGGAAGTCCCGCTCGGCCCAGTACGCGTTGTAGTTGCCGGTCGCGTCGTCGCTGCCCTGATCGAGCCGGGCCAGCGTGGCCGCGCAGGCCTCGGCCGGCCGGCCGTTCACATAGCTGTGCAGGTACTCGGGGTAGTCCTCCACGCGCAGCACACCGTTGTAGCGCTGGTAGTCGTACCAGCTGGAGATGGCCGAGATCGGCACGATCGTCTCGAGGCCCTCGACACCGGTCGCGGCCACCCCGTTGGCCACCGACCCGTCCCACGACTTGCCGATCATCCCGGTCCGGCCGTTGGTCCAGCGCGTGGCCACGGCGGGGGTGCCGTCGGCGTACGTGGCCCGGCCGCGCCCGTTCAGCCAGTCGACCACGGCCTTGGCGCTGAGCACCTCCTCGCGCCCGCCGACGTCCATGCAGCCGGTGGAGCGGCCGGTCCCGGCCAGGTCGGCCGCGACGAAGGCGTACCCCCGGGGCACGAAGTAGTTGTCGTAGTAGAGCGGCTGCTTGGTTATGGTGCCGCTCGCGTCGTACTGCTTGCGCTCGCTCTCGTTGCCGCGCCCGCAGCAGGAGTAGTACGGCGAGGCCTCGAGGATGACCGGCACCTTCAGGTGCCGATCGGCGGTCTCGCGCGGCCGTACGATGTCGACGGCGACCCGGTCGGGCACCCCGTCCTCGTCGTTGTCCAGCGGCGTCTGCACCCAGACGCTCTCGCGGACGGCGTTCTCGTAGGAGTAGACCGGCACGGTTTCGCCGCCCCCGACGTGCGGCGCCCCGGCGGCCGTGGCCGGCGCCGCGGAGACGGCCATGGTGGCGCCGATCCCCGCGACGACGGCCAGGACGAGCCTTCGCTTCCAAGTTCCGGACATCGATGAATCGTAAGGCATCGATGCCTTCGGAAGACCGCTAGTCGCGGCCCAGGCTGCGGCTTCCGGCCTTGGCCAGCCCGCGGCTGATCATGTATCCGATGGTGAGCAGGGTGATGTAGAGCCACGCCTTGTCGGCCGCGAAGATGTCGCCGCCGTTCTCGCCCGGGACGTCACCGGTCACCTTGGCCGCGATCAGGACGCCGACGACGGACAGTACGTAGACCGCGAGCTCAGTGGTCTTGAAGGAGGGCTTGGTCTCGTCGCCGTGCACGTGGCGGCGGCCGAGGTCGACATCGCCCGCCGGGGAATGGGTCATGCTGGCCATGGGTAACTCCGTTTCGTCGTCGGCACTCACGCCGTCGTGCCGTTGACCAGCGAATACCCCGGATCGTTTCGTCACCTACTCACGCGTTCGGGTGGTTTGAGGGGGATTCCGGGGTGTGCCCGGTCCGGCGGTCACCGGCGGCGGACGATACGTTCGGCCCGCACGCATCCACACGCACCACGGAGGATCAGACATGGAAGCGCCCGCTTACGTCCAGGCGACGCTCGCGAAGGCGGAGAAGGACGGCGCCCACCCGGCCGAGCTGGCCGCGCTGCGGCGGCGTCTCGAGCAGCTGGACGAGCCGCGGGCCGGCCTGCTCCCGGGTGACACCCTGGAGCCGCTGCGCGACGTCCCCGGGCTCGACGACCTGCCCGAGCCCTCGGACGAGCAGGCCCGCCAGATCCTCGACCGCCTGGTCGTGGTCAAGCTCAACGGCGGCCTCGGCACCAGCATGGGCCTGACCGGGCCGAAGTCGCTGCTCGAGGTCAAGCCCGGCCGCAGCTTCCTCGACATCATCGCCACCCAGGTCGTGGCCGTCCGGGACCGTTACCGCGCCCGGCTGCCGCTGCTGCTGATGAACTCGGTGGCCACCCGCCCGCCGTCGCTGGCCGCCCTGGACCAGTACGACGACGTCCAGGACTTCCTGCAGGGCCGCGAACCCAAGCTGCGCGCCGAGGACCGCTTCCCGGTCGAGTGGCCGGCCGACCCCGAGCTCGAGTGGTGCCCGCCCGGCCACGGCGACCTCTACACCGCGCTGGCCGCCTCCGGCACCCTCGACAAGCTGCTGGACGCCGGCGTGCACTGGGCCTTCGTGTCGAACTCGGACAACCTCGGCGCCACCGTCGACGTCCGCATCGCGGCCTGGCTCGAGGCCGAGCAGATCCCGTTCGCCATGGAGGTCGTCCGCGGCACCCCGGCCGACCGCAAGGGCGGCCACCTGGCCCGGCTCGGCGACCGGGTCGTGGTCCGCGAGACCGCGCAGGTGCCCGAGGGCGACACCTCGTTCACCGACGTCGAGCGCTGGCGCTACTACAACACCAACAACCTGTGGATCGACCTGCGGGCGCTCAAGGCCCTGCAGGCCGACGACCCGGCCGCCCCGGCCCTCCCCCTGATCGTCAACCACAAGACCGTCGACCCCAAGGACCCGGGCAGTACGCCCGTCATCCAGCTCGAAACGGCCATGGGCGCCGCCATCGGCTCCATCGCGGGCGCCCGCCCGGTGCTGGTCCCCCGCACCCGGTTCGCGCCGGTCAAGACCACCGACGACCTGCTGGTGGTCCGCTCGGACGCGTACGACCTGACCCCTGAGGGCCACATGGTCCCCACCTTCGAAGCCCCGGGCCCGGTCGTCACCCTCGACAAGGACCACTACCGCCTGGTCCCCGACTTCGAGAAGCGCTTCCCCCACGGCGCCCCGTCGCTCCGCCACACCACCCGCCTGAAAATCGACGGCGACGTCACCTTCGGCGCCGACATCACCATCGAAGGCGACGTCCACCTGACCGGCCCGTCGCACATCGCGGACGGGGAGACCCTGCACTGACCCCGTAGCGTCCCGGCAATCTCCACGCCATGCCGCGCCCGGACGCCGCGGACCTCCGGGTGCTCGGCGAGCTGACCACCATGCTCGCCGAGCCCCACACCCCGGCCCCGTGGACGACCCAACTGCGCCGAAGCCTGTTCGCAGCCGCCGTCCGAGGCTCCAATGCCATCGAGAACATCCGGATCAGCGCCTCGGACGCCCGGGCCCTCGTGGAGAACGCCGCCCGCCAGGAGACACTGCAGGCGGTCGCCGGTTACCGCGACGCGATGCTGTACGTGCAACAGACACCGTCGATGGCCTTCTTCGACTACCCGGAGACGCTCCTCAGTCCGGTACTTCGAGGCCCTGCGCACCACTCAAGGTGGTCGCCACCAGCCGGAACGCGACGCCCACTCCTGGCTCAAATTCGTCCTCACCGCCCATCACTGCCAGGCCCAACGCGTGTGCCGACACCACGACTGGACCGCACGGCTGTGGACCGGCCTGGCCCGCTTAGCCGAGGAACGTGGGCTAGCCGAACGCACCGTCTCCGCCCTCTACGCCGCCGCCATCGGCGAGCTGCGCCGCACGACCGGGCAACGCCACCACCCGCGTCTACCTTCTGGCCGGCCCCGCCTCCGACATCGCGGATGCGGCCGCCGCCGCGGTGCGCGGCCCGGGCCGCGACCCCTACGCGTAGAACTCAGCATCCGCCGTTGCAGGCCAGCGCGCGGAGCCGGTCGAGGGCCCCGTGCCACTGGTTCGAGTCCCCGGCGAAGGGGCCGCTGCTCGAGTACTGCCAGAAGGACCAGGTGGGCGCCCCCGCCGGCAGGACGCCGGGAGCGCTTGCGTACCGGGCCAGCCACAGCGGCGAGTTCGCCCAGAAGCCCGAGTAGTCGCCGGTGCACCGCTGCCACCAGTCCGTCGTGGTGTAGATGACCGCCCAGCGGCCCGTGCGGGCGTGGTAGCGGTTCAGGAACGCGGCGATCCAGTTGCGCATGTCCGTGGCGTTCAGCCCGTAGCAGGTGTCCGAGCCGGCATACGGGTTGTACTCGATGTCGAGCGCGCCGGGCAGGGTTCTGCCGTCGGCCGACCAGCCGCCGCCCCGCGCGGCGAAGAAGTCGGCCTGGGCCGCGCCGCTCGACCGGTTCGGGAGGGCGAAGTGGTACGCCCCGCGGATCATGCCGACGTTGTAGGAGCCGTTGTACTGCTGCGCGAAGTAGGGGTTCACGTAGGAGCCGCCCTCGGTCGCCTTGACGTAGGCGAACCTCGAGCCGGCGTTCCACTGCGCCGGCCAGTTCACGTTGCCCTGGTGGCTGGCCACGTCCTGGCCGTAGGTGACGGTGGCGGCGGCGGCCGGCGCCGCCACGGTCAGGCTCGCGCCGATGCAGATAACGGTGAGAACGCTGGCGAGTCGAGATCGAGCTGTCACGGAACGAACCTCCACGCTGGGCTGAGCATTCATTGCAACCGCGACTGTGGATCGGCAAAAAGCAGAAACGTGACAGCCCGGGGGTGACCCCCGATCAGGCGTTCTGGAGGCGCTGGAGCTGGAAACGCTGGTTGGCGCCGGTCCCGGGCGTCCATTGGGAGATGCGCGCGCCGTCGGCGGTGGACGCCTGCCACACGTCCATGGCCAGCCCGCTCGCCCGGTTGATCAGCCGGACCACCCCGCTGCCCTGGTCGTCGACCCGCCACTGCTGCCCGGTGGCGTTGGTGTCGGGTTGCTGGGTGATGTCCGCGCCCGTGCCGGCGCCGGCTACCTGCAGCACCAGGCCGCTGTGCCGGGCCCGGATCCGGTAGTAGCCGCTGTCGGCGGCCAGGAAGTCGAACTGCTGGTTGGCGGCGCTACCGGGCGCCCACTGGATCAGCTGGGCGCCGGCGGCGGCCGACGCCCCGTTGATGTCGGCCGCCTTCCCGCTGTGCTGGGCGACCAGCCGGTAGTACACGCCGGTCTCGACCGGTCCCGACTCCGACCGCACGGCCGACGCCCGGTAGGTGTGGCCGGCCTGCCCGGTGAACTCGACCAGGTCGGATTCGAGGCGTGTCGGCTGCACCGCGGTGCCGCTGGTCTCGTCGCGCATCTCGAAGGTGCCGTTGAAGACCCGGCTGCGGATCCGGACCGGGCCGGCGCGGTCCGGCCGGACGGCGAGCTCGGTGGCGGTGGTGCTCCAGGCAGCCTCGACCGTGTAGCCGCCCCGGCCGCGCAGACCGGTGACGCTGCCGGCCGGCCAGGCCGGCGGCAGCGCGGGCAGCACGTGCAGCTCGCCGTTGTGGCTGTGCAGCAGCATCTCGGCGATCCCGGAGGTGGCGCCGAAGTTGCCGTCGATCTGGAACGGCGGGTGCAGGTCGAACATGTTGGGGGCGAGCCGGTCCGTCCGCACCAGATCCCGCAGGAGCTTGTGGGCGCGCCCGCCGTCCTCCAGCCGCGCCCAGAAATTGATCTTCCAGGCGAGGGACCAGCCGGTGCCGTCGTCGCCGCGCAGCTCGAGCGTCTGCCGGGCGGCCTGGTAGAGCTGGGGTGTGCCGCGCCGGGTGATCTGGTTGCTCGGGTGCAGGCCGTACAGGTGGGAGACGTGGCGGTGGGTGCGTTCGGTCTCCACCCAGTCGGCCAGCCATTCCTGGATGTTGCCGCGTGAGCCCACCTTCATCGGCGCCAGCCGGTCCCGGGCCGCGAGCACCTGGGTGCGGAAGCCGGCGTCCACGCCGAGGGTCTCGCCGGCCCGGGCGACACCGGTGAACAGGTCGCGCAGGATCTGGTTGTCCATGGTCGGCCCGGCGCACACGCTGGCGTTGGAGTGATGGGGCAGCTCCGGCGAGTTGGACGGGTTGGTCACCAGGTAGCCGAGCGCCGGGTGGGTCACCAACGAGTCGAGGAAGAACTGCGCGGCGCCCTTCATCGCGGAGTAGTTGGCCCGCAGGAACTCGACGTCGCCGGTGAACAGGTAGTGGTCCCAGATCATCGTGGCCAGCCAGGCGCCGCCGGTCTGCCACATGCCCCACAGGGCGCCGTCGACGACCGACGTGCCGCGCCAGGCGTCGGTGTTGTGGTGGGTCACCCAGCCGCCGGCGCCGTACTGCACGCTCGCGGTGCGGGCTCCGGTCACCGTCAGGTCCTTGATCATGTCGAAGACCGGCAGGTGACACTCGGCAAGGTTGGTGGTGTCGGCCGGCCAGTAGTTCATCGGCAGGTTCGCGTTGATGGTGTATTTGGAGTCCCAGGACGGGGCCATTTCCTGGTTCCAGATGCCTTGCAGGTTCGCCGGCTGGGTGCCCGGCCGGGAGGAGGCGATCAGCAGGTACCGGCCGTACTGGAAGAGCAGGGCGGCGAACTGCGGGTCGTTCTGCGAGGCGTGCTGCGCGATCCGTACGTCAGTGGTTTGATCGGCCGCCGAGGTGCGGCCCAGGTCGATCGTGACCCGGTTGAACAGCGCCTGGTGGTCGGTCACGTGCCGGGCGCGGAGCTGGTCGACGGCGACGGTACGGGCGGCGGCGAGGTGCCGCCGCGCGATGCCCTGGTAGTCGCCGTTGACCGTGCGGAAGTTGACGTAGCTGGAGCCGATCGACACCAGCACGGTGACGCTGGTGGCCCCGGAGACCCGCAGCGTGCCGCCCGAGCTGCTGACCGTGCCCCCGGTGACGCTCGCGCCGGCCAGCGCGAGGAACCGGACCGACCCGGCGATGCCCTCCATGGAGCCGGAGATGCCGTCGAGGCCGATCGTCGCCGAGTCGGGACTGGACACGGTGGTGCGCTGCGGGCTGTCGAACGTGGCGCTGAAGGTGATCGCGCTGGCCCGGTCGGCCGTGAGCCGGACCACGATCACCTGGTCGGGCGCGCTGGCGAACACCTCCCGCTGGAACCGCACGCCGCCCAGCACGTAGGAGGTGGTCACCGTGGCGGTGGTCAGATCCAGTGTCCGCGTGTACTGCGACGCTCCGCTCGCGCTGCCGAAGGCCAGGCGGAGGTTGCCGACCGGCTGGTAGGCCAGCTGGCCGACCGGATTGCCGAGCATCGTCTGGTTGATCAGGTCCTGGGCCGGGACCCACTGGTCGGCGAAGACCCGCCGGCGGATCTCCGCGAGGTTGGCCGCGCCCTGCGTGTTGGCCGAGTCGTACGGGCCGCCGGCCCACACGGTGTCCTCGTTGAGCTGGAGCCGTTCGGTGTCGACGTTGCCGAACACCATGGCGCCGAGGCGCCCGTTGCCGATCGGCAGCGCCCGCAGCCAGTCCGTTCCGGCGGGCTCGTCGTAGCGCAGCGCCAGGTCGCCGGCGGCGGCCACGGCGGCCCGGGCGGGCGCGGCCCCTCCGGTCGGCAGCAACGCGGCTCCGGCCCCGGCCACTCCGGCGGCGAGAAGTTTCCGCCGTGTGATGTCAGTCATGTGGTGCCTCCCCGGACGCGCTACGGATCAGTGAGCGACAACAAAGGGCACGGTAAGCACGTAATGGCGGCATAACATCTTTTCCGGCACGGGATTTAGCAGCCTTGATGGAAAGCGTCAAAGGCGAGGAAAACATTGCCGTCCTTGAATGTTTACCCGCATTCTGACAACGTTCCTCCAACACGCTGTTAACGTTCACTTCCTCTGCCGACAGGAGCACTCGTGCACAGAAGAAGGTGGATCCCCGCCGCCGCCCTCGCCCTGGGACTCGCGCTGACCGGCGCGGCCGCCCCCACCGCCGCGGCCGCCGCCGCCGAGTCGAACGGAGGGGTCCGGGTCATGCCGCTGGGCGACTCCATCACCGAGGGAACCCAGGTCCCCGGTGGATATCGCATCGGGCTCTGGCAGCGGCTGGCCGGCGCCGGTTACCGGGTCGACTTCGTCGGCACCCAGTCCAACGGCCCGGCCGCCCTCGGCGACCACGACCACCAGGGTCATCCGGGCTGGCGGATCGACCAGATCGACGCCAACATCACCCGCTGGCTGCAGGCCGCGAATCCCCGTACGGTGCTGCTGCACATCGGCACCAACGACATCCTGCAGAACTACAACGTCGCGTCCGCGCCGAGCCGGCTCTCCACCCTCATCGACCACATCACCGCGACGGCCCCGGCCGCGGACGTGTTCGTGGCCACGCTGATCCCGCTCGCCTCGTCCGGTCAGGAGGCGGCCGCCCGCAGCTTCAACGCCGCCCTCCCGGGCATCGTGCAGAGCAAGGTGAACAGCGGCCGGCGGGTCCACCTGGTCGACATGCACGCCGCGCTGACCACGGCCGACCTTATCGACGGCGTCCATCCCACCGCCGGCGGCTACGACAAGATGGCCGCCGTCTGGTTCGCCGCGCTGCGCTCGGTCCCCGGCACCATCGGCGACGCCACCGGCACCCCCGCCGACGGCGCCCTGGTCGGCGCCGGTTCCGGGCGGTGCCTGGACGTGCCCGGCGGCAACAGCGCCAACGGCACCCAGCCGGTCATCTGGGACTGCAACGGCGCCGCCAACCAGCGGTGGACCACCTCCGGACAGACCCTGCAGGCGCTGGGCAAGTGTCTCGACTCACCGACCGGCGCCACGCCCGGCGCCAAGGCGCAGATCTGGGACTGCTCCGGGGCGGCCAACCAGCGCTGGAACCGCAACGCCAACGGAACCATCAGCAACGTCGCGTCCGGGCTGTGCCTGGACGTCAGGGCCAACGCCACCGCCGCCGGCAGCCTGGTCCAGTTGTGGACCTGCACCGCCGCCGCCAACCAGGTCTGGAACAGCCGATGACCGCCGTTCAGGGCTTACGGGCGACGGCGCCCCAGATGCTGATCCGGCTGGGATCGGTGGTGTCGGCCTGCTCCTCGGGCCGCCACCGGCTGATCAGTTCGATGCCCGGCTCGACCAGCTCCAGACCCTCGAAGAAGGCGGCGAAGGCGTCCCGGTCCCGCGGCCAGATGTCACTGATCCCGGCATCGAGCAGCTGCTGATAGCGGGCTTGCTCCTCGGGCGGCATGAAATCCAGTGTGAAGTGCGTGGCCGCCAGGTAGCTGCCGGACGGAAGCGCGTCGACCAGGGTGCGCACGACATCGTGGGCCTGCCCGCGGCCGGGCCGGATGAAGTGCAGCACAGCGATCAGCATCAGCGCCACCGGCCGGGAGAAGTCCAGCGCCTGCCGCTCCCGCGCGGCGTCCAGGATGACCCGGGGCGCCCGCAGGTCGGCCTCGATGTAGTCGGTGGCGCCTTCCCGGCTGCTGGTCAGCAGCGCCCGTGCGTGCGACATGACGAGCGGGTCGTTGTCGACGTAAAGCACCCGGGTGGCCGGGGCCGCCCGCTGAGCCACCTCGTGCGTGTTGTCCGCCGTCGGGAGGCCGGTGCCGATGTCCAGGAACTGCCGGATGCCGGCCTCACCGGCCAGGAAGCCGGTCATGCGGCGCAGCACGGCCCGGTTGGCGCGAATCCCCGCCCGCATGCCGGGAAACCGGGCCTCGATCGCATCGGCCGACTCCCGGTCGGCCGCGAAGTTGTCCTTGCCGCCCAGCCAGTAGTCGTACCGCCGAGCCGGATGCGCCACCGACGAGTCGACCATGGGCGGCACGGATTCGGACCGGGTCACAGCGTCTCCCGTCGACGTCGCAGAACGGCTCCCCGCACTGTAACGGTTACCGCCGTACAAAGTGGACCCGCCACCACCACCGCAGACATTTCGCAAGGCCGCGACGAGCCGCTGACCGGCTTACTGGAGTGACGAAAAGTCCGATCAGCTGCAGCCAAAGCCTGCCGGACGCCCGGGCGCTCGTCGATAACGCCGTCCGCTGCATCTCGATCCCGGTGTCGGGGTCAGGACCGCCGCCCGGATCCTGCTCGAAGTCGGCGGCATAGCCGCGTTCCCCACCCCCCGGGTATCTCGCCGCTCGGGCACCAGCATCCGCGGCGAGCACCCCTCCAAGGGCGGTAACAAACACTTCCAACGAGCGCTCTTCCTGTCCGCCTTCGCAGCCCTGTCCGACCCGCTCAGCCGCGCCTCCTACCACCCGCGTCTACCTCCCGGCCGGCCCGCCTCCAACATCGCGGAGGCTGTCGCCGCCGCGGTGCGGGGCCCGGACCGGGACCCTTACGCGTAAGATCCTCACACCGGCGAGAACAGCCGTCGACGTCAAGGTTTAGGTCGTCAAGTCGTACGGTATCCGCCCGCTTGCAACGCATACAGTTCGGCGTAGTGACCTTTCACAGCCATGAGCTGCTGATGGGTGCCCTGTTCGATGACCTTCCCGTCGACCAACACAACGATGTTGTCGGCCATCGCCACAGTCGAGAACCGGTGAGTCACAACGATAGTCACCCCGCCCTGGCCGACTGTTTTTCTCGCCGCGTTGGCATACCGTCCAAACAGGGCGTGCTCGGCGGCCGCGTCGAGAGCTGCCGTCGGCTCGTCGAGCACCAGCAGCGCCGGAGAGGGCCGCCGCAGGGCCCGGGCAAGGGCTATCCGCTGCCATTGGCCGCCGGAGAGGCCGATTCCATCCGGCCATGACTCGCCCAGCTGCGTCGCCGGGCCTCGGGGCAGCACGGTCATCAGGTCGGCGGACGATGCCTCGTCCAAGGCCGCTCGCAAGGCTTCGTCGTCGGTGATCACAGCGCCCGACAGATCACCGATCCCGATCGCTTCCCCTGCGAGCAATTCGAACCGGACATGGTCCTGGAACGCACCTGAGGCACGTAACCGCCATTCGGCCATGGACAACTTCGTCAGGTCCACACCATCGATGCGGACGTGGCCCGCGATCGGTGAACGCATCCCGGTTAGCAGGCCCACCAACGTCGACTTCCCTGCGCCGTTGTCGCCCACGATGGCGGTCACCGAACCTGCGGGAAAGCGGAGCGACACGTCGATCAATGCCGCCTGTTCGCTGCCGGGATAGCGATAGGTCACCCTCTCCAGGGATATCCCGTCGCTTAGCAGGTCCGGTACCGCTCCGACCCCGACCGCACCTTGTGCCGCTTCGCTGTGGGTTACGAGTGTCCGGTAGCGACTTACCGTCCGCAACGTGCGAGCGAACATCTGGGAACCCCACTGGAAAGAGCTGACCGAGTCGCGGAGCTGACCCACAACAGCAAACGCGGCCGCAATCTGGCCCGCAGAGACGCGCCCAGCCAGAGCGTCGTGGACCATCCATGCGAGCAGAGCGACTGACGCCATGAGGTAGCCGCCTGTGAAGACAGTCGCCATCCACGAGCGTTTGACAGCCGCCTCAGTGTAGGGGCGCCGCCATCGGATCGTCGCAGCGCCGATGAGCCCCAGCATGAATTGACGCGCACCGAAGATCCTGACCTCGCCGGAGCCGACTGGAGATGCGCAGATGTCGCCGAGCTTGATGCTCTGACGGCCGGCGGCCGCGCCCGACTCCTCGGCACGCTTCTCCCAGCGAATTGCCGCGCGAACAGCCAATGTCGCCGGCACGGCCACAACAACGAGCAGCAAAAGGCGGGGATCGACCGCGGCAGCGATGGTCAGCGTCGTTACCGCGCCGATCACGGCATACGCGGAGTTGATCAGTGAGTTGTAGGCCCAACCGAGGACACCCATGCGCTCACGCAGTGCCTGCATATGGTCCTGCAGGCGCGGATCGTCAAGATGTTCGACGGTGACCAGTTCGCCGCTCATGGTGGCAACCTGAACGTCGAAGTAATGACCCATCTTCTCGTTGAGATCCAGGCGGGCCTGCGTGCCGAGGGATCCGAGTAGAAAGCCGCGGCCACGGGCCACCGCGGCCCCCGCGACCCCCGCTACTAGGTACCGGGCGTCGCCGGTGGCGACACCGGTAACGGACAATCCAATGAACAAGGGCAGAAGGAAGTCGAGGATCTGCCCGAGCGCTCCCGCCAGGACCAGTAGGGTCGACGAACGGCTCAGGCGCCAGGATGTGCGCAGGATCAACCCCACGGACTGCAAGTGATATGGCATCAGTCGTCGCTTCCCATCGGCTCGTGGGTAAATCGCGACGCTTGCAGCGCGAACAGCTCCGCGTAGCGGCCGCCGATCGCCAGCAGCTCTTCATGGGTCCCGTCCTCGACAATGACCCCCGAATCCAGCACAACTATCCGGTCAACATGTCTCACGCTGGAAAGCCGATGGCTGACCAGAATCGTCGTGACGCCTCGAGTCACGGCCAGGATGCGACGGAAAATTTGTGCCTCGCTGCGGACATCCAGCGCGGCGGTCGGCTCGTCCAGCACCAGGAGCCCGGCTCCGGCCTGGACCGCGGCCAAGGAGCGAGCGATGGCGATACGCTGCCACTCGCCGCCGGACAGATCGGTCCCTCCCAGGCTGGGATCGAGGATCGTCTCCCACACACCGTCGAGACGATGCAGCACGGCGTCACCGGCCGCCTCTGTCAAGGCCTCGGCGGCAAGCGAGTCAACGGCGCTTGCCGGCAGGCGTGCAGCGGCAAGCGGGGCGATGGCCACGTTGTCCCGCAACGTCAGCGGATACCTGACGAAGTCCTGGAAGACGACCGCCACCCGGCGACGAATGTCGTCGTCCACGCCAGGGTCGGCTTCACCGATTGTGATAGAGCCTTTGTCGACTCGATACAGCCCGCACAGCAGCTTGACGAGCGTGGACTTCCCGGCGCCGTTCAGCCCGACGATCGCCACGGACTGGGCGGCGGGGATGTCGAGGTTGAGATGCTCGAACACCGGCTTGGCGGACCGGGGATACGCGAAGCGGGCATCGGCGACGCTAATCGGCAATGGCCCCGCTGAGCCTTGACCATCCACGTCGGCCGAAGCCGGCCGCGTGGCCTCGCCCAACCGAGCGGAAAGACCGTGCTCATGGCGCAACTGCCGGAGCTCCCACTCGTAGGACCGGGCCCGTTTTGACTGCACGTTGTTGTCTCCCTGCGCTCCCAGGCCTTGCATCCGGGCGATCCCTTGAAGGACCGTCACGAAAGTGACCACCGACGCGGACCCTGTCCACGCCGCTCGACCCAGAGCGACGAGTACGCAGGTCAGCATGACCAGAGACAACGAGGCCACGATGATGGAGCGGCGCCACGCAGGCTGGCGACGCGTCAGAGTGCCGGCCTGCGCCTGGGCCCAGGCCGACCGGTAGCGGCCGACAAGCCACTGGGTCAATCCGAAGACCCGGACCTCCTTGCCCGCGGAGGCAGCAAGCGGGAGCCCGCGCAGGTAGTTCGCCCGCCGGCGGTCCGGACCGCCCCCCTCCATCACATCGGCAACGACGACGTTCAGATACGCCGTCCAGGCTGTAGCGGTGGCACGATACGCGATCAGCGCCAGAACCGCCGCCCACCAAGACCACCCGCCAACGGCGATGAAGCCGGCGACACCGACAGACGCTGAACCGACGCCGGACCAGACGGCAGACATGACGTTGAGCCCGAATTGACTTCGCACGTGCCCGGAGATCTCGTCGAGTCGCATCACGGTGTGGTCGTCCTCGAGATGACCGATGCCGTGCGGAGAAAGGGCGATGTCAGCGAGGAGGAGCGCCTGCTGCTCGGTGAACTTAGCCTGGATCGTAGCGGTGCTGGTCTCCTGCCACGTAGTCACCAGCGGCTCAGCGATCAGACAGCCGGCCGCAATCGCCAACCATTCCCATACCGTGCTCTGACGACTGGTCACGGCGCCGACTACATGGGCAACCGCGATGATCAGGCCCCACGCTGCGGCACCACGCCCAACCCCGAGAAGTCCCGAAAGCATCGTGTAACGCGGTGAGGCCGACCAGACCATCCGCCAAAAATGCAGCTCAGAGCTTGTTCGCCCGTTGATGAATTTCCACAGACAACCAAGTCGGACGATGGAGGTGTTCGGCACCAGACGACCGTACCTCATATATAACGGTGTTGACTATCGTCTATCGTTCATGGAAGAGTCTGACTTGTCGGCCCGATCGGGTAACAAGCCGGACGCCAATAAGGACGACGATGGATATCAGCACGGACCGCGGATTCTACGAACGGTACGTAAGTCCAAGCTTCGCTCAAATCTTCCTCCAGCCCACGACGTATTGTCCAGCAAACTGCACCTACTGCTACCTGCCTGGACGCGATGCGCGTAATTCGATGAAGTTGGAAGTAGCCGACGCTGTCGCCGCCAGCATTCTGGACCAGAACGCCGATCATTCGGTCAATGTCGTATGGCACGGCGGCGAGCCACTCGCCCTTCCCGTGCCAGAGTTCATCCGCCGCCTGGAGTCCTTCGAGGCCCTGCGCAGAGCCGGGCGGGTTCGCCACACCGTTCAGACCAACGGTATGCTGATCAACGAAGCCTGGTGCGACGTCTTCCTCGAATACGGCTTCAACGTCGGCATCAGTATCGACGGACCACGAGAGGCAAATCTCAACCGCGTCAACTGGGCCGGCCGGCCGTTTTTCGACCATATCTTGCGCGGCATCGAGACACTCAAGAAGCGCGAGGTCAAGTTCTCGGCCATCTGTGTAGTCACCCCAGAGACCGTCGGGCGTCCAAACCAACTTCTCGACTTCTTCGACAGCCTTGGCGCTTCTCATGTCGGTTTCAATGTCGAAGAGATCGAGGGGCAGAACATCGCCCGGCCGGACGTCGACGAGTCAGCAGTCGCGGGATTCTGGGATGCGGTTGTGAGGCACCAACGCCGGGGAACCGGCGTCCGAGTTCGTGAAATTCAACGACTCGTCGATTACCTTACCCTAGCGCGTAACGGCAAAAAGCAACTCTGGCTTGATACACCGAACGACCCGGGACCGGCTGTCTCGTGGGACGGCCGAGTCGTTCTCATGTCGCCTGAACTCATGGGCACGAGGGCTCCGCATTACGACGACTTCATCGTGGGTAATATTTTGGACGAGTCCCTGCCATCGATGCTCGCCCGCGCCCATGAAGTGAAGTACGTATCCGAGTTCATGCACGGGTTGGCAGAATGTGAGACCACCTGTTCCTTCTGGGACATGTGCCGCGGGGCTCAGGCATCCAACCGGTACGCCGAGCGATCCCATTTCGCCGTTACCGAGACAGCGCACTGCCGCAATACCCGCCAAGCGCCGATCCATTCTATGGCTGCCGCGTTCGATATCCGATAGATCACACCGACACGGAGGTCCCTATGAAATCAATCGTGACTCTGACACGTCATGAGCCAATTCGCACCGGCCTGCGCCCGAGCAACACCCTGGTGGCGCTCGAGGCCAGCACCGACGAATCGTTCATGACCTTCCTGAAGATGGCGGCGATCCCGGAAGAGAGCATCTGCCTGCGCAAGGGCCTCAACGACAACGTCGAGTAATCGACCGTAGCCGCCGGTAACAGACATGAATGCGGCAGACTGAAACGTCTCACCGGCGCTGTCGTGTCCCGGCCGAGTCGACGGGCAGGACGTCGTGCACGGCCGCGGTGCCGGCCCGGGCATAGAGGGCCGGGTTGACGAAGCCGAGGGCATGACCGGCGACC